>JAOZVI010000001.1:65693-103190 GCA_029938265.1 Flavobacteriaceae bacterium | reverse complement strand
TCAAGATTTAAAAATATGAAAAATTCATATCACGCAGATAAAAAAGGATATTACGGTGAATTCGGTGGTGCATTTGTTCCTGAAATGTTGTATTCCAATGTTGAAGAATTACGGCTAAGATATTTAAAAGTAATACAAGAAGATTCTTTTCAAAATGAATTTAATCAACTTCTTAAAGATTATGTTGGTAGGCCTTCGCCTTTATATTTTGCAAAACGTTTATCAAAAAAATATCAAACAAAGATCTATTTAAAAAGAGAGGATCTAAATCATACGGGAGCTCATAAAATAAACAATACCATTGGTCAGATATTAATGGCAAAACGTTTGGGTAAAAAACGAATTATTGCTGAAACAGGCGCTGGTCAGCACGGTGTTGCTACTGCTACAGTTTGCGCTTTGATGGGATTGCAATGTGTTGTATTTATGGGAGAAATTGATATCGCTCGTCAGGCACCAAATGTTGCTCGTATGAAAATGTTGGGTGCTACAGTAATTTCTGCTATTTCAGGCAGTAAAACTCTAAAAGATGCTACAAACGAAGCAATAAGGGATTGGATCAATAATCCGGAAGAAACTTTTTATATTATAGGTTCTGTAGTTGGACCTCATCCATATCCAGATATGGTTGCGAGATTTCAATCGGTAATTTCCGAAGAGATGAAAAAACAATTAAAGGAGAAAGAAGGTACTGAAAACCCAAATTATATCATTGCATGTGTTGGTGGAGGATCAAATGCAGCCGGTGCTTTTTTTCATTATTTAGATAATGAAAAGGTGAAATTAGTCGCTGTAGAAGCAGCCGGAAAAGGAATTAATTCAGGAAGATCTGCAGCTACAAGTTTATTAGGGTTAGATGGTATAATTCATGGAAGCAGGACTTTATTAATGCAAACAAAAGACGGACAAATAACCGAACCATATTCTATTTCTGCAGGACTTGATTATCCCGGAGTGGGTCCGCAACATGCGCATTTATTTAAGTCGGGTAGAGCTGATTTTTTAAATGCAACTGATGATGAAGCTATGCAGGCGGGATTAGAATTGTGTAAGTTGGAAGGAATTATTCCTGCAATTGAAACGGCACATGCATTAGCTGCTTTGGATAAAATTGAATTTAAGAAAGATGATATTATAGTTGTAAATCTCTCTGGAAGAGGGGATAAAGATTTGAATACCTATATTAACTATTTTAATTATTAATAGGTTTTAAAAACAAAGAATTGAGTAAAAAAACTCAATACTAAAGTGATGAATAGGATAAATCAAAGATTATATAAGGACGGTAAAATATTATCAATTTATTTTACGGCAGGATTTCCAAAATTGGAGGATACAGTTTCAATTATTAAAAATTTAGAGAGATCAGGTGTGGATATGATTGAAATTGGTTTACCATTTTCTGATCCCCTGGCTGATGGACCAACGATTCAGCAAAGTAGTACGCAAGCTTTAAAAAATGGTATGACTACTGAGTTTTTATTTTCGCAGTTAAAAGATATCCGTAAAAGTGTTAATATTCCTTTGTTAATTATGGGTTATTTTAATCCTATTATGCAATATGGAGTGGAAGAATTTTGTAATAAATGTTTTGAAACAGGAATTGATGGATTAATCATTCCTGATTTGCCGGTAGATGTATATCACGAAAAGTATCAAACAATCTTTAAAAAATATAATTTGGTAAATGTATTTTTGATAACTCCCCAAACTTCAGTAGAAAGGATAAGATTTATTGATTCTATTTCAGATGGTTTTATATATATGGTGAGTTCGGCAGGCACTACGGGTGCTAAGGATTCTTTTGGCGAAAGCCAAAAAGACTACTTTAAAAAAATTGCGAAAATGAATTTAAGATCACCTCAAATTATTGGTTTTGGAATTTCCAATAAAAAAACTTTCCAATTTGCTATCCAATACGCAAAAGGAGCTATAATAGGTTCAGCTTTTATAAAGTTTTTAAATGAAAACTCCATTGGAGACATTAAAAATTTCATCAATAGTATTCGGTAATTTTTGACAAGTATTTAAGTCCATCTCAAATATTCTAATTTTTTAATGTCATGTTGTCACTTTATTGATTTTGGCATAATATTTTATATATAGCAGAAATAAATAATAAATAAATGAGAATTCAACAGATCAAATCACTTTCTGAATTAGAAAAAAATCTAGATAAAAAAAATAATCAATTTTTATTGCTCTACAAGAAGGGTAGTGATCAATCAGATTGTGCTTTTGAAAATTTAAAAAATGTAAATATTGATACAGAGATTTTGGTTGCTGATGTATCTACAGTAAGAGATATTCATCCTAAATACGATATTAAATCTGCACCCAGCTTTTTAGAATTTAATAGTAAGAACTTGGTGAATGTTTATAAAGGTTGTCATGAAAAGGAATTTTTTAACAATCTTTTATTAGGTTCGGTATATAAAGCAGGAAATGATGGTGAAGGAAAACCTCAAAAGCGTGTTACTGTTTATTCAACACCATCTTGTAGTTGGTGTACACGTCTTAAAACTTATTTAGATTCTAAAGGAATCAGATTCAGAGATGTAGATGTGTCAAAAGATCAAAAAATAGCTGAAGATTTGGTTAGAAAAAGCGGACAAAAAGGTGTGCCTCAAACCGATATCAATGGTCAGATCATCGTAGGCTTCGATCAAAAAAGAATAGATAGTTTATTAGGAATATAATTAAAAACAATTTTACTTTTGTAAAAATATTAAAAAGCAATAAATTTTAAAAACATATTAAGAAATGAAAGAATTTGTACCGGTTAATCAAAATGTATTATTAGATATTTCAGAAGAAAAAGGAGAGAAAAAAACTGCGTCAGGAATTATAATTCCAGATTCTGCAGTTATTAAACAAAACATTGCTAAAGTTGTAGCGATAGCAAAAATTGATAATGCTGAGGTTCAGTCAGGAGATACAGTTTTGTATAAAGAATTTTCTGGATCTGAAATAAAATTTGAAGAAAAAAAATATTTGTTAATTCAGTATGACGATATACTTGCCAAAATAGTAGAAACTGAAGAAATATAATTTAAAAGGATTCCTCTAGGATTTATTACTAGGTAGCCGCTAAAATAGCCTTCACTGAGTAAAGTTGAAGTATTACCCTATCTGTTATTCCCATGAAACATGCTGTTTTCTTGACTGGTTAATGGGAAAAGGGAAAGGAATCTAATTTTTAAATACTGTTTAAAAGGTTTTCTTAATGAAAGAAACCCCTTTTTTAAAACTACAATTTTAAAGCTTAAAATTGTAGTTTTTTTTATTTTTGATAATTGTTATCTTTACACAAAATAGTATATGGATATTAAGAGTTTTTCACTGCGTAAACGTATTTTTATTGCCATGATACTTTTGGTAGTTATAGCCTCTGTTTTAATAGCAGCTATAACAATTTATCAGTATAATGAACAAGCAGAAGATTATCATTTAAAACGTTTAGAGCGTAAAGAAGAAGCTATTAAATCTGCAATTTCTTATGAGCTTAACAGAGAAATTAAATTTCCATTAGAAACAAAATATTTACCTGAAATATTAGACAAAAAATTAAATGAAATTTCTGATATTCATAATTTAGACATTAATATTTACGATTTACAAGGCAAATTACTTCGCTCATCACATGGTCGTTTTGCTGATGAAACTGTCAATATTGATCTATCGCAAAATATTCTGAATAGATTATCCAAAAATGCAGACCATCGTTTGGTGATACCAAAAACATCTGCAAATAGTAAACATTTTAAATCGTCTTATTCTTATATAATAGACTCAAAATTTAAACCTATTGGGATTATAGGTGTACCATATTTACAAGACAATACCTTTCAGGATAAAGAATTAAAAGAGTTTCTAATCCGCTTGTCATTTGTATATTTAATCATTTTATTTGTCGCTATTGCCTTGGCTTATTTTTTATCAAAATACATTACCAAATCAATTGAATTTGTAGCCGATAGTATGCGGAAGACTGTCTTAGACAAAACCAATAAGAAAATTCATTTAGAAGATGCCAGTGTAGAAATCTTAGAATTAGTCAATTCATATAATAATATGATCGATCAATTAGAGAATAGTGCTGTAAAATTAGCTCAAATTGAGCGTAAACAGGCTTGGCGCGAAATGGCCAGACAAGTGGCACATGAGATTAAAAATCCACTAACCCCAATGCGATTAACAGTTCAGAGCTTTGAACAAAAATTTGATTCAACCGATCCAAAAATCAAGCAAAAATTACATGATTTTAGCCAGTCATTAATTCAGCAAATTGATACAATGAGTTCAATTGCTTCCGCTTTTTCGAATTTTGCCAAAATGCCAAGCCATAAAAAAGAAAAACTCAATATTGTTAAAGAAGTGAAATTAGCATTGGATATCTTTCACGAAGATTTTATCAACTATGAACCGCAAAAGAATGAAATTATCGCTCAACTTGATAAAGTACAACTGACAAGAGTTGTTACTAATTTGGTAACAAATGCGATACAATCATTACAAAATCAAGAAAATCCTAAAATTGATGTACGGGTTTTGGATAATGATAATTATTTATCTTTAGAAGTAGAGGATAACGGAATAGGAATTTCAGAAGAAGATGCACCTAAAATTTTTGAACCAAAATTTACAACTAAATCAAGCGGTATGGGTTTGGGTTTAGCCATGGTCAAAAATATAGTTGAAGCCTACAATGGTAATATTTCATTTCAATCAAAAGCTGGTGATGGTACTATATTTACTGTAACTTTACCTAAAAATTAACCATTAAATCTTACGTCGATGAATTATGAAAATATATTGATAGAAGTAGACGCTTATTTGGCAACAGTTTTTATCAATCGCCCAAAAAAATTAAATGCATTAAATAAAGAAACTATAGCCGAATTACATAATGCTTTCGCAGAATTAGAAGCAGATGAAGAGGTTAGGGTAATTATCTTAACAGGTAGCGGTGATAAAGCATTTGTAGCCGGTGCTGATATCTCAGAATTTGCAGATTTTAACGTTAGTCAGGGATCTGAGTTAGCAAGAAAAGGACAAGAGTTGCTTTTTGATTTTGTTGAGAATATGAGTATTCCGGTAATTGCCGCTGTAAATGGTTTTGCTCTTGGTGGCGGTTTAGAACTGGCAATGGCAAGTCATTTTAGAGTTGCAAGTAATAATGCAAAGATGGGTTTACCAGAAGTGTCTTTGGGCGTTATACCCGGATATGGAGGTACACAACGTTTGCCACAATTGGTAGGTAAAGGAAAAGCGATGGAAATGATCATGACTGCAGGTATGATCACAGCCCAAGAAGCTAAAAACTACGGATTGGTAAATTATGTAGTTCCTCAGGAGGAATTATTGGTCTTTTGTGAAAAGTTGGCTGATAAGATCTCAAATAATTCATCTACTGCAATTTCTGCTGCAATCAAAGCCATTAATGCGAATTTTAAAGATGGTGTAAATGGATTTGAAGTTGAAATAAATGAATTTGGAAATTGTTTTGATACTGAAGATTTTGAAGAAGGAACCACAGCTTTTCTAGAAAAGAGGAAACCAGATTTTTGAAGCTCTTAATGGGATTAATTTAAAGCACTTTTTTAGAAGATATGATCCTGTTATTTTTTAAAAGTCCTGCCTTTCCATTCAAATTTTTTAAAAAAAGATAATAAAGCAATAAAAACATTAAAAACAGGGTATAGTAAACTACTGATTAAATATTTTTTTAGAGCTTCTTGTTGATTAAATATTTTCGAAGTTTTATAGATCAATAAAAAATCAACATTAAATTTTATCAAAAAAACTATCCCAAAATGTTGCCATGAAATACAATTTAATGTTGCATATATAAAAAGAAAGATTAAATATAAATTAGTTATAAAAACAATAAAACCAACAAGTTTCCCAAAATTATTGGTATAAGAACTCGTCTTTGCTGCCCAACGAATTCTTTGATTAATAAGCTGATTTAAAGTTGGCTGAGCTTTTGTTTTGACAATAGATGTTTCGGATTTTAGATAATGAACCTTTTTTGGAAAAGTATTTATAAATTTTTCCAATAAAAAAATATCATCACCTCCGGCAATATGTTCATTGCCAACAAAACCATTAACTTCATGAAAAGAGTGTTTGTTATAAGCAAGATTTGCTCCATTGCACAAAAAAGGTTTATTTATTCCGAATCCGCCAATTGTACTTCCTTGCAGACTTAAAAAATCAAGTATCTGAAAATTATTTAAAAAATTATTTTTATGTATAAAAGCTACAGGAGCAACAATCATTTTTGAATAATTGTTTTGGATAAAAACATCAAAATTATTTAACCAATTTTTAGGGATGATACAATCGGCATCTGTCGTGATAATCCAATCAAAGTTGGTCTGGATTATTGCAGTTTCAATAGCATCTTTTTTTGGCGAATTACTTTTTCTTTTAGAATTTATTAAGTGAATTTGTAATTCCTTATTTTTATTTTGAAAGTTTTCAATAAGAGTTTTATAGTTATCAGAGGAAGCATCATTGATTAAAAATATTTCAAATTTATCCAAAGGATAATTCAATTTTGATAGACTTTTAAGAAGTGTAGGTAAGTTATTTTTTTCATTTCTGAAAGGAATAAGAATTGAAAATTTATATTGATGTGTACCTTTTGTATTTCCAAAATTTTGCACACGATCAATCCCAATTACAAAAGCAATGATTAACACTACATAAATGACTGTTATAAAAATTGAGATTAAGATCACTTTTGAAAAATAGGTATTTTAATAGGTTGAGGTGTTTTAAATATCAAAACAAAATAACTGCCCAGTAAAGCGGGGAAAGCAAAGTTTAGAAGCCACATGATCGTAGTTACTGATATTATTACTATTTCGTCCACTTGGAATAAACCAAAAAGAGTAACTGCAACAGAACCTTTTATGATAAAATCAAAAATTACAAATCCAGGAATAAATGAAGCGATAAAATAAGTACTTGTAATTAAACTTAATGCAGTAAAATAATCTAAATTAATATTAAAGATCATCAATAAAAAATAAAATTGATGAGAAAAAATCAGGTATCTTAAAAAGGCTAATTTAAAATTATTCAATTGAATCATTATAGGAATACTTAATATAGAATTAATAAATTTCTTAATCCATTTTTTCAAGAAGTTAAGTTTTAAAATCAACAGAACAATTAATATAATTGAACTTATGATTAAAACAGTTAAAACTATTGATAAATTGATTTTAAAATTAAAAAAACCAGCAAGAAAATATAAACCAACTAAACCAAATACTATTGTCATAAACATTTGAGATATATTTCCTAAAAAATTTAGGATCAATACTTTTTTACGATATTCTTTAGGATAATATATTGCTTTTGCCCCATATTCTCCAATTCTATTAGGTGTTAATAATGATGCTGTTAATGATGCTAAACTTTGTTTTGCAGCATTGATAAAAGACATTTCTTTAAAAGAAGACACTAGAATTTTCCATTTAAAAATTTCAAAAAACCAGTTGGCAATTGTAAATAAAATAAGCAGAAATAAATTTAAATAATTATATAAAAATTTTGATTTAACTAAAGAATAGAAGTCGGATGTGTATAAAATTTGATTTTGAAGTATTTTTTGAGATATGATATAAAAAGCCCCTGTGATGATAAGGAGTTTGGTAATAAAAAATAATTGCGACTTATATTTTTGTGAGATGTTGTACATTTACGCAAAGAAACAAAATTAATTTTTGTCTTTCTAAAGCATAGGTAAAAAATCAAAAAATTTTGCTAAACGATAAGATTATTTTAGGTATTGATCCGGGAACTACCATCATGGGTTTTGGATTGATCAGAATTGTTCAAAACAAAATGGAATTGATGCAAATGGATGAATTGTTACTTAAAAAGTATGACAATCACTATGTAAAATTAAAAATGATCTTTGATAGAACGCTACATATAATCGAGACCTATCATCCTGATGAAATTGCTATTGAAGCACCTTTTTTTGGCAAGAATGTTCAATCGATGTTAAAATTGGGTAGGGCACAAGGAGTTGCCATGGCTGCAGGATTGATCCGTGAAGTACCAATTACCGAATATTCTCCAAAAAAGATAAAGATGGCTATAACCGGAAATGGAAATGCAAGTAAAGAACAAGTTGCTAAAATGCTACAGAATATTCTTTCTATTAAAACCATGCCAAAAAATCTGGATGCTTCTGATGGTTTGGCTGCGGCAGTTTGCCATTTTTATAATTACGGAAAAATATCTTCAGACAAAAATTATTCCGGTTGGAGCGCTTTTGTAAATCAGAATAAAAATAGGATAAAATAGAAAATAGAGTTGTTTTACACTATTAGATCACATTCGTGAGTTTCATATTTTTTTTCAATTGCCAGTTTTCGTAGCTCATGAAAATGTTGATGGTCATCAGTTTCTTCTAATTTGTCTTTATCGGCTTTTGATTTCCAATATTCAAGCAAATGATATCTACCTTCTTCATTGCGATCTTTAAAAATATGAAAATGATCTAAGCCTGCAGGCTTAGACTCCATCTTTTCTTGAAATTTTTGTAGTTCTACAAAAGTGATCTCTTCTCCTTCTTTTATTTTAAATGAAACTATATGAACATACATAACAGGTGTTTTTAAGATTTTGGTATTTAGCCAAAAGTACTATCAATGAAGATATAAATATATGATAAATGTTATAGAAATAATAAACCACTCCAAACAAAATTAGCAGAAAAGGGGGGCATACACATAACAAGATTCCTGTAAACAGTATTTGAAGTGGCCATAAATTAGAATTAATTTATATTACAATATCACATTCAATTTTCTTAAATCTCTTTTCTTTGGAAATTTCATGAATTTTATTAAAAATCGGATACTTTTTCGAAACTTCCATATTAACTTGAAGATCTTTAGATTTCCAATATTCTATCAAATAAAATATATTTTCTTCCTTTTTATCTTTAAAAACATGAAATCTATCCAGTCCTTTTGGTTTGGTTGTTAAATTGTCTTCAAGCAAACTTAATTCATTACTTGAGATACCTCCTTTTTCATTGATTTTAAAAGTAGAAATATTTACATACATGGTTAAATTAATTAGGGAAAATTATTTAGCAATATAGCTAACCAACGAAGTTACAGAAAATTAGATTATAAAACTACATAAATTATAAAAAATAGCAATTAGCATTTATTAAAAAAAAATGATATTTTTGATTGTGATTAAATCAGAAATAATAAATATCAGACCTACTCAATTTGTTATAAACTTTAATAAAATTATTCATTTTATTAAAGTTGGAAAATATTTGCATTTATCTGCTTTTATTGGGATCTATCTATCTTTTATAGGGATAATGAATATAATTAATATCATCGATCAACATGATATAATAATTAAAATTTTAACATGGATTTTACTTATAATTTCATGTTTAAGTTTAACCATAATTGCAGAATTAGATGTGCATGGACGTTATCAAAATTACAAACAAGTAAAAGAAAAGTTATATAAATATGGATATAATGAAAGAATAATTAAACTTTATATGCATTCTAATTGTCAGCGTGATGCTGTTACAGTTGCAGCAGAAGATCTAAAACTACAGGAAAAAGTAAAAAGTTTCTTTTTTGAAAAAGGCTATAGATGGTATCATATTTTGCCTGATACTTTTTTTGAAAATCCATTGGTTATTTTTAAAAAGAATTTTTGGATTAAAATTTTATTTACTGAATATTATCAACTTAAAATATTTTATTGGTAATGCAAATTTTAAAAGTTGAAGATTTATCGCTACAATACGGAGATCAGATTATTTTAGATCAAGTATCTTTTTCAATAAAAAAAGGCCAGATAGTTGGTTTATTGGGACCAAATGGTGCAGGGAAAAGTTCGATAATTAAAATATTGGCAGGATTGGTGTTTCCAAAAAATGGTAGATTATATTTTAAAAGTAAATTACAAAATTCATTTTCTGATCTAAGAGAATATTGTGGTTATTTAATTGATTCGCCTTCTTTTTATCCGTATTTAACTGCAAAGCAAAATTTGAATCTCATAAAAAAAATCAACAAAAGTGATTTAAAGATTGAAGATCTTTTATTTAAAGTAGGCTTGTTTGATTTAAATAAAAAGAAAGTTAAGCATTTTTCAACCGGAATGAAACAGCGTTTGGCAATAGCACAGGCTTTATTGCGTTCGCCTGAAATATTAATTCTTGATGAACCGTTTAACGGATTGGATCCGAATGGTTTTCAGGATGTTTTAAATTTATTGGAAAAACTCAATAAAGATGGAATTACGATAATAATTTCATCCCATTTATTAAATGAACTTGAACAATTTGCAGAAATGTTTATACTGTTACACAACGGTAAAATAGCACTTGAAATATGTAAAGAAACATTAATTAATTCTAAACAAAGAGTAGCTTTTACTTTTGAAAATAAACCTTCAAGTAAAGCAAATGAATATATCACTAAAGTTGATGGAATTTTTACAAGCGATTTTAAGGCGGTTATCCATTTAAAACCAAATGAGATTGCAGAGGTTGTAAATACATTGGTAAGTATTAAAAGTACGCCAATAAATGTTGAAACACTTACAATTTTACAGGAACATTATTTAGAAATTACAGCTTGATCAATATTTTACAAATAGAATTATATAAACTTTTTAGTTCATATCGAACTTATATAACTTTTGCTATTACAATACTTTTAATGTTGATAGTTGACTTAGGATTGTACAGTGATGGAGAAGAAATATTTAGTTTTTTGCTACAACCCTTAAATGATAATTTTTATATTGAAGGGAATATTGTTAACGGTTATTTAATTGCTTACCTAGCTTTAAATACACTTTGGGTGCACATACCTGTTTTAATAATTATAGTGACTACGCATATTTTTTCGGGGGAATTTGAATATGGTACTATTCGAATACTTTTAACTCAGCCCATATCACGAAGTAGTCTGCTAACGGCAAAAATAATTAGTATGATAATTTATACAATTTGTTTTATGTTAATTGTAGCGGTTTTTGCTTTGATTCCTTCAGTAATATTTTTTGGCACAAGCGACGTAATTATTTTTATTGATGGAATTCAATTTATTCAAGAAGCAACTTTTTTGCCACGGTTCTTTTATGCTACTGTTTTCGCTATTTTAGCAATGATAGCCTTTTCCAGTATGGCAATGTACTTTGCTTTATGGTTTAGAAATACTTTAACAGCAATTTTATTATCTTTAGGTTTGTTAATTTTGTTTACTTTGATACAAACTTTTGTTTTGGGAATTTTTAGTGCATGGCAACCTTTTTTATTTACATATCACATAGCAAAATGGCAATTGTTCTTTGTGGATGAAATTCCGTTTAAAACCATATTGAATTCCGCATTATTTTTATTTACTATGAGCGCATTATTTATTGGTTTATCCTTTTGGAAGTTTAACAAAATGAATATTTCTGAATGAAACTGTGGTTATACATATTAATTAGTTTGAAATTTATTATTGTGTTTGCACAAAATGATCATGATAAAAAAATCAATGCGCTTATTAATCAATATACCGGTAACCCTGATCTAAAATGTGAGATTATTGTAAAAATTGTAATTGAAGGTATGCATATACCCGATAAGAAGATCTATGCCGAATTTAAAAAAGATGAAAAACCAATTATAAAAGGTGAGGGATTAACACTATTACCTAAAAAAGGGACTATAAGTCAGTTTAATGAATTATTATCCTCACCATTACAGGCAATTTATCTATCAAAAATTAAAAACAATTTAGTGTATAAATTGGTTTCATTAGATCAAAAAAGTGATTGGATTACAGCTGATATTATTTTTAATGAAGATACTAATCTAATCTATGAGTCAATAGTTAACACGCGTAAGTTTGGAGCTTTCCATACGGTTAATTTATATAAAGATCATATATATCCATCAAGATCAACAATAACATTCGATGTAAAAAAATTTAAAATACCTTTAAAGTTTGTTGGAAGAGAACAAAGTATTTCTTCTTATTCAGATCAAAATAAGGATGAAAATGTTAAAGGAAAAATCATCTTACTGTACAAATATTTCTAGTTCTTATGTCGGGTATCTATATTCATATTCCGTTTTGTAAACAAGCTTGTTATTATTGTGATTTTCATTTTTCTGTTTCGCTTAAGCGGAAAGAAGAAATGATAAAAGCCATTGGAATGGAATTACAATTACGAAAAGATGAATTAAAAAATAATGTAGAAACCATCTATTTTGGAGGAGGAACACCTTCTTTATTGACAATAGATGAATTACAATTTTTGATCGATATTGTTTATCAAAATTATAAGGTAATTGAAGATCCTGAAATTACCCTCGAAGCAAATCCAGATGATCTCACAGAGGAAAAAATTAAAGAATTAGCCGCTACAAAAATTAACAGGTTAAGCATAGGTGTGCAATCATTTTTTGATGATGATCTACAGTTTATGAATCGGGTTCATAATGCAAAAGAGGCAAAAGGATCTTTGTTAATGGCAATGTATCATTTTGATAATATTACCATTGATTTAATATATGGAGTGCCAAAAATGACAAATGAAAAATGGAGGAATAATTTAAATATTGCTTTTGAAATGGATGTACCTCATATTTCGAGTTATGCATTAACCGTTGAAAATAGAACAGCTTTAGCAAATTTTATTAGAAAAGGAAAATATCCTGCATTAGATGAGGATTTAGCACAACAGCATTTCAAAATATTAGTTGAAGAATCAAGAAAGCATCATTTTATACAGTATGAAATTTCTAATTTTGGCAAAGAAGGTTATTTTTCTAAGCACAATACATCTTATTGGCAAGGAAGAAATTATTTAGGAATTGGTCCTTCTGCTCATTCTTACGATGGTATTTCACGTAGTTGGAACGTTTCTAATAATGCGAGGTATATCAAGTCAATACAACAAAATAAACTTCCACAAGAAATCGAAATACTGACCATTAATGATAGATTCAACGAAACTATTATGACAGGTTTACGAACTATTTGGGGTATATCATTACAGAAAATTGAAAATGATTTTGGACCTGACATTAAAAACGAATTGATTGAGAATGCTCAGGAATATTTAAAGAATAAAATATTGAAGATTAAAGATGGGAAATTATTAATTACTGAAAAAGGTAAATTCTTAGCAGATGGTATCGCTGCTGATCTGTTTATTGTAAACTAAAGATTTGTGAATAGTATTTTTAATTAATGAAGAGATTCAATAATTTTCTTTGAGTTAAAAGAATATTACTATAAAATATTCAAAAGACAACTTGTATTAAGAATCGATTAATTTCATTACTTTTAGAGACCTTTGTAAAAAGGTTTATTCATTGTTATATTATCAATTTTGCAAAGATTACTTTTAATCTGTAATAAATATTTATGGAAGCACTTTTAGGACTTTTTCTTGGCGTAATGATTACTTATGGAGTTTTAAATTATGTAAAATTTCAAAAGAAAAAAAGTATTACCAACGAGCAATCGGCAATTTTAATGGAAAAGATCAGAAAAGTATGGAAACTTATCACAGTAGAAGGAGAATTTGCTGAAATTTATCATTATGAAAATGTAAAAGAGCATTTTTTAAATATGGTAACTAGTAAAAAGAAGGCAATTATTTTAATTAATGCTAAGGCTCATATTGGTTTTGATCTGTCAAAAATAAGAATGGAAGCCATCAATGAAAAGAAAGTGATAAGATTAACAGAATTTCCACAACCTGAAGTATTAAGTGTTGAAACCGATTTTAAATATTACGATAAAAAAGAAGGTCTTTTCAATAAATTCGATTCTTCTGACCTAACTGAATTAAACACCAAAGCTAAAAAACATATTCTAGATAAGATTCCTGAAAGCGGTTTGTTAGATTCAGCAAAAACCGAAGCAATAGAAGCGGTTTTAATGATGCAAAATATTGTTGAAACTATTGGCTGGACTCTGGATTATCAAGATCTATTACTTTCTCAAAGCGAAAAATCGCAGTTAGAAAAAATGAATTCTAAGAAATTTCTTGAATAAACGTATCTTTAGTTACATATAATTCTTAAATGTAGTAGTATTTTTGCACCTGAAATTTTAAAAACAAAAATATTACAACAATGGATATAGATATTAGATTTGATATTAACGGAAAAATAATTGCTTCTTACGGTGGAAGAGAAATAACAATGGACGATTCTCCTTATATGGTCTTTTTAGCAACTGCAGGAATGTGTTCAGCAGTTTATGTTAGAGCGTTTATGACACAAAGAGGAATGTCTTTAGAAGAAGTTTCTCTTACACAAAAAATGAAATATAATCAAATGACAAATATGATTGAAGAAATGGAGATATTAGTTAATTTACCAGAGGCTTTCCCAACAAAATACAATAAAGCCATTAAAGCTACTGTTGATCAATGTCCTGTTAAACAGCACTTTGTAAAACCACCTTTAGTAATGGTAACAACTAATTTAGATATTGCTGTTCAAGCATAATGATTAGGATAAGCATTTTAATTACAAAACTCTCTTTTTAGAGAGTTTTTTTTTGCCCATATTTTAACATTTTTATTTCTAATGTTAACTTTTTAAAATTATATCATTAAGGTTTATCTAGTATAAATGATACAGTTTAACTCGAAAAAAATTCTTCGACCCTTTGCGTCGGCGATAATTAGTTTCAAGAAATTTTTATTTTGTATTTTTACTAATCAAAATCTTTAAAAGTTGAATCAGGAAAAAGCTTTATCTATCTTAAAATCCGGTAAGAATATTTTTTTAACCGGTTCGGCCGGTACCGGTAAGACCTATGTATTAAATCAATATATTCAATATCTTAAAGAAAGGCGAATACCAGTTTCAATAACTGCCTCAACCGGAATTGCTGCAACTCATCTCGAAGGTACTACAATTCATGCATGGTCAGGTATTGGTATAAAGAATTCGCTTTCAATAGGCAATTTAAGAGAACTGAAAGAAAAAAAATATTTAAAGAAAAATATCGATAACAGCAGGGTCCTGATCATCGATGAAATTTCTATGTTGCATAAAAAACAGTTTGACATGGTAAATGAGGTTTTGCAGTTCTTTAAAGAAACTGATGATCCTTTTGGAGGGATTCAATTGATCATTTCCGGAGATTTTTTTCAGCTTCCACCCATCGGAAATCATAGTGAAACGAATCGAGATAAATTTGCTTTTATGTCTCAGGCTTGGTTGGATGCGGATCTTACAATTTGTTACTTAACAGAACAATTCCGGCATACCGACAACCAACTCAATGATATCCTTAATGAAATTCGTTCCGGAAATGTTTCGCAAAGAGCTAAAGAAATATTAAGCTCAAATAAAAATGAATTAGAATCGATTGAACCTACCAAGCTTTACACACATAATATTGATGTTAACAGAATTAATACCGAACAATTACAATTAATTAAAGGAAAGAATAAGATTTTTAAGGCTAAGATAAAAGGGAATTTAAAATTAGCTGAAACTGTAAAAAAATCAATTCTGGCACCAGAAAATTTAATTTTAAAAATTGGAGCAAAAGTAATGTTTGTAAAAAATAATTATGAAAAAGGATATTTAAATGGTAGTCTCGGTAATGTGATAAAATTTAATAATGAAAATATACCAATTGTAAGATTACTTAACGGATATGAAATTACAGCTGAGCATGAAGAGTGGAGAATTGAAGATGAAAAAGGCAAGTTATTAGTGAGTTACACTCAAATTCCGCTTCGTTTGGCATGGGCAATCACAGTTCATAAAAGTCAGGGAATGACCTTAGATAGTGCAACAATGGATTTGAGTAAAACTTTTGAAAAAGGACAAGGTTATGTCGCCTTGTCAAGAGTTAAAAGTTTATCGGGATTAAATTTAACCGGATACAATAGCATGACACTTATTGTGGATAGTTTGGCATTTAAAGCCGATAAGAGATTTAAAGAATTATCATTAAATGCTGAAAGAGATAGTAATGCAAAAGATTTGGATAAATTGGCAAATAATTTTATAAAAGAAAGTGGAGGAATAACAGATCTTGATGAAATAAAAGAAAATAAAAAAAGTCTTAAGAAAGATAAAAAAATCAAAAAAAAATCTACCTATTTAGTTACCAAACAGTTGATAGATAAAGGATATTCGCTTAAAGAGATCTCAAAGGAAAGAGAATTAACATTAGGTACAATATCTACTCATTTGATTAGAATTTCAGATCTGTATCCCAAAATGGATCTTTCTAGATTTAAGCCAGACAAAAAAATTATTGCTAAAGTAAAAAAAGTTCGCAATGCAATTCTAAAAGCAAATCCTGAAGATAACAGGATAAGTTTAAAACCAATTTTTGAAGCTTTAAATGGTGAAATAAGTTATGGAGATATTAAACTAGCATTGGTGTTTTTGTAATAAATATTCACTAATTTTACTGTATGAATATCGAAGAATTTAGGACTTATTGTTTAAATAAACCATGTGTAACTGAAGGATTTCCCTTTGATGAGACAACGCTTGTATTTAAAGTTTGCAACAAAATATTTGCTTTAACCGGTTTAGAAAATCCTGAATTAAGAGTGAACTTAAAATGCGACCCTGAACATGCCATTTCATTAAGAGAAGAATTTTCGAGTATTATTCCTGGGTATCATATGAATAAAAAACATTGGAATACAGTAATTGTTGATGGTTCATTTTCCGATGATATTTTTAAAGAGTTGATCGATAATTCTTATGATTTGATTGTTAAAGGGCTCCCTAAAAGAGTTAGAGAAGGACTTTTATAATTTACTAAACATTACAAAATGATTTCAGGTAAAAATTATATTGGGAATAAATTATCCTCTGAGGGAGATATCACTTTTAAGACTTTTAATCCATTAACAAATACTGAGAACGAAATTATTTTCACCGAAGCTTCAGATCAAGAAATTGAAGAAACGGTTGAACTGGCAAATGAGGCATTTAAAAAATTCAAAAAAATCTCCGGTAAAAAAAAGAGTGATTTTTTAAATACTATAGCTGAGGAAATTTTAGCTTTAGATGATTTATTATTACAAATTTACACGCAAGAATCGGGTTTAAATATTGATAGGGCTATTTCTGAAAGAGGAAGAATGATTTGGCAATTGAGAATGTTTGCCGATCTGGTAAAAGAAGGCTCTTGGGTTGAAGCGACTATTGACACTGAAATTTCTGATAGAAAACCAATTCCTAAACCAGATCTGAGAAAAATACTTTTTCCATTAGGTCCGGTTGTTGTTTTTGGTGCCAGTAATTTTCCACTGGCATATTCAACAGCAGGAGGAGATACATCGGCTGCCTTGGCTGCCGGTTGTCCGGTTATTGTAAAATCACATCCCATGCATGCAGGTACTGGTGAGATGGTTTCATCGGCAATTATAAAAGCTGCTGAAAAAACCGGAATGCCCAATGGAGTTTTTTCTAATTTAAATAGCAGTGGGATAAAGGTCGGACAAGTTTTGGTGAAGCATCCCAATGTTAAAGCGGTCGGTTTTACAGGAAGTGTTGGGGGTGGAAGAGTATTATTTGATTTAGCAAACCAACGTGTAGAACCTATACCTGTTTTTGCTGAAATGGGTAGTGTAAATCCAGTAATTTTAATGCCAAAGGCGGCTAAACAAAGAGGAGAAGAATGGGCAAATACTTATGCAGGATCTATTACTTTGGGCAGTGGTCAGTTTTGTACCAATCCGGGACTAATTATTGGGATAAAAGATGATGTTTTAGAAGGTTTTATTCAAACTTTGGCAGAGGAGATTGTAAAAGTAGAACCATCATGCATGTTGCACCCTGATATTATTGGAAATTTTGAAAGAAATAAATCGGAAGTTTCTTCTCAAAAAGGAGTTTTTATAAAAGCTGATTACACAAATGATGTGCCTAAAAATCATGGAAGGCAAGTAATTATTACTGTGGAAGGAGACACATTTTTAAAAAATACTACTTTACATCAGGAAGTTTTTGGACCGTTTTCAATGGTAGTTCAATGTGAAGATAAGTCACAGTTATTAGAGGTTATTAATAATTTGGAGGGGCAATTAACGGGAACTATTTTAGCAGAAAAAGATGAGCTTAATCAAAATAAAGATATTTTTGAAGCCTTACAGAATAGGGTAGGAAGAATTATTTACAATGGTGTTCCAACTGGTGTTGAGGTTTGTCCGTCAATGCAACACGGCGGGCCTTATCCGGCATCAACCGATTCCAGATTTACTGCTGTTGGAATCCATTCTATAAAAAGATGGGTGCGACCTATAAGTTTTCAAAACTGGCCAGATGAATTATTGCCAGATGAATTGAAAAATGGAAATCCTTTGAAAATTTCAAGATTAATCAATAATAAAATAGAATCTGAATAAAAAAACTATGAGATATAAAAAAATTCCATCGTCATTATTTATAAAGAACAGAAAAATTTTTAAAAACAAAATGTCAAGCAATGCAATAGCCATTTTTACATCTAATGATCTGATGCCCACAAATGCTGATGATCTGATGGGTTTTGCACAAAACAATGACATGTTCTATCTCGCAGGAATCGATCAGGAAGAATCAATTTTATTGTTGTATCCGGATGCAGAATTATCTGAAAACAGAGAAATTCTTTTTGTAAAGGAAACTAATGATCTGATAAAGATCTGGGAAGGAGATAAACTTACCAAAGAAAAAGCAACCGAAATTTCAGGTATTAAAAATATAAAATGGGTTAAAGATTTTGAGATCACTTTACAGTATATGGCTTTTGAAGCCGATACTTTTTATCTGGGGCATAATGAGCATAAAAAATCAGCGACTGTAGCAATGCTTACCCAACAGGATAGAATGATTAAATTTTGTAAAGAAAAATATCCATTACATAATTATAAACGCGCAGCTATAATTATTCGTGAATTGCGTCAGATAAAATCGGAAGAAGAAATTGAATTAATTCAAAAAGCTATTGATATAAGTATTGGTAGTTTTAAAAAAGTATTAAGATCGGTTCAACCAGATAAGATGGAATATGAATTAGAAGCAGAGCTAACTTATGAATTGATTAAAAAAGGAGCAAAGCGTCATGCTTTTTTACCCATTATTGCTTCTGGTAAAAATGCCTGTGCATTACATTATAATACTAATGATAATATTTGTAATGATGGTGATATGGTTTTGATGGATTTTGGTGTTTGTTATGCCAATTATAATTCAGATACTACAAGATGTTTTCCGGTTAACGGTAAATTTACAAAACGTCAAAAAGAAGTTTATAATGCAGTTTTACATTGTTTAAAAGAAGGATCAAAATTATTGAAACCAGGTATTTTACCGACTGATTATGAAAAGCAAATGGCTGATTTGGTTGAAGAACAATTGATCAATCTAGGTTTGTTGAATGCAAAAGAAGTCAAGGGTCAAGATCCTGAAAATCCGTTGTATAAAAAATATTTTATGCATGGTACAGCACATCATTTAGGACTCGATGTTCATGATGTTGGCTTGTACTCCAGGCCTTTTGAACCCGGTATGGTTTTAACTTGTGAGCCTGGAATTTATATTTCTGAAGAGGGAATAGGCTGTAGATTAGAAAATAATATATTAATTACCCAAGAAGGTAATGTGAATTTAACCAAAGCCATGCCAATTGAGATTGATGAAATTGAAGCATTGATGAAGTGAAATTTACCGTTTTTTTATCTTAAAATAAAACCATTTTTCATAGGATCTTTAGGGTCAATAATAAAAGTTTGTATGCCTGTGATATGAGCTGTTCCTTCTACTTGAGGGATAACAGCTTTAAAAGGGCCGTAATTTTCTTCTGAAATAACAGAACCTTTAAAAACAGATCCGGTGATACTTTCAATGGACATGTTTTCTCCATAATTTATTTCTTTTCTGGTTTTGTGAATGGCCATTCTTCCCGCAACTCCTGAGCCGGTTGGACTCCGATCAACTTCACCTTCTGCAAAAACACAAACATTTTTACTGTCGATGTCTTTTTTATCTGAATTGCCAATAAATATCGTGCCATATAAAAAACTTAGATCGTTCTCAAATGGATGCAAAATTTCTTTATCCTGTTGTGTCACTGCATGTTTGATTTTCATTCCGGTTTGAATTAATTTCCTATAAGAATTCGGACTTAGATCAAAATCAAAATTATTTTTATTTAGATCAACATAAGCATAAAAAGCACCACCATAAGCCAGATCATAGGTAACTTTTCCAATACCATTAATTTGAATAGTTCGGTCTAAGCCAATTACAAAACTTGGAACATTATGAAACCGAACTCCTATAGTTTTTCCATTTTTCACATGGGTATAAGAAGTAATTCTTCCACAAGGTGCATCAATTTTTAAGATATTATCACCTTCTTTTACATCTATCCAATGCATATCAATGGCCAAAGTAGAGATTGCAATAATGGCATGTCCGCACATAGTTGAATAGCCTTCATTATGTAAAAAAATAATTCCAAAATCTCCATCTTCATCATTTGGGGGCGTTAAAATACAACCATACATATCAGCATGACCGCGGGGTTCAAACATTAAGGAAGTACGTAAATTATCGTAATTTTCTTTACAATATCTTCGATAATCTAAAACAGAATCCCCTTTTAATTCTGGAAAGCCATCAATAATTACACGAAGAGGTTCGCCACCGGTATGCATATCAATCGTTTTTATTTGTAACCAGTTATCCGGTGGAGTAAATTCTTTTTTATTTAAAATATTTTGGTAAGTATTCATTTTATTGAATTATTTGATCATTGTCTTTTTGTAGATTTTGTAAAAATAGTTTGCAGCAGCAAGATCTTCTAAAGCATGACCAACCGATTTAAAAACTGTTATTTCTTTATCATTGGTTCTTCCTTTCTTTTTTTGCTGACACAGTTCAAAAAGATCTGCTTTGATATCATTTTCTTGTAAAACCCCATTTTTTAAGGGAATTACAATATCACCACTTTCTTTTAGACCTCCTTTATAAGTATCTAAAAATATTTTTGCCTTTTTGATAGTTTTATCATCGGTTTCACGCATATCTTTTTTATAAGCACCAACCAAATCTATATGTTGTCCGTTTTTTAAATATTTACCTAAAACCAGCGGAGTTTTTGATAAGGTTGCACAAGAAATTATATCAACTTCGCTAATTTTATCTTTTATATTTTTTACAGGTGATATGTTAAATTTCCCATGTTTTAATTTTTCGCAAACTGCTCTTGCTTTTTCAAAATTTCTACCCCAAATAAATACATTTTTAATAGGTCTTACTTTGGCATGAGCAAGTATAAGATTAGTTGAGAGTGCTCCCGTACCGATCATTAGCATACTTGAAGCATCTTTTTTTGATAAGTAGGATGATGCTAAAGCGGAAGTAGCAGCAGTTCTTTTAACCGTTAATTCTTTTGCCTCTATGATTGCTTTTGGCATTCCTTTATGTGCATCAAAATATATATAAATCCCTTGTATGGAAGGTAGATCGTATTTTCTATTGTTTGGACTAACAGTTATTAATTTCACACCCAATTCTTTTCCCGGATTCCATGCAGGCATAATAAGTAATGTAGAATCTACTCCTTCTTTCGGATTTAAAAAATCGTGATGATGCCTTAAAGGAACTTCAATATCAGACGAAGTAAATGCTTTTTTAATTTCAAAGATCAAATCAGAGAAATTGTTATGAATTTCAATAAGATCCTTATCTATTATGGGAATGTTCTGCATTTGAGCGATTTATTTAAGATAAGAATTAAAGATAATATAAATTTATTTTTCAGAGGTCTCTTCACATTATTAAAGGTTAAAATAACAGACAAATTGGTTAAAAATGTATAAGTTTGAAATTTATAAAGTACCATATTTAAAAGCTAAAATAAATGAAATTCTATAGATCCTTTTTATTCTTTTTAATCTTCAACACATTTTTTATTTCAGTAATTGCACAAGTAAAAAGTGATGAAACTGTTGGTGTTGCTCAAAAATTACAAGATCTTTTCCCTGATGCAAAAATAACAAAGATCAAATCTAAAGATTTTTATACAGAATCCTATCAAATGGTTTTGAATGAACCTTTAGATCATCAAAACTTAAAAGCCGGTACATTTAATCATTATATTTATTTATCTCATATTGGTTTTGATAAACCAAATATTTTAGTCACAGATGGCTATAATGCCCGTCCGAGAACTTATGAATTAAGCAAGATCTTTAAAGGAAATCAAGTACAGGTTGAATACCGGTTTTACGGCAAATCCCGTCAGGATTCAATTCCTTGGGAATATTTAAAAAATGATCAGGCAATTGAAGATTATCATCAATTAATTACCAGGTTAAAAACTTTATATACAGGAAAATGGATCTCAACAGGAATTAGTAAAGGAGGTGAAACTGTACTGATCTACAAATCAAAATATCCAAATGATGTTGATATAGCCGCTCCCTATGTTGCGCCAATAATTAATGGTCAGGAAGATCCAAGAACTGAAAATCATATTAAAACTGTTGGCACAAATAAATGTAGAGGATCAATTTTTAAATTTCAACGAAAAGTTTTAAATAACAGAGATTCTGTTATTTATCAAATTAATAAATATGCTGAAAAGAAAAAGATGAAATTTATCGAGATATCGGTTGATGAAGCTATAGAATATGCTGTAATGGAATTTCCTTTTTCATTTTGGCAATGGGGTGGTAAATGTGAAGAAATACCTGGAGAAAAAGCGTCTTCCAAAGAAATGTTTGATTATATAAATAAGATTGTGGGAATAGGATTTTATAATGATAAAACCTATTATGATCTATTGCCCTCTTATTATCAACACATGACCGAATTGGGATATTATGGTTTTGATACAACGCCGGTAAGAGATCTTTTAAAAGTAGCCCATCAGCCCACAAATCTACGCTTTGCCCCTAAGAATGTAGATCTAACTTATAACCCTGATTATATAAAAAAGGTACGTAATTATATTGAAAATTATGGAGATAGAATACTCTATATTTATGGAGAATATGATACATGGGGTGCCTGTGCTCTAAATCCTAAATTAAATGTAGATGCCTTGAAAATGGTTCTAAAAAAAGGTTCCCATAAAACCAGAATTAAAGATTTTTCTATTGAAGATCAGCAGAAAATATATGATCGCCTGCAAAAATGGTTAGGGGATGATGTAAAGATTTATCCTTTAGAAAAATGATAGATCTATTGTAATACGTCTTGTTGTTTTTTGTAAAAAGCATCAGATTGAAGTTGCATTAGGTTTTCGGCCCTTTGTTTTTTATAAGCATATATTTTTTCTTCTTCACCAATATCATAATAAACTTTGTTGTTTAGGATAATATCAGTTTTTAATAATTCTTCACGTTGGTTTTTTTGTTGTTCAACCCAAACCTGGATCTTATTTTCATGATTGGCAAACTTAAGATCATATTCACCTTTTTGGGATAAAAGTTTTGCAAATATCGGAGAAGTTTCGATTGCTAAAAACAATAAGAATATAAAAAAAGAGGGTAGCCATGGTAATTTGTCTAAAGCATTTATTCTGGCCATTAATCCGTCAAAACCATCAATTATAGGTTGACTGTTTGTAGTTTGTAATTTTTGTTTTTCTCTTAGATCTTTTAAAACTACTTCTTTATCAGCAATTAGATTTTTATTTTCTTCGCGGAGTTGTTGTAATTCTGGTAATGATGAATCATGTTTTTCTCTTTTTTCTTTATAAACAGGGCCTTTTCCAATTTTGAGGGTTCCTTCTCTTCCTTCCGCTTCAGCGATATAAGTACTATACAGATCATTAATTTCATTTTCTTTGTTTAAAATAGCATCTTTTAAACCTTGAATTTCAGTTGTAACCCGATTGATCTCAGGCGAATATTGTAAAGCGATCTGCTCTTTATTTTGAAGTGTTAGATCATTCTTTTGCTCTAATAATACTTGATTGATCTCTTTTTCGAAAATTTTTAATTCTAAAGGTTTTGCTATTACAACAGCGATTATGATCGCTAAAATTATTCTCGGTATGGCTTGTCCTAATTCTATCCAGGGTTTTCCTTGTTTTTTGATGGTAGAGACAATAAATCTATCTAAATTAAATATGAGTAAGCCCCAGATAATTCCAAATCCAACAGCGGTGTAAACAGAATCAAAAACAGTGAAAAGCGCGTATGCTGAAGCAATAAAAGCCATAACGGCTGTAAAAAATACTGTTCCACCTATTCCGGCATATTTTACTTGTTCGGATTTTGAACAATTCTTTAGTAGATCATGGTCTGCACCGGAGCACATCCAAAAAAATTCTTTTAGCATCTTATAAAGTCTTTAGAATTTATAAGACGACAAAAATCATCACTATGTTACATTTTAAGTCTTAATTAAAAGATAAAGATTTGTTAAATAGTTAAAGAAATCTAATAAATTTTAAATATTAAGCTTAATTATAAAAATAAGTTATTGATTTTTAAACATTTCAGTATAATAACTATAAAAAAGCGGGATTGTTTCAATGCCTTTTAAAAAATTAAAGATACCAAAATGTTCATTAGGAGAATGAATGGCATCACTATTTAATCCAAATCCCATTAAAATGGTTTTACTTTTTAATTCTTTTTCAAAAAGAGCAACAATCGGAATACTACCTCCTGATCTTTGTGGAATAGATTCAACACCAAAGGTTTTGGTATAAGCTTTATTTGCTGCAAGGTAACCAATACTATCAATAGGAGTAACATAGGCATCTCCTCCATGATGAGCAGTAACCTTAACTTTTACGGCTTTTGGAGCGATACTTTTAAAATGTTTGCTAAATAATTCAGTAATCTCATCAGGATCCTGATCAGGAACCAAACGCATAGAGATCTTTGCAAAAGCATTTGAAGGAATAACAGTTTTAGCACCTTCGCCAATATAACCTCCCCAAATACCATTGACATCTAAAGTTGGCCTTATTGAATTCCTTTCATTGGTTGTAAATCCCTTTTCACCATAAACATCATCAATATTCAATGCTTTTTTATAGGCATCTAGTGAAAAAGGAGCTTTAGCCATTTCAGCTCGTTCTTCAGTCGAAGCGTCAAGGACTTTATTATAAAAATCAGGTATGGTAATATGATTGTTTTTATCGTGTAGAGATGCAATCATTTTTGTAAGAATATTGATCGGATTTGCAACAGCACCACCGTATAAACCAGAATGTAGATCTCTGTTCGGACCTGTAACCTCAACTTCAACATAACTTAAACCACGCAGCCCTGTTGTTATTGAAGGTTGTTTATTACTGATCATTCCGGTATCGGAAATTAAAATCACATCATTGCTTAATTTTTGTTGATTTCTTTTTACAAACCAATCTAAACTAGATGATCCTACTTCCTCTTCACCTTCAATCATAAATTTTACATTACAAGGTAATTTTTTTTCTTTGATCATATATTCAAAAGCTTTCACATGCATGTATAACTGTCCTTTATCATCACTGGAACCTCGAGCAAAAATAGCACCTTCAGGATGAATTTCAGTTTTTTTAATTACGGGTTTATATGGTGGAGAATCCCATAATTCAAGAGGGTCGGCAGGTTGTACATCATAATGGCCATAAACCAGAACAGTTGGTAGATCATTATCAATAATGTGTTCACCATAAACTATCGGATTACCAGGAGTTTCACAAAGCTCTACCTTATTACAACCGGCATTTTTAAGTGAATCTTTAATTGCATCAGCAGTTTTTAACAGATCATCTTTATGATTTGGATCTGCACTAACAGAAGGTATTTTTAAAAGTTCTATCAATTCATTGATAAATCGATCTTTGTTTTCTTGTACGTATGATTTTATTGTTGTCATATTGGAAAATATTTTATAATACCAAAGATATAAAAATTAAATACCTAAATTTAGTCAGTCAAAAAAAATTATTTATTCAAATCAATAAAAAATATGAATTCAAGAAGAGACTTTATTAAAAAAACAGCTTTTACAGGAGTAGGAATTACATTAATTCCCGGATTGGTATATGGAAATCAAAGAGGTGAAAATAAATTAAAAATAGGTTTGATCGGCGTTGGATTACGCGGTACGAACCACCTTAATAATTTATTGTTAAGAGATGATGTTTTAATTACGGCTATCTGTGATATTGATGCTGCAAGAATTAAAATTGCTTTGGATCTGTTAGATAAATCCGGTCAAAAAAAACCATCTGTTTTTGGAGCAAATGATTATGATTATAAAAACTTACTTGATTTAAAAGAAGTAGATGCAGTAATAATCTCAACGCCCTGGTTATGGCATACACGTATGACCAAGGATGCAATGTTAGCCGGTAAATACGCTGGTGTAGAGGTTTCTGCAGCCAATACTATGGAAGAGTGTTGGGATCTGGTTAATACACATGAGCAAACCGGTACCCACATGATGATACTTGAAAATGTGAATTACCGTAGAGATATTATGGCAGTACTCAATATGGTTAAACAAAATGTTTTTGGAGAACTGGTCCACTTTAGGTGTGGTTATCAACATGATTTGAGATTTGTAAAATTTAATGATGGTAAAACCGCTTATGGTAAAGGTGTTGAATTTGGTGAAAAAGGAATCTCAGAAGCTAAATGGAGAACACAACATTCTTTGTTGAGAAATGCTGATATTTATCCAACACATGGTGTTGGTCCGATAGCCGTAATGGATAATATCAATCGAGGAAATCGTTTTATGACTCTTACTTCTCATGCAACCAAGAGTAGAGGTCTTCATAATTACATTGTAAAAAATGGCGGAAAAGATCATCCAAATGCAAAATTAAATTTTAAGTTAGGAGATGTGGTCACTAGCACAATTGAAACAGCAAATGGTGAAACTATTATTGTTACCCACGATACAAATTTACCACGACCCTATTCTTTAGGGTTTAGAGTGCAAGGAACAAAAGGACTTTGGGAAGTTGATGGTGATCGTATTTATATTGAAGGTAAATCTAAACCGCATTATTGGGATAAAGCAGATGATTGGTTAAAAAAATATGATCATCCGCTTTGGGTAAAATATGGTGAGCATGCAATGGGTGCCGGACATGGAGGTATGGACTTTTTTGTAATTAATGCTTTTGTTGAATCGGCTAAGCGAAATATTGCACCACCCTTAGATGCATACGATGCAGCCGCCTGGAGTGCAATAACACCTTTATCTGAATTGTCAATTGAAAATAATGGAGAACCACAAGATTTTCCTGATTTTACAAGAGGAAATTGGATAAAAAGGAAATCGTATAATTGGATCAAAGACACATATTAGAACCTTTTTCTTTGTAACCTTAGGGTATAAAAAATCTTCAAAACAATGTTTTTGTAATTTATAAAATTGTTTATATTTGCAAACTCTTTTGCGGGCGTGGTGAAATTGGTAGACACGCTAGATTTAGGATCTAGTGCCTCACGGTGTGAAGGTTCGAGTCCTTTCGCCCGCACAAAAAGCTCTTCTTAACGAAGGGCTTTTTTTAGTCTGAAAATTTTGCACAGAGAGTTATATTTCAATGTTGATACCTTTTTCTTAAATATGTTTTAAAATGTTACTTTACATACGCTCAAATTTGATAAATAATTTTTTTTACAAGTAAATCTTCTTTGATATTCATGTTAAAAAATAATGTTATCCGGTTAATATAATTTATAAACATGTATATTTGTTTGTGTATAACGAGTTGCTAATAATTGCTTTCTCGTCGGAAATCCATAATTTGAGTTTAAAAGCAGTTTTAAAACTGGTAGAATATTGAGTTGCTGGAGTTAAGAATTGAAACGAAAAAATAGAAAAACAAAATAATTTCAAATTAACTCCTACTTTATCGAATTGAAAATTGAATTGGTACGAATTTGAACTCAATTGAGGAATTAAAAGTTGAAACGGATAGATTTTTAGAAAAAAAGAGAAACTAATAAGTAATAGATAATATCATGGCAAAAGGTAAAGACTCAAGGAGAAACGTAAAAAAAGAAGCTGCTAAAACTCCAAAAGAAAAAAAAGCAGAAAAGAGACTGAAAAAATCTAGAAAAGAATAATTGTAGCAAAACTAAAAACATTTTCGAATTTGTCAATCATTACGGAGTTGAAAATTGGAGTGTTTTGATTTTTAGCATAACAATGAAAAGCAAAAACTAGCAACAATGGTTATAATTCATTACTGCGAAAGATGGTTAAAAGGAAGAGTTTCTTTCTAAAAAATACCAACTTTAACTGAAAAATTTATCTTTAAAACTGTAACGCAATCATTACCGTAACCGTCGCTGCATGCTGATACCATAAAAAGATAAAGGGAATTATTTATTAATAAGCTTTAGGTTTTATAAAACCTTCCTTGCCAAGTATCTTTTTCGATGAGTTTTTTATCGATCTTGGCAACAAATTCAAAATTTTTAAGGCCATTCCATTTTGGAGCGATCAATAGATTTAAAGGAGCTTCACTAATAAAACGTTCAATTATTATATCAGGGCGTAATAAACCTACAAAATCAGTAATAAAATCAATATAATCCTCTGAAGAAAACAGATTAAAATTATCAGGATATTGTTTGTATTGTATTGCCATCATAGAATGTTTTACGATTTGTAAGTGATGTAGTTTTAGTGTATGTATCGGTAATTTAGAGATATTTGTTGCATGATCTAAAAGTTCTTGTCTTGATTCTCCGGGTAATCCCAATATTAAATGGGCTCCTAAACTAAAACCTTTATTTTTACATTGCTCATAAGCTTCGATCGTATCTTCGTATGTGTGACATCTATTTACTTTTAAAAGAGTTCTATTTAGAGTGCTTTCTACACCAAATTCAAGAGAAATAAAATATTTTTTTGATAAAAAAGATAAATAATCAATGATCTGTTCTGAAATACAATCCGGACGTGTACCAATTACCAAACCAATAATATTAGGAACAGCCAAAGCTTTTTCATATAAGTTCTTTAGTGACTCAAAGTCTGAATAGGTATTTGTATAAGCCTGAAAATAAGCTAAATACTGTTGCGCATTATATTTTTTGGAAAACTGTGAAATACCTTTTAATAATTGTTGTTCTACGCTAAGTGAAGGTTTACAATAATCAGGATTAAAAGTACTGTTATTACAATATGTGCAACCTCCTGTACCTTTAGAACCATCTCTGTTCGGACAAGAAAAACCAATATCTAATGATATTTTTTGGACTCTTTGTCCAAAATTTGATCTAATAAAAGATGAATAATCCAGATATCGTTTTCCTGTAAAGATCATTGTTTTTTCTAAAACGCTAAAATATTAAATTTAAACATATATGATTATCTTTATAGGATGAATATTAAAGAAAAAATTGAGATCAAAAAGAAACTCTATGAAGCTTGTACTTTATTTGTTGATAAAAGAAATCAGACTATAATCGATATTATTGAATCAAATAGAAAGGCCTTAGAATCTGAAAATAAAAGTTCAGCTGGAGATAAGCATGAAACGGGTAGGGCAATGTTGCAGTTGGAAATTGAAAAAGCTTCTCAACAGTTTTCTTCTGTTCGTCAGATGTATAAAGTTTTAAATAGAATATCATCAAAAGCAAATACAGCAGTAATCTCTTTAGGGAGTGTAGTAAAAACTACACTTAATAATTATTTTATTTCAGTTAGTATTGGTGAGATTTATATTGAGGATGAAAAATACTTTGCAGTTTCACCAAAATCACCAATTGGTTATTTGTTACTTGGGAAAAAGAAAGGAGATAAGACCGAATTTAATGGTAAAACTTTTCAAATCATCGAAGTTTTTTAAATATAATAGATCAAAAGACTAGTAATACAGCCTTTTGATCCAATATATAATTTATTTATATCCCATACTGTATAGTGTAAAACTAAAAATATCGGCATATTGTTCGATGGTCTTAGAAACAGGAGTTCCTGCACCATGACCTGCTTTAGTTTCAATTCTGATCAAAATAGGTCTGTTTCCGCTTATATTTTCTTGTAATTCTGCGGCAAATTTGAAGGAATGTGCAGGTACAACTCTATCGTCATGATCACCTGTAGTGATCAAAGTAGCTGGATAATTTACACCTCTGCTAACGTTATGTACAGGAGAATATCCTTTTAAATAATTAAACATTTCTTTACTTTGCTCAGATGTTCCATAATCATAGGCCCATCCTGCACCAGCAGTAAAAGTATGGTATCGCAACATATCTAAAACACCTACAGCTGGTAAAGCAACTCTCATTAGATCAGGTCGTTGTGTCATAACAGCACCAACCAATAATCCACCATTTGAACCACCACGAATTGCTAAAAAATCACTTGATGTATAATTGTTTTTTATAAGATATTCTGCTGCAGCGATAAAATCATCAAAAACATTTTGCTTTTTCATTTGAGTTCCTGCATCGTGCCAGGATCTTCCATACTCGCCTCCTCCTCGTATGTTTGGTACTGCGTAAACGCCACCATTTTCCATCCAAACTGCATTAGCAGTGCTAAATGAAGGTGTTATACTAATATTAAATCCACCATATCCATAAAGAATAGTTGGATTTTTACCATTAAGAACTATCCCTTTTTTATAAGTAATGATCATAGGTACTTTTGTTCCATCTTTACTTGTATAAAATATTTGTTTTGATTCGAATCTATTTGAATCAAAATCAATATTTGGTTTTTTATAAACTTCTGAAATTCCGGTTTTTGGATTTAGTTTATAAATTGTAGATGGCGTTGTATAATTTGTAAAAGAAAAATACAGATCTTTATTTTCTAATTTTCCTCCAAATCCACTTGCTGTACCAATACCGGGTAGTTTAATTTCTCTCACTTCCTTTCCGGATCTATCAAATTGAATAACTTGTGAAACAGCATCTTTCATATATTTGGCAAAAAAGTAACCGGAACCTGTAGTAATACTTAAAACATTTTTGGTTTCAGGGATAAAATCAACCCAATTTTTTGGTAGAACATTGTTAACATTAGCTCTTACAACTCTGGTATTTGGAGCATTTAAATTTGTTGAAATAAATAAATGGTTTTCATAACTATCAACTACATAATTATCGGTTTCAAAATTATCTACAATTGTGATAAGTTTGCTGTTTGGTTTTGATAGATCTTTAAAATACAGTTCATTTCCGGAAGTTGAAATTGCTGCAGTGATAACTAAATATTTTTGATCTTCTGTTACATAACCACCAACATATCTACGTTTTTTATTTAAACCAAAAATGATCTTATCTTTACTTTGTTTTGTACCTAATTTGTGGTAATACAATTTGTGCTGATCGGTTTTTGCAGATAATTCACTACCCTTTGGTTTATCATAACTAGAATAGAAAAATCCATCATTACCCATCCAAGACAAACCACTAAATTTTACATCTTTGATCGTATCACCTAAGATTTTTTTAGAAGCAGCTTCCATAATAATAACTTTCCGCCAATCAGATCCGCCTTCAGAGATTTGATAGGCTACTTTACTTCCGTCTTTGGTAAATGATACTCCCCCTAATGAAGTAGTTCCATCTTTTGTAAAAGTATTAGGATTCAGGAATACTTCAGGATTTTCTTCACCTTTTTGGCGATATAAAACACTCTGATTTTGTAATCCATCATTTTTATAGTAATAAGTATATTCACCTCTTTTAAATGGGGCTGAATATTTTTCGTAGTTCCAAATTTCTTCTAAACGGTTTTTAATATTTTCTCTAAAAGGTATCTTATTAAGATAATTAAAAGTAACTTCATTTTGTGCTTTTACCCAAGCTTCAGTTTCTTTTGAACGGTCATCTTCAAGCCATCGGTAAGGGTCGCTGATTTCTGTACCAAAATAAGTGTCAACTGTATTTGTTTTTTTGGTTTGAGGATACTTTAATGACATTTGAGAGTTTTGTGCAATTATTTGATTTGCAGATAAAATAAATGCAAATATTAATGTAATATTTAATACTGTTTTCATAAAAATTGATTTTAAAAATAATGACGGTAAAGATATGAAAATGACATTTTTAAGAAATATCTTTTATGTTAAAATTTTGTTTAATTTACTGCTTTTACTGAATCTATTTTATCACCTAAAAATTGTTTTAGGGTTGCTTCAATTCCGTTTTTTAAAGTTATGTTGGCTGAAGGGCATCCACTACATGCACCTTGCAAAACAACATTTACTGTTTTTGAGTTTTTATCATAAGATTGAAACTGAATATTTCCGCCATCAAGAGCAACTGCAGGTTTAATATATTCGTTTAAGAGACTTACTATCTGTTTTGAAGTTTCATCATTAGTCTTATCGGATTTACCAGAATCTGTATCAGTTTTTTGCAATAGATTTGATTTGTAATCATTTGTAATTATACTCTTACCACCTTGTAAGTATTCTTTAAGGAAATCGCGAATAGCGTTATTTACTTCAAGCCATTCTAGGGTGTCATCTTTTGTAATTGAAATATAGTTTTGTGTGATAAATACTTTTTTAACAAAAGGATACTCAAATAATTCAAAAGCCAATGGAACTTTCTTTGCTTCTTTAATACTCGTAATTTCAATATTTTGAGAAGTTAAAAATTTATTGGTAACAAATTTTTGAGTATTAGGGTTTGGTGTATTTTCAGCAAAAATTTCAATTATTGTATTTCTACTTTTGCCAAATATTGGTTTATTCTGACCTAAATATGATTCAAGAATATTTTTAATTTCATTTTGAACTTCTTTCCATTCAACAAAGTCAAAGCGTTCAAGAGCAATAAAATTTGCCGTTATATATACTTTTTTTACAAAAGGTAGTTTAAAAAGATATTGTGAAAACGGTGAATCTTTGGCATCTTCAATAGATTGATATTCAAAACTTTTTTCAGTTAGAATGTGATCAGTTACAAATTTTAGTATCTTAGGATTATCAGTAGTTTCAATAGTTATTTTTGACATATTTTTAATTTTTTTAGCGAGGCAAAAATACAAAAGAATTATTGTCTAATTTTGAATAAAATGTTAAAGAAGAAATTTTATGATAATTAAAGAACTTAGAGGGATTAAGCCAATTTTTGGTAAAGATTGTTTTTTTGCTGAAAATAGTGTTATCATTGGAGAAGTAATTATGGGTGACCAATGTAGTGTATGGTATAATGCTGTAATTAGGGGGGATGTTCATTATATAAAAATTGGCAATAAAGTTAATGTACAAGATGGTGTTGTAATTCATGCAACTTATAAAACCAATCCCACAAATATTGGTAATAATGTTTCAATTGCCCATAATGCAATAGTTCATGGATGTACAATTAATGATAATGTATTAATTGGCATGGGTGCCATTATTATGGATGGCTGTATTGTTAAAAGTAATAGTATTATTGCTGCCGGAGCTGTTATTACAAAAAATACAATTGTTGAATCAGGTTCAATATATGCAGGGATTCCCGCTAAGAAGGTAAAAGATATAAGCGCAGAATTGATTTCCGGTGAGATAGAGAGAATAGCCGAAAATTATTTAAAATACTCGGGTTGGTATAAATAAAAAAGGCCACCTTTTTTAGACAGCCTCTTTAAATATATTTAAAAAGTTTATTGAATTAAAGTCCCAATTTAGTCTTTACAGGAACCAATAGATCTTCACCATCAAAAACTAAAAGTCCCTTACCAGGAGAAGAATCTAATACATATAAAACACCTTTTTCTTTTGCTACATCATTTACAGCTTTTTGAGCTTTCTCAAGGATTGGTTTTAATAAGTCAAAACGTTTCTTTTGAATTTCCTGATCAGCTGTTTGACCGTATTTTTGAATTCTCAACTGTAAGTCTTCAACTTCTTTCTGACGTTTTGCATTTTCAACATCAGTTTGAGTTGCTGCTTCTTCACTATACTTTTTTAGCTTTGCTTGTGCAGCAGTAACCTGAGTTTTGTACTCTGTTGCATAAGTTTCAGATAATTTTTTAAGCTCATTTTCCATAGTTTTTGCCTCTGGCATTGCCATTAATAATTTTTCACTGTCAATATGAGCTACTTTTTGAGCTTGAGCAAAGTTAACTCCTGTAAACAGAATTAATACTAATAATAAATTTCTAACTAGTTTCATTTTAAAATAATTTGTTAATAATAATTTTTGTTGTTTAATTTAATTGTTGTCATTTATAATTTCATCACGCTGTTTATTGCGATCTTCAATTTCTTTAAGTTTTGCAGCACGTCTTTCTTCAGACACTTTTTTAAGAGAATCTCTTAGTTTTTCACGTGCTTCTTGTTGTTCTTTAATCCTTAATTTTAAAGCAGCTCTTTTGGCTTCTTTTTCATCTATTTTCTTTTGAGCGTCTTGTTGTTTAATAATTTCAGGATCAGTTGAATCAACTCCTTCATCAGTTGCAAACTCATCATCAGTTAAAATTTCACCATCTTCTGCAATATTATCAATTACCTCAATATTTTTGGCACCTGAAATTCTTTCATTTTTTTGATCTTCAATAGTTTTTCTTTTCCTGTCTTTTACAATAGTATTCAAAACTAATTCGCTGATATCAAATTTATTATTGCTGTAAAGCATGATTAAATCGCTTGACTTATCAAAGACAAAATCGAATTTTTTTCTTACAGCAATTTCTTGGATTGCATTAAATACTTGATCTTGAACAGGTTTCACAAACTGTTTACGCATTCTAAATAAATCACCTTTGGCACCAAAGAAAGCATCTTGAAGCCTTTTTAATTCTTGTTGCTTAATAATAATGTCTTCTTCACGTTCAATGATCATTTCTTTTGTCAACAGTGCTTTTTCATTATTTAAACCTGTATTTAGGTTATCTATTTCAGTAGATAAACCATCTAGTTTTTGTTGCCAAAGTTTAACTTTTTCATTTAAACGGGATTGTGCTTGGGTATATTCAGGAACATTTTCTAAAATATATTCCATATCAATATAGGCAATCCTTTGAGCTTTTTGACCAAAAGTCAATGAACTTATAATAAGCGTTGCGATAAAAAATATTTTTTTTATCATAATTTAATTAATCTTTGAAAATATCGTGCCAAATTTATATTTCCTGGCAAAGATACTAAATTACTTAAAATTGTTGACCGATTATAAAATGTGTTTGCCACCCCGATTTTTCAAATGTTCCCGGTATGTTGTCAAATCCATAACCAAAGTCAATACCTAACAAACCAAAGGCAGGCATAAATACTCTAATACCAGCCCCTGCGGATCTTTTTAATACAAAAGGTTTAAAATTTTCAAAACTATTAAATGAATTACCACCTTCTAAAAATGTTAGGGCATAAATTGATGCCGAAGGTTTTAAAGTAATTGCATATCTTAATTCAAAAGAGATCTTATTGTAAACTGTACCCCCTGCAACCGATGTTAAACTAGAATTTGGATAACCTCTTAAAGCAACAACTTGTCTTCCGTCAAACTGACCTGTAGCCATACCGTCACCACCAACATAAAAACGCTCGAAAGGTGAAACGCCAATATCATCATTATAAGCACCTAAAAATCCAAATTCGGCATTTGACATTAAAATCAGATCTTTCCATATTTGGGTATACCATTTACCCATAAAATTAATTTTGTAATATTCTAACCACTCAAATTTTTCTTCATCAGTCATAACTGAGTAATCCTTGTTGTTAAAAGAAGAATATGGCGGCGTAATTTCAGCAATGACATTAAATTGAGAACCATGTCTGGGATATATTGGACTAGGCCCTGCAGAATTTCTGCCAAAATTTACTGAAAAATTTACATTATTTGAAATACCATTATTATAACCAAAAGTTGATAAAAAGAAATTTTGTAAATCAAATCTCTGATAATTTAACGAAGTAGATAATGTAAAAAAATCATCCGGCCATTTTAATCTTTGGCTCAAACCTATTGATGCACCGGTTATATCTAATCGTTGATCTTTATCAACATCACGTTCATAAGGGTTGTATGAGTATTGGCGTGAATTATAGATTGAAAAATTAAATCCTTTTGGGCGTTTACCTCCCCACCATGGTTCAGAAAAGGATAAGCTATAAACTCTTGAGAATTTACTTGCTTGTAATCTCAAGGATATACTTTGACCATCACCCCTTGGTACAGGTTTGTATTTATCCAAGTTAAAAATATTTTTAATTGAAAAATTATTAAATGATAGGGCTAGTGTACCAACAAAAGCACCACCTCCGTAACCACCTTGTAATTCAATTTGGCTTGAACCTTTTTCAGATAAACTATATTCAATATCGGTTGTTTTTTCAGCGTAGTTTGGTTGAACATCAGGCACTATATTTTCTGCATCTATAAATCCTAATTGTCCCAATTCACGAATAGAACGAATGATGTTAGATTTACTGAACAGATCACCAGGACGAGTCTTTATTTCACGGTATAGAACATGATCATTGGTTACATCATTTCCTGTAACTGTAACTTTATTAATAGTTGCAGCTTCATCTTCAATAATTCTTACTTCTATATTAATAGTGTTATTCTCTGCGCTGGTTTCAACCAGATTAACTCTTGAAAATAAATAGCCATTGTCTAAGTATGTATTTGTAATATCTTTTGAATCTGGGGTGCCATCCCCCTTAACACGTTCATTAAGCAGTTTTCCATTATAAGTAACTCCTTCTTCAATCTGAATCAAACTTTGTAGTTGTTGATCAGTAAAAACAGTGTTTCCTAAAAATGCTATATCTCCAAATTTGTACCTCTCACCTTCATTAACAGTAATATCAAGATTTATAGTATTATCATCGTTAAAAGAAATTGAATCTTTTATAATTACTGCGTCTCTAAATCCTTTTTCCTGGTACTTTTCAATTACTTTGTCTAGATCTTCAGTATAGAGATCTTCAACATATTTTGATGATTTAAAGATGTTTATTAATGTATTTTCCTTAGTTTTTTTTAGTTGTTTTTTTAACTTTTTATCTTCTAATCTACTGTTACCATGGAATGTGATATTCTTAATTTTAATTTTTTCTCCTTTGTCAACTAAGATTAAGGCATCTTGAATATTTGTATTGGAAGTATCGAGTTTTGTATTTATGGTTACTTTGGTATTTAAAAAACCTTTTTCTTTATATTTATCCTGAATTTGATTTTTAGTTGTAGTGACCAAGTTTTCAGTAAGCATTGAACCCTTTTGAAATTCAATTTCTTTATTCAACTCTTCAATTTTTGATTTTTTAATACCTTTGATGGTCACATTTCCTACTTTATCCAATTCAGATACATTTATTTCTAAATAAATGTCATTTCCATCCATTTTGGTTGCATAAACATCAACATTGCTAAATAATTTTGAATTCCATAATTTTTTAATGGAACCTGTTAGTTTATCTCCAGGTATCTTTATTTCCTGACCTGCAACAAGTCCGGAAAATATCAAAATTGATTGTTCTGAAATGGTTTGATTTCCGGTAACTGCAACCCCACCAATAGTATATTTATTCGGTTTACTTAGATCTATGT
>JAOZVI010000001.1:0-65593 GCA_029938265.1 Flavobacteriaceae bacterium | reverse complement strand
CCGGTAACTGCAACCCCACCAATAGTATATTTATTCGGTTTACTTAGATCTATGTCTAATGGAGTTTTAATCTCTTCTTTTACAGGAATAGTATCCAAAACAGATGAAACGGGAGTAATAGTATCCAAAACAGAAGAAACTGGAGTAATTGTATCAATTTTTTTAACAATATCTTTATTTTGTGCTGATGCAGAAATCATTGTCAAAACCAAAAATAGTAGAAAAATGCCGGCTTTTATCTTATTCATTAATATTTTCAATTTGTTCACTAGTTTTTCCAAATCGTCTTTCTCTACTTTGGTAATTTATGATGGCTTTGTAAAAATCATCTTTATTAAAATCTGGCCACAATACCTCAGTAAAATATAATTCGGCATAGGCGATTTGCCAAAGTAAAAAATTGCTAATACGCAATTCTCCGCTGGTTCTTATCAAAAAATCAACGTCGGGCAAAGTAAATGTATATAAATGATTATTTATAGTATTTTCATCAATTTCTTCGACTTTTAGTTCATTATTAACAATTTTTTTAGAAATAAGTTTGGTAGTATTAATAATTTCTTCCCTCGAACCGTAATTAAGTGCCAAGGTTAATATTAATTGTGTATTATTTTTGGTTTTTTCAATTGTTTCTTTTAATTCTTTTTTGGCTTTATTAGGAAGTTTATCAATATTGCCAATGGTTTGTAACTTAATATTGTTTTTTTGAAAAGTTGGAAGTTCTTTTTTAAGAGAGCTAACTAAAATACTCATTAAAGTATTTACCTCAGCTTTTGGGCGATTCCAATTCTCAGTTGAAAAAGTGTATAAGGTTAGTGCTTTAATATTTAATTCAGATGCTGCTTCAACGGTTTCTCTAACTGCATTTACACCTTTTCTATGACCTAAAACACGAGTTAATCCACGTTTTTTTGCCCACCTTCCATTGCCGTCCATAATCACAGCAACATGTCTGGGTAAAAATACGGTTTTTATTTTCGATCTTAAACTCATGCTTTAATTTAAAAATTTCCGGTATAGCAACCTTCTCTACCAAAGGCATAAACTATTGTAATTCCGGTAAAAACATACCAGTCATTACCATTTGAATCATCAATTGTTTTTATTACTGGATAACCAGATCCATCTATTGATTCATAGGTTAAACCATTGTAATATCCATCAATGTCATCTTTAAAAGTATATCTAAAGGATGTTTCAATGGCAATACCTACATTATGAGCCAAACGCATTTTATAACCCAATCCAAAAGGCATTGTGTAGTTAAATGTTCTGCCTTTTTCTCTCGTGTCATAATTTGAAACTGCTGCTTCAACTATTATGTATGGTGTGTTGGTATGACCAATTTTTGATAAATTATATTTAAAGAAATTAAATTCTATACCTGCTGCAAGTTCATGTACCGAGTTCGAAAAACTTAGTCCCCGATATTCTCTATAAGAATTTCCTGATTTTGCATCGTCTCCAGAAATTTTGGCATAAGTATATGTAGCTCTTAAACTAAATCTGGGATGCATATTCCACTTATAAATTCCTCCAACAGCATAATTATTAGGAAAAATATAGTTTGTACTTCCTATATCTCCAATATAATTACTTCCGCCTAAAAATACACCTAACTCATTGATTTGAGATGAAATAGTTGTATAACTAAACATAAAAATCGTCAATATAATTATATATAATTTCTTCATAAAAAACAGTTTGCAAATATATAAAAATACATTTGCTTTTAAATGATTTGAATGGTCTTTTTTGAATAACAGTATTTTAAGCGTAAAATTGTTGTATAGACAGTATATTTAATTACGTTTATCTTCACCCCAAAGAAGTTTTTCGCGAAGAGTTTTGATAAATGATTGTTCGTTTAAAAGTATTGTTTTAATTGTGAAATCACATTTACGGATAAAAATTTTTGTTGTATCGCTAATAGTTGTTAAACGAGAATCTAGAGAAATATATACTTCATTTGTACGGCTACTCAATTTTAGCTCGATTTTAGTTTCTTCCGGAATTACCAAAGGACGCACACTTAAACTATGTGGTGCAATGGGCGTTAAAATAATATTTTTTGAAGTAGGTGAAATTATTGGTCCGCCACAGCTTAATGAATAACCTGTAGATCCGGTAGGTGTTGAAACTATCAAACCGTCGCTCCAATATGTGCTTAAATATTCATCATCGAGATAGGTTTTAACTGTTATCATTGAAGCAGTATTTTTCCGACTTATTGCAACTTCATTTAATGCAAAATTAGATTCATTTAACGCTTTATTTTCATTATCAGCACATACACTTAATAGAGTACGGTCACTTATTGTATAATTTTTTAGCATTAATTGAGCAATGGACTCTTGAATTTTTTCTTTTTGTATAGTTGCCAAAAAGCCAAGTCGCCCAGTATTTATACCTACAATAGGGATATTTAAATCTCTTACAAAAGTAACTGATCGTAAGAAAGTTCCGTCACCACCAACACTAAAAAACAGATCAAATGAAGCGCTTAAATCATCATAATTTGAGAATGTTTCAAAAGTTTTGGTTTTAAATTGGTCTTTGTAGTAATTATAAATATTCTTTTCAAATACAATGGTTGTATCGTATTTGCTTAAAGTATCCACCAATATTTTGATGTAATTTATAGTAGTTTCAATGTTTGTTTGTCCGTAAATTCCAACTTTCATGATTAAAACCAATTAAATATTCAAGTATTTTTCTAAATAATCTGATCGATCTTTTAAATTATCTAAATATTTATCTTCGTGCGTTTCTGATAAGATTAAATAACCATATCGTCTAAAAGAAAGCATGGTATTGTTAATGTCATGTGGGCTTAATTTTAACGTTATTGTAGCAGTTTCATCTTCAATTTTTGAAACAAAAGCTCCAAATAGAGTGGCATTATTTGTTTCAACAATTTGTGAGATTTCACTGAATGAATAATCATTGATCCCTTTTGATATGGTTAAAATTACACCTTCTTCATGTAAAAATGGAGTACCATTAAAAATAGTTATAAAGTCATTTAGTTCATAATAACCCACATATTTTTTTTGCATGTTCAAAACCGGTAATAAATTACAATTATTATTAGCAAATGTTTGAAGCACTTCAAACCAGTTTACATTTTCTAAAATATAAAGAGGTTTTAAATATTTTCTTAATTCTTCAATTTTTCGATCGGTTTTTCCGATAAATTCTATATCATTTCTAGCAATACTACCACAAAATATATTTTTATTAATTACAGGTAAATGTGTGAAGGTAACTTGTTCAAAAAGCAATTTAACTTTTTTAACATTGTCGATTAAACGAATAGGTTTAATATCCTTTGATATGTAATCTAATGCTTGCATTATAAACTATGTACAAAATAACTAAAAATAATATTGAAATAGGTTAATTTTGCAGATAATTAATATATATGATTTTTCTTTATTTATAGAACTATGACAAAATTAAGTGTTAATATTAATAAAATTGCGACTTTACGCAATGCCAGAGGAGGTGATTACCCTAATGTTGTACAATCTGCAATTGATTTACAGGAATTTGGAGCACAAGGAATAACAGTGCATCCTCGCCCGGATGAACGTCATATCAGATATCAGGATGTTTATGATCTTAAACCGGTTATCACTACCGAATTCAATATTGAAGGTAATCCAATACCAAAATTTATTGATCTGGTATTAAAAACCAAACCAACCCAAGTTACCTTAGTGCCTGATGCTGTTGATGCAATTACATCAAATGCAGGGTGGGATACGGTTACAAATCAAGGGTTTTTAAAAGAAGTTGTTGCTGAGTTTAAAAGAAATAATATAAGAACTTCCATTTTTATGGGAACTGATCTGAAATTGATTGAAGCAGCTGCAAAAACAGGAACGGATAGAATTGAATTATATACCGAATCTTATGCTGTTGATTTTGCTAATGGAAACAAAAAAGGTATCAAACCATTTATTAAAGCCGCAATTAAAGCTGGTGATCTGGGAATGGGATTAAATGCTGGCCATGATTTAAATTTAGAAAACATTCAATATTTTTCTAGTAAAATACCTAATTTGTTAGAGGTTTCTATAGGTCATGCATTAATTGCTGAGGCTTTATATTTTGGCTTGCAAAACGTTGTTAGTATGTATTTGCAAAAGTTAAAATAATGCAATTGTTACACTCAATTATATTAGGTTCTGGAGAACCGCTATTGATCTTACATGGTTTTTTTGGTATGGGTGATAATTGGAAAACGTTAGCCAATAAGTTTTCCAGCGACTTCCAAGTGCATATAATTGATCATAGAAATCATGGGAGAAGTTTCCATAGTGATGATTTTTCTTATGAGCTGATGGTTGAAGACCTGCTTTATTATATTTCATATTATAAGTTGTCTAAGGTAAATATTATGGGTCATTCAATGGGCGGTAAAGTTGGAATGCTGTTTGCTGTGGAGTTTTCTGAAAAAGTTAATAAATTAATAGTTGCTGATATTGCACCAAAATTTTATCCGCTTCACCATCAATTTATCTTTAAAGCACTTCATTCAGTAGATTTTTCTATAATTAAATCGAGAAATGAGATAGATGAAATTTTAAAAAACTATATTTCTGAATCCAGGATCAGACAATTTTTACTTAAAAATGTTTATCGTAAAACAAAAGATAGTTTTGCATTTCGTATAAACTTACAAAGTTTAACTGATAATGTTGAAGAAGTTGGAGAAGCTCTGTCACCATTCACGCAATTTGAAGGAGAGACATTATTTTTAAGAGGGGAGAATTCAGATTATATTTTAGAAGAAGATAAAGTACTGATTAAGAATCATTTTCCAAACTCTTATATTGAAACAATATCGAATGCAGGACATTGGTTACACGCAGAAAACCCGAACGATTTTTTTAACAAAATTATAATTTTTTTAAAAAAATGATTAATTTGGCTCATTATAAACTTTAAAAACTAAATTTTATGCAATTTATTTTAAAAATATTATTGACAGCGATTGCTGTTCTTGCTATTGAGTATATTTTACCCGGAGTAACTGTAGACACCTATGTTACAGCGATATGGGTTGCCGTTATTCTTGGTCTTCTTTATGCAATTCTAAAACCAATTTTGGTTGTTTTAACGCTGCCCGTTACTATTTTAACATTAGGATTATTTTTATTTGTTATAAATGCATTGATCGTACTTTTGGCAGATAAATTAATTGATGGATTTGAAGTATCAGGTTTTTGGGCTGCCCTTCTTTTCAGTATTTTATTATCAATAGTGCAATCAATTTTATACAAAGTAATCGATAAAGAATAAGTTTAAATTCATATTTTATATAGCTAAAATGGCTTTTCTTAAGAAAAAAGAAAAGTCATTTTTGTTTTTTACCCCAATTATATTAAAATTTAACACATCATTAACCACTGTTTGAAGTGTTTTGAAATAAACATTGTTGATATGTGTTTTAAATTTATTAATTTTGCAGCTTCAAAATTTGAAAAGTAAAATATATCAGTAAAATGAACATAACGAAAGAAAAAATTGACGAACTGAATTCAATTGTAAGAATTGATATCAAAAACGAAGATTACCAAAAGAAAGTTGATAGTGTTTTAAGCGATTATCGTAAAAAGGCCAATATACCCGGATTCAGAAAAGGTCATGTGCCCATGAGCTTGGTAAAAAAACAGTATGGTAAATCAGTGATCATTGAAGAAGTGAATAAACTGTTGCAAGACACATTAAGTAAATATTTGGTTGAAGAGAAGTTAGATGTCTTGGGCAATCCTCTACCAAAACAACAAGATAATTTTACATGGGATTCAGATGATTTTTCTTTTGAATTTGAGTTGGGACTTGCTCCTAATTTTGAAATAAATCTAAAGCCTAAAAAAGCAATTACAGAGTACAAAATTATTGCTGATGATAAAATGATCGATGATCAAATTGTGAATATTCAAGAACAGTACGGTAAATTAATTACACAAGAAACAATTATTGAAAATTCAAATATTACCGGAACCCTTGTAAATGAAGAAAAAGAAATTGATAAAAAGTCGACTTTCAAATTAGATAAGATCAAAGGTAAAGTCAATCAAAAAAAATTAATCGGCAAAAAAGTTGGTGATGTTATTTCTTTAAAAACTAAAGGATTATTTGCTGATGATCATATGTTAATGAATGTATTAGGAGTTTCACATGATGAAATACACGGATTGGATATTCCATTAACTTTTACGATTGAGGAAATTACTGAAACAGAATTATCTGAAATTAATCAAGAATTATTTAATAAAATTTTTGGTGAGGGTATTGTGAAGAATGAAGGTGAATTCAGATCAAAATTAAAGGAAGATGCCGAAAAACAATTTAAACAACAATCTGATCAACATTTGTTAAATGCTGTAACTGAAAGTTTAATTGAAAACACAAAGTTTGATCTTCCGGCTGAGTTTCTACAAAAATGGTTAGCTGTTGCCGGGGAAAAACCTTTGACTTCAGAACAAGCTGTTGAAGAATATAAAAATTCAGAAAAAGGATTGCGTTATCAATTGATCGAGAATAAATTAAGTAAAGACAATGATCTTAATGTTTCTTATGAAGACCTAAAAGAATTCTCCAAGAAATTTATTAGAGAACAGATGGCTCAATTTGGAAATTCTAATCCTGAAGAAAAAGAATTAGATGAAATTGCAAATAGAGTTCTGGCCAATCAGGAAGAAGCAAAGCGTTTATCAGATCAATTAATGAGTGAAAAGTTATTAAATTTCTTTAAAGAAAACGTAAATCTAAAATCTAAAGAGATCACTTATGAGAACTTTATTAAAGAAGTTTATAAATAAAAAGATACTTTTAAATGAGTAAACTTTTTTAAAGATGGTAAACAATACCTTACAGACAAAATATTCTGTGAGGTATTTTTATAAGAGTACCATTTATTCAAATTCACAAATTTTAAATTTAGTTTACTAATTTTAAGTATATTTACCCTCAAATTACTATAAAAATACATTTATGAATTACGGAAAAGAATTTAAAAAATTTGCTGTTAAAGATCAGGGCTTTAATAGTATGTATATTGATAAGATCGTTAGTAGTGTAACACCCTATATTATTGAAGAACGTCAGTTAAATGTAGCACAAATGGATGTGTTTTCACGCTTAATGATGGATAGAATTATATTTTTGGGTACTGCAATTGACGATCATGTAGCTAACATTATTCAAGCTCAATTGTTATTTTTAGAAAGTGTTGATGCCTCAAAAGATATTTCAATTTATATCAATTCACCGGGTGGTGGCGTTTATGCCGGATTAGGTATATATGATACTATGCAATTTATAAAACCTGAAATAGCCACTATTTGTACAGGTATGGCAGCTTCAATGGGAGCAGTTTTAATGTGTTCCGGTCAAAAAGGCAAACGTTCAGCTCTACCACATTCGCGAATAATGATTCATCAACCAATGGGTGGTGTACAAGGTCAAGCTTCAGATATTGAGATCACTGCACGTGAAATATTAAAACTTAAAGAAGAATTGTACCAAATAATTGCAAAACATTCAGGTCAAAAAATTGAAAAAGTACAGGAAGATTCTGATAGAGATTATTGGATGAAAGCTGAGGAAGCTAAAAAATACGGAATGATTGACGAGATTTTAACTCGGAATAAATAATTGAGTTTAAGATTTTAACTCTTTATAAAAATATACAAATCAACTTTTTAAGATGACGAAAAAAGAAGAATTAGAATGTTCGTTTTGTAAACGGAAAAAGGATGAGACAAATTTGCTAATTGCAGGAGTTGATGCACATATCTGTGATAGATGTATTGAACAGGCTCATGGAATTGTTCTAGAAGAACTTGCTGAATCAAATGAGAAACAATCAGATTCCGATTTTTCAGTGGGTAAACCTATTGATATTAAAAACTTTATAGATCAATATGTTATCGGTCAGAATCATGCAAAAAAAGTAATGTCGGTTGCAGTATATAATCATTATAAAAGGCTGACACAAAAGCAGGTAAACATTAAGGATGATATTGAAATTGAAAAAAGCAATATCATTTTGGTTGGTGAAACCGGAACAGGAAAAACACTAATTGCAAAAACTATTGCCAGAATGTTAGATGTACCGTTTGCTATAGTTGACGCTACAGTTTTAACTGAGGCCGGTTATGTTGGGGAAGATGTTGAAACCATTTTAACTCGTTTATTACAAGCAGCCGATTATAATGTAGAAAAAGCAGAGAGAGGTATTGTTTTTATTGATGAAATCGATAAAATTGCACGTAAAGGTGATAATCCTTCTATAACCCGAGATGTGTCAGGTGAAGGTGTTCAACAAGCTTTGCTTAAATTGTTGGAAGGAACCGTAGTTAATGTTCCGCCAAAAGGAGGTAGAAAACATCCCGATCAAAAATTTGTTGAAGTAAATACCAAAAATATACTATTTGTTGCCGGTGGCGCTTTTAGTGGTATAGATAAAGTTATTGGTAAACGATTAAATATGCAGGCGGTTGGATATAGCGCTTCAATTTCTGATGATAAAGTTGACGAAGAGAATTTATTGCAATATGTATTACCTACTGATCTAAAATCGTTTGGTTTAATTCCTGAAATTATTGGAAGACTACCAGTCTTATCATATTTAAAACCTTTAGATAAGGAAACACTCCGATCAATTTTAACTGAACCAAAAAATGCTATTATCAAACAATACAACAAATTGTTTGAATTAGATGGAATTGATTTTAGCATTGATGAAAAAGCGCTTGATTTTATTGTTGATAAAGCAGTTGAATATAAATTAGGAGCAAGGGGGCTTCGCTCTCTTTGTGAGGAAATACTCACAGATGCAATGTTTGAACTACCGGGTTCTGGAGAAACTAAACTAAGGGTTACTAAAAAATATGCGCAAGAAAAACTCACAAAATCTACGATCAAAAAGCTAAAAGCGGTTTCTTAAAAACACTAAAACTAAACACTGTTATTTTTAACAGTGTTTTTTTTTATCTTTACACTGCTATAAACAAATTGTTTATATTTTTTTAAATGATTACAAAAAACACAATAGATAAAGTTTTTGAAACTGCTCGCGTAGAGGAGGTAATAGGTGATTTTGTTTATTTAAAAAAAGCAGGAAGTAACTTTAAGGGTTTGAGTCCTTTTGCTGATGAGAAAACGCCATCTTTTATGGTTTCACCTGTGAAACAGATCTGGAAAGATTTTAGCTCAGGTAAAGGAGGAAATGTGGTTACTTTTTTAATGGAACATGAGCATTATTCCTATCCGGAAGCACTTCGGTATTTAGCCAAAAAATACAATATTGAAATTGAAGAAACCCAACAAACTGAAGAGCAAAAGATTCAGCAGAGCGAACGTGAAAGTATGTTTTTAATTAGCGAGTTTGCTAAAAATTATTTTCATGATGTATTGTTGAATAATGAAAAAGGTATTGCTATCGGACTTTCATATTTTAAAGAAAGAGGTTTTACAACTGAGACCATAAAAAAGTTTGAATTAGGATATGCGCTTGATGAATGGACAGCTTTTACCGATACTGCATTAGAAAAAAAATACTCACTTGAATTTTTAGAAAAAACAGGTCTGACAATAGTAAATGACGATCGAAAATTTGATCGTTTTAAAGGTAGGGTTTTGTTTCCAATTCACTCAATGAGTGGTAGAGTATTAGGTTTTGGCGGTAGAACGTTGTTAAAAGATAAAAAAGTTGCTAAATATCTCAATTCACCTGAAAGTGAAATTTATCATAAAAGTAAAATTTTATATGGTATTTATCAGGCAAAACAAAGTATAGCACAAAATGATAATTGTTATTTGGTTGAAGGATATACAGATGTAATTTCTTTGCACCAGTCAGGCATTGTGAATGTTGTGGCATCATCGGGTACCGCGCTTACTTCAGATCAAATTAGATTGATCAATAGACTTACACCAAATATTACTGTATTATTTGATGGAGATGCAGCAGGAATTCGTGCTTCTTTAAGAGGTATTGATCTGATACTTGAGCAGGGAATGAATGTAAAAGTTGTTACTTTTTCAGATGGAGAAGACCCCGATAGTTTTGCCAAGAAAACTTCTCCGGATCAATTAAAAGATTATCTCGAAAAGAATTCTAAAGATTTTATTCAGTTCAAAGCTTCACTATTACTTGAGGATTCTCAAAATGACCCGATTAAAAGAGCATCATTGATCAGAGATATTGTTTTTAGTATTTCTAAGATTCCTAATAACATTCAACGCGAGATCTACATTCAGGAATGTTCAAGGATTATGGATATTTCAGAAAAAGTGTTGTTTGATGAACTGGCTCAGATTATAAAAAAAGAGCAAAAAATTGCTTCAGATAAGATTAGGCAAATGCAGCCTAGAATTACCGGAGTTAAGAAAGAGACCCAACAAACACAAAAAATTGATCCGCAGTATATTTTAGAAAAGAAAATTATTGAAATCTTATTGCTTTATGGTAATGAAGAGGTCGATTTTATCGATTATGTTTCTGTAATCGATGACGAAGGAAATAGAAGTATTAAGAAAGAAGTATATAAGAATAAAGTATCAAATGAAATTTATACGCATTTACACGATGATGAAATTGAGTTTACAAATGAGATATTTAAAAAAATATATTACGAGATCATTTATCAATTAAACCAAAATAATGAAATTACAAGTGAAACTTTTACACAACATTTAGATCTTGAAATGGGAAAGGCTGTTAGTAATTTAATTATGGATGAAGAAAAATATGTTTTGAGTGATTGGGAGAGAAAAGAAATCTATGTTAAGCAAAAAATCAAACCGCTTCAAAAATTGGTTTCCGATGTAATATACAGATTGCGAAAGATCTTAATTGATGAAAAGATAGATTCTTTAAAGAATGAAATTCCTCAATTTAATGATGAAGATGAAGATTTTGAAACTAAAAGTATTGAAAACTTATCAATGGTTCAAGATTATAATAATCTAAAGAAATTGATTTCCGAAAAATTAAATATTGTTGTAGGATAATGTGCTAGATCTTTATAAGTTGATCAATTTCACAAATAGGAATAGGTATCATTTTGTGTTTATTAGCTCGATGAAGTTTGGTATAAATGTCAAAAACTTCTTTTTGTCTTCCCACAAAATCATCCGTTGTTTTTCCTTTATCAATTACATTCATCGCCCATTCTAATTCGTCATAGCTTGCACCTAACTGATCCTCATCAGTACGTGAATCACCAAATAAACCATCGGTTGGTTGTGCATTTTGAATAGAATCAGGCACTTTTAAATAAGCAGCCAATTCAAAGATCTCAGACTTCATCAAGTCGGCTATCGGACTTAGATCAACACCTCCATCGCCGTATTTTGTATAAAAACCAACACCAAAATCTTCAACCTTATTGCCAGTTCCTACAACTAATAAACCGTTAAATCCGGCAAAATAATAAAGAGTTGTCATTCTCAGTCTTGCACGTGTATTGGCTAAAGAAAGATCAACTTTTGAAGAATCTTCAACTCTGGGTACTGCACTTTTAAAATTTTCAAAAACTGAAGTCAGTTCAACTTCTTCAGAAGTAATATTTTTAAACCTTTCTTTTAATTGGCTAATGTGTTCTTTTCCTCTGTTTATCTGATTTTCACCTTGATGAATTGGCATTTCAACACAAAGAGTTGAAAATCCTGTTTCAGCACAGAGTGTTGAGGTTACTGCAGAATCTATTCCACCTGATATTCCAATAACAAATCCGTTGACTTTTGCATTTTCTGCATAAGTTTTTAACCAATTTACGATATGATTTGCAACCTTTTCTGCGTTCATCTTAAAAGTATTTATTAGTTTTGCCAGCAACAAAAATAAATAATTAATGCGATATTTTATTATTATTCTTTTTTTAGTGAGTTTTTTAAGCTGTTCAAAAAATGAAAAGCAAAAAGTGAATGTTTCAGATATTGAAGTAAAAACTGAAATAATACGATTTGATCAGAAATTTTACACAACTTCACCTGAAAAAGTATCAGAATTAAAAGCTGAATTTCCATATCTTTTTCCACCACAGAATCCTGATTCTGTCTGGGTAAATAAGATGTCCAATAAAGATGAATTAGAGCTTTTTGAAGAAACTCAGAAATTATATAAAGATTTTTCGGAAGAAAAAAAACAACTCAGTTCGTTGTTCAAACACATCAAATATTACTATCCGAATTTTAAAGAACCGGTAACAATCACCCTTCTTACTAATATAGATTCTGATAACAGAGTGATCTTGGCAGATAGCTTATTACTAATTTCTTTGGATGTATTTCTTGGAAAAGATCATAAATTTTATAGTGATTTTCCCAAATATGTTAAACAGTCATATACGGAAGAATATATTACTATTGCTGTTGCAGAAAAGTTTGCAGAGCAGATCGTACCTCCTTCTAATGATAATAGATTTGTTGCCAGAATGATTCAGGAAGGAAAAAAAATGGAATTAATGAATAGGTTCTTACCGAATAAAAATCAGGCGGAAATTATGGGTTATGAAGCACAACAGTTTCAATGGGCAGTTGATAATGAATTGGAAGTCTGGAAATATTTTATTGATAAATCATTGTTATTTGACACTGATGCTGAATTATCAGAAAGATTTATCAATGAAGCACCATTTTCAAAGTTTTATATTGCAAATGATAAAGATTCTCCTGGTAGAATAGGAGTGTGGTTTGGTTGGCAAATTGTACAATCATATATTAAAAATAATGATGTTACGATTCAAGAAATGTTGGTCACACAAAACGAAATAATTTTTAAAAAATCTAAGTATAAACCAAGAAAGAATTAAAAGATTAAAAAATATAATTATTAATTATGGCAATAAAACAAAGATCAGAAATAAAAATAAAAGTTGGTTTAGATGAAAATAAAGTACCCGAAGAAATATTTTGGAGTGCTGATGATGGAGATGTCGAAAATATGGAGGCAAAAGCTGCATTTTTATCACTTTGGGATAGTAATAATAAAGATACTTATAAAATAAATCTTTGGACTAAAAATATGCCCATCGATGAAATGAAGCAATTCTATCATCAGATACTTTTATCGATGTCAGAATCATTTAAAACTGCTACCGGTGATGAAAAAATGGGTGCAACCATGAAAGATTTTTGCGATTATTTTGCTGAAAAAATGGGTATTGGACAGTAAGTAAACAAGATCAGTCATTGCCTACGATCTTATCTATAATAATTTGATAGTCAGTCTGATTATTTACAAAATCTATCTCAGTAATATCAATGATCAGTGTATTTAAATTATCTCGGGTTTTTATGAAATTCAAATAACCTTTATGAATACTTTCTAAATAATCAGGTTTGATATTCTGTTCATAAGTTCTGCCTCTTTTTTTAATATTATCAATAAGTCTGTTGGTGTTTTGATATAAATAAACATAAATATCCGGTTTAGTGATCTCTTTATACATAATATCAAACATTTTTCGATACAGATTATATTCTTCTTTTGGCAAAGTAATTTGTGCAAAAATGAGCGATTTAAATATAAAATAATCTGATACTATAAAACTCTTAAAAAGGTCAAATTGAGCTAGATCATCAGTAAGTTGATGGTATCTGTCTGCCAAAAAACTCATCTCTAAAGGAAAAGCATAGCGATCTTTATCGGTATAAAATTTGGGTAAAAATGGATTATCAGCAAATCTTTCCAAAACTAATTTTGCATTAAAATCATCTCCCATTTTTTTGGCAAGCGATGTTTTTCCTGAACCAATATTACCTTCAATGGCGATATAATTATATTTTTCAATTAACGAAATAGGACGTTTGATATTTAATTCTGTTTTGATAACTTCTGTAGAATCAGTACAGTTTTGTAAACACTTTTGAATTGATATTTTTTTTACAGGATGAATTATATTTGCGGCTATTTCAGAAAGCGGAATCAATACAAATTTACGATCTAGCATTCGGGGATGAGGAACGATCAAATTTTTTAAAAGAATAATCTCTTCATCATATAATAAAATATCAATATCAATTTTTCGCGATTGGTAAGTTTTAATATTGGAACGTTCTCTGCCGAGTGTTTTCTCAATTTCAAGTATAGTATTTATCAAATGCTCAGGAACCATATTAGTAGTAACTTCAACGCATATATTAAAAAAATCATTACCTGAAAACCCCCATGATTTTGTGCTATATACAGATGATATTTTAATAATATGGCCTATATTTTTACCAATAGCATCAACGGCATCTTGTAAATTTTGCAGTTTTTCGCCTTGATTTGTGCCTAGTGATAAATAAGTGGTTTTTACAATTTTCATGATTAATTACAAAGAAAATAAAACAAAAGGATAAAAGTTTATATTTGTGCTTTTATTTTTGAATATGTAACATATTGATGTGATGAACGTCAAATTAGTAACTTTAATTTTGTATTTTTCAGAATTAATAATTGATAAATTTTAATATTTCACAGATGACATTTTTAAGAGAATTATTAGCAGTAATTTTAGGTATATTTATTTCAGTATTTATCATGTTTTTGGTATTTGCTGCTATAGGAGCGGCTTTTAGCCAAGATGATGAGATCACGGTTAAAAGCAATTCAATTTTAACTTTAAAACTCGATAAAACCATTAAGGACTATGCTCCAAAAAGTAACGATCCTTTTGAAATGATTTTTGATCTGGGAGATGATAAAATGGGATTGAATAATATTATCAATGCTATTGAAAATGCAAAATCCGATGATAATATTGAGGGTATTAGTATTGAAGCTTTGCAAATTGATGCAGGCTTTGCTCAGTTACAGTCGCTTAGAAACAAGTTATTAGAGTTTAAAGAAACCGGAAAATTCATCACAGCTTTTGCTGATTTTTATGATCAAAAAAATTATTATTTAAGTTCTTCAGCTGATTCTGTTTTTGTGAATCCTGTTGGTGCTGTTGATTTTAAAGGTTTAGGTGGTGAAATTATTTATTACAAAGATTTTCAAGATAAGTATGGTGTAAAAATGGAAGTAATAAGGCATGGAAAATATAAAAGTGCTGTTGAACCATTTTTAACTAATAAGATGAGTTCAGAAAACAGAGAACAAACACAATCATTTTTAAATTCAATTTGGAATGAAATTATAGAAGACATTGGGTATTCTCGTAATAAAACAAATGATGAATTAAATTATATTGCTGATGAATTATTAACAAGAAATTCAGATTTAGCAATTGAAAATGATATGATTTCAGGAGAGATCTACAAGGATGAGTATCGAGATATCTTAAAAGGTTTAGTAGATATAAATAAAGATGATAAATTAAAACTAATTTCTTTAAAAGATTATATTGATTCGGGTAAAGGAAAAATCAAATCAACTGCAAAAGACAGAGTAGCTGTAATATATGCCCAGGGTGAAATTAAATATGGTGAGGGTAGTGAGAAGTATATTGGTCAGGAAATGATAATCAAAGCTCTTCGTAAAGCAAGAGAAAACAAAGATGTTAAAGCTATAGTGTTAAGAGTGAATTCTCCGGGAGGTAGTGGTTTGGCTTCCGACATTATTTGGAGAGAATTGGAATTGACAAAAAAAGAAAAACCTTTAGTAGTTTCTATGGGGAACCTGGCTGCATCCGGAGGTTATTATATTGCCTGTAATGCGGATAAGATCTATGCTGAACCAACTACGATTACAGGTTCAATTGGTGTTTTTGGGGCAGTTCCAAATATTAGTAAATTATCTGATAATATTGGTATTAATGCTGAGCAGGTAGGTACAAATAAACAATCAACAGGTTATAGTGTTTTTGAGCCTATTACACCTGAATTTTATAATGTCACTAAAGAGAGTATAGAAGATTTCTATAAGACTTTTGTTAATAAAGTTGCTGAAGGAAGAAAAATGACCTTTGCTCAGGTTGATAGTATTGCTCAAGGAAGAGTTTGGACAGGTAAACAGGCTCTAGAAAATGGTTTAGTTGATGAATTAGGTAGTTTAGAAGATGCTATCAATGCTGCTGCAGGATTGGCTAATTTGGATAATTACAGGGTTAGAAACTATCCGAATTATAAAAAAGATTTTAAAGATATTAAATCGCAGGTACCTTTTTTAGGTGTAAATAAGGATAAATTACTTGAAGAAGAATTGGGTGTTGAAAATTATAAGATCTATAAACAGATAAAAAATTTCTCTCAACTCAAAGGAATACAGGCACGAATTCCTTTTTATATTGAAATAAAATAAACTTAAATTAAAGAATTATTTTCTTGCATAGGTAACAAAACTATAGTCGTATTTATTATTTTCATTGGCTTTGAAATCTTGTCTTGAGGTTTCTTTCCAAATATTTTTATTGATCTCAGGAAAGAAAACATCGGCTTTAAAATCTTGGTGAACTATGGTCAGATCTAAAATATCGGCTATTTTTATAGCTTGTTTATAAATTTCAGCACCACCTAAAATAAAAGGATTTTCATCAACTTTTGCAATTTGTAATGCTTCATTTAATGAATTTACAACAACACATCCTTCTGTTTTATAGTTTTTATTTCGGGTTATTATGATAGTAGTTCTATTAGGCAGTGGTTTTCCTAACGATTCAAACGTTTTTCTACCCATAATTATATGATGTCCGCTGGTAACTTTTTTAAAACGCATCAGGTCAGCCGGTAAATGCCAGATCAATTTATTGTTTTTGCCCAGCGCATTATTTTTTGCCACAGCAGCTATAATTGTAATCATTAAATTGAAGTATTTTTAATTTGTAATTTGATCGTTTTCGGAACTAATTTTAGAGAAAAAATCTTTTTTTTCTAAACTTTTTTCCAACTTTTCAACTTTTGAATTGTGCTTTTCTATGAGTTTTTCAGTCTGAATACGTTCCCATTCTTTATCAAAGAATCGGTTGAATACAAAGAAGTTGAAGAAGTGGATAACCAAGAAGAAAAACCACAACATGACAGCCCATAAAAACCAATCATATTGGTCATAAATATGTAAGAACTTATTTAAAAAAATAAAAAAAACCGAACCGATTAAAAAGAGCACAAAATGAAAATAAAGATTCTTTCTCTTTTTGGTTCGCTTTCGGGTAGCTTCGTATATTTGATGTTGATCGTTTGTTTTCAAAAGAGTTTTTTTACATATCTTTTATCCATTCCTTAATATAATCAGTAAAATTCTCTTTATCATTATTAACGTCAGTTTTGTTATTACTTAAAAACGAAAGCTGCTTATCTGAATTTTGATAAAAGGAATTGATCAAATCTTGAATTTTTTGTAGATATTTTACATCATCAATTTGAGAGATTTCTTTAATGATACTGTTTTTTAGTTGTAGTGCATCCATAGTTATTTTATTTTAAACTGATACGGCACCTTTTATATGGGGGTGCGGGAAATAATCCACTAAGTTAAAATCTTTAAATGAAAAATCAAAAATATTTTTAATATTTGAATTTAATTCCATTTTAGGGAGTTTTTTTGGTTCACGAGATAATTGTAATGCTATTTGCTCTTTGTGATTACTATAAATATGAGCATCACCAAAAGTATGAACAAAATCACCGTATTTAAGACCTGTAACATGTGCAATCATCATTGTTAATAAGGCATATGAAGCAATATTAAAAGGAACTCCTAAAAATATATCAGCACTTCTTTGATAGAGTTGACAAGATAATTTGCCATTTGTTACATAAAATTGAAAAAAGGCATGGCATGGAGGAAGTGCTGCTTTATTGTTTGCAACATTTTCAGAAAAAGATTTTGAAGTATCGGGTAAAACACTTGGATTCCATGCAGACACCAACATACGACGACTGTCAGGGTTGCTTTTAATGGTTTTAATTACATCAGCAATTTGGTCAATTCCATCACCATTCCAATTTCGCCATTGGTATCCGTAAACAGGACCTAAATCACCATTTTCATTAGCCCAGGCATCCCATATTTTTACACCGTTTTCTTGTAAATATCCAATGTTTGTATCACCTTTTAAAAACCATAATAATTCGTAAATAATTGATTTTAAGTGTAATTTTTTAGTGGTTACCATAGGAAAACCTTCGTTTAAATCAAAACGCATTTGATATCCAAAAACACTTTTAGTTCCTGTTCCCGTTCTATCCTCTTTTACAGCACCATTATCTATTACGTGTTGAATTAAATCTAAATATTGCTTCATTTTATGCTTTTCTACTTTTTGTAGTATTGTATAATTTAGTGATTTATGTCTTTAATTGCTTCCGGTTTATGCTTGTATTTAAAGACTAAAGCAAAAACAATAGTTAATAATAAGGCATAACCTGCAAAAATAAACCAAATACTATTCCAGTCTCTGTCACCATTATTATTCGTAAAATGATCAACAATAAGCCCACTTGTATAACCACCGATTAATGCACCTAAACCATTGGTTAGTAAAATAAATAACCCCTGAGCGCTACTTCTATATTTTGGATCTGTTTCATTCTCAACAAATAAGGATCCTGAAATATTAAAGAAATCGAATGCCATACCGTAAACGATCATAGATATTGTTAAGTAAGCCAAACCTATTCCTTCAGGATTTCCAATTCCAAATAGAAAAAATCGTAAAAACCAGGCAAACATACTCATTAACATTACGGCTTTTATACCAAATCTTTTTAAAAAGAAAGGTATGGTTAAGATAAAGATTGTTTCGGATATTTGAGATAATGAAATTAGTATATTAGAATGTTTTACAGCAAAAGAATCAGGAAAATCTGCTGTAAAGCTTCTTAAAAATTCTGAAGCCCAGGCATTAGAAATTTGTAAAACAACTCCTAAAAGCATTGAGAAAATAAAGAATACTGCCATTTTATATTCTTTAAATAAAACAAATGCATCTAAACCTAATCGTTCAGTTAGTGATTTGCTTTTTGATGTGGAACACGGTACATTGGGTAATGTAAAAGAGTAAATACCCAATAATAAAGAAAACACAGCTGCAAAATAAAATTGATTTGGACTCTGAGTCCAATCAAGAAAATCAACAACCCACATAGCAATAATAAAGCCTATTGTACCCCAAACACGTATGGGTGGGAAAACTTTTACAATATCATAATTGTTATCTTCAAGAACACTATATGATACAGCGTTAGCTAATCCGATAGTAGGCATGTATAGCATAAGATAAGCCAGCATTACCCAAAAGAAAGTGTCATAATCATTTATAAGTGATAAGTAAAATAAAAAACCAGATCCTAAAATATGAATAATCCCCAGAAGCTTTTGAGCATTTAGATATTTATCAGCTATTATACCAACAATGGCCGGCATTATTATTGATGCCAGACCTAAGGTCATGAAAATTTTTCCTATTTGAGCTCCTGAAAAATGAAGCTGTCCGCCTAAATAACCACCCAGAGAAATTAACCAGGATCCAAAAACAAAAAATTCAAAAAAGTTTAAGATTGTTAAACGAAATTTAATATTCATAATGTAGAGGTGTAGTTTTTATTTTTCGCGTTTTGAGATCTCATCTCTTATTTTAGCAGCCAATTCATAATTTTCATTTGAAACAGCTTGTTCTAATTGCCTATTTAATTCTTCTAAACTCTCTTTATCAAATGTTGATTCTTCTACATCTTCATTTTCTTCAATATCAGCTACTAAATCTTCCATTTTAAATTTTGATTGTTCTAATTTGGTTTGATCTTTAAGTTTTAGAATAATACCTGCTTTGTCTAAAATATTTTCAAAAGTAAAGATAGGAGCGTTAAACCTTATGGCAAGAGCTATAGCATCTGAAGTTCTGGCGTCAATTATTTCTTCTGTTTTATCAAATTCGCAGATTAAACTAGAATAGAACACACCATCTACTAATTTATGAATGATTACCTGTTTGATAATGATATTGAACCTGTCGGCAAAAGTTTTAAACAGATCATGTGTTAGAGGTCTTGGCGGTTTGATTTCTTTTTCTAATGCAATAGCAATTGATTGAGCTTCAAAAGCACCTATTATGATTGGCAAGGTGCGTTCTCCTTCCATTTCACTCAAAACTAAGGCATAAGCCCCGCTTTGTGTTTGACTGTAGGAAATTCCTTTAATATTTAATCGAACTAAACTCACTTATTTAATGAAAGATTAATTAATATAAATTAAAAAAACTGTTAAAATTAAGGACATATTTGGTCCAAAAATTCAAACAGTCTTTTAAAGGCACAATTTACTAAAAAATATGATTTACTTATTGATTTCCTTTAAATTCTTTTAATTTTTCAATTAATTTAGGAACAACTTCAAATGCATCACCAACAATACCATAATCAGCAGCTTTGAAAAAAGGAGCTTCAGGATCAGTATTAATTACAACTTTAACTTTTGATGAATTAACACCAGCCAAATGTTGAATGGCACCTGATATACCAATTGCAATATATAAATTTGATGCAACAGGTTTACCGGTTTGTCCTACGTGTTCACTATGCGGTCTCCATCCTAAATCAGCAACAGGTTTAGAACAGGCAATCGCTGCTCCTAAAACTTCGGTTAACTCTTCTATCATTCCCCAGTTTTCAGGGCCCTTTAATCCTCTACCTCCTGAAACAACAATATCAGCATCAGCAATAGTTACTTTTCCGGTTGTTTTTTCTACTGAAGTAACAACTACATTAAAATCTTTATCAGATAATGAAGGACTAAATTCTTCTTCAACGGTATTAACCTTATTTTCTACCAAACCAAATGAATTTTTTGATAGACCAATAACTTTATTGGTTGTTTTAATTTCAGTGTGATCAAATGCTTTTGATGAAAAAACTTTACGTTTAACTATAAAAGGAGCAATTGAATTTGGAACGCTAACAGTATTTGAAGCATAACCCGCATCTAAATTTACAGCAACTATGGGAGCGAGATATATTCCATCAGTACTAGAATCGATGATAATAGTATCAGAACCTTCTTTTAAGGCAACTTGTTTGATAACATCAGCATAGGCTTTAGCATTAAAGTTCTTTAATTTGTCATCATTAACCTTTATTATTTTTTCTGCACCGAAATTTGATAATTCCGAAACGTCACTTGCATTAATGGTTAAAACAACCAAATTGCTTTGAGCTATTTCGGCTACTTTTTTTCCATAAGAAGTAACTTCTAATGCATTTTTTTTAAATTTTCCACCCGAATTATCGGCAAATACTAAAACAGACATATTTTATTTTTTATTAATTAAATCACTTTAGCTTCATTGTGTAATAAATCAACTAATTCTTCAACCTTATCGGCATCAATAATTTTACAATTTGATTTTGGAGTTGGTTTTTCAAAATCAGTAATAACTGTAGTTGGATCGAAATCTACAGGTTCAACAACTTTCAATGGTTTTTTTCGAGCCATCATAATTCCTCTCATATTAGGGATTCTCAGATCTTTGTCTTCAACCAGGCCTTTTTGACCACCGATCACTAGAGGTAGTTCAGTGCTTAATATTTCTTTCCCACCATCAATATCACGAGTTACTGTAGCTTTATTTCCTTCAATTTCAATACCTATACACGCATTAACAAAATTATAATCTAAAATTGAAGCGGTCATTCCGGGAACCATACCCCCGTTATAATCCATTGATTCTTTACCGGCCATGATCAGATCATAACCACCATTTTTGATAACTTCTGCCAATTGTTTTGCAACGTAGAAACCATCAGTAGCTTCAGTATTGACTCTAATTGCATCATCTGCACCAATGGCTAAAGCCTTGCGCAGTGTTGGTTCAGTAGAAATATTTCCAACATTTACAACAGTTATTGAGGCACCTTGTTTTTCTTTAAACCACATAGCACGAGTTAACACAAACTCATCATGAGGATTTATAACAAATTGAACTCCATTACTGTCAAATTTAGTGTTATCTTCAGTAAAATTAATTTTAGAAGTCGTGTCAGGAACATGACTAATACATACTAATATTTTCATTTTTACTATATTAAATATTATAAGTTACGAAGGTAATATATTTTTTTGATAAATACTATGCATGCATAATAAAATTTAATTTTAAATTTATTTAAGCAGATAAATGTTTTATAAAATTTCCTTAATTTTGCAAACCTTCAAAATATTTAGATTAAGCAAACAGATATATATAGAAAAATGAAAGTATTACAATTTAGAGAAGCGATAGCGGAGGCAATGAGTGAAGAAATGCGTAGAGATGAATCAGTTTATCTACTAGGTGAAGAAGTTGCTGAATATAATGGTGCCTATAAAGCATCAAAAGGAATGTTAGATGAATTTGGTGCAAAACGAGTTATTGATACACCAATTGCGGAGTTAGGTTTTTCCGGAATTGCAGTAGGGTCTGCTATGAATGGTAACCGACCAATAGTTGAATATATGACCTTCAATTTTTCTTTAGTTGGCATAGATCAAATTATTAATAATGCTGCAAAAATACGTCAAATGTCTGGCGGACAATTTAATTGCCCCATTGTTTTTAGAGGACCAACAGGTTCTGCTGGCCAATTGGCTGCAACACATTCACAAGCATTTGAAAATTGGTATGCCAATACACCTGGTTTAAAAGTTGTTGTACCATCTACTCCATATGATGCAAAAGGCTTGTTAAAAGCAGCAATTCGTGATGATGATCCGGTTATTTTTATGGAATCAGAACAAATGTACGGTGATAAAGGTGAAGTTCCTGAAGGCGAATATATTTTGCCAATTGGTGTTGCTGATGTAAAAAAAGAAGGGACAGATGTTACAGTCGTTTCATTTGGTAAAATAATAAAAGAAGCTTTCAAAGCAGCTGATATTTTAGATAGAGAAGGTATTTCTGTTGAAATAATTGATCTGCGTACTGTGAGGCCAATGGATTTTGATACAATTTTTAATTCTGTAAAAAAAACAAACCGCTTGGTAATTCTTGAAGAAGCATGGCCTTTTGCAAGTGTTTCAAGTGAAATTACATATCAAGTACAAGAAAACGTATTTGATTATTTAGACGCTCCAATTCAAAGAATTACAACTGCTGATACACCCGCTCCTTTTTCACCTGTTTTATTAAAAGAATGGTTACCTAATGCCGATGATGTTGTAAAGGCTGTTAAGAAGGTATTGTATAAACAGTAATTTTTAAAATATAAAAGTGCAATTAAATCAAAAATAATTAATTTGCAATTAATAATTTTCCTTTCAATAAAGAAAGGTTTTTTTATTATGTTATCATATGCTCAATAAACAGATACTTCCTTTAATAGTATTATTTACGCTTTTTAACTTAAGTGCACAAGTTAAAGTAAGCGGTGTTGTTATTGGGGAAGATAAGCAACCTATACCTTTTGCAAATGTGATTTTTCAAGGTTCTATTATTGGTGTGGTATCTGATGAGAATGGCAAATTTTATATACAATCAGACACTTTTTATCCAAATTTAGTAGTTTCCTTTTTGGGTTATAAAAGTAAAATAATTCCATTAAAGAGAGAAAATTTAAATATAGATATTACTTTAAAAGAAGATTTTGGAACGCTAAAAGAAGTAACAGTTTATTCTGGTAGAATTAAAAATAAAGGTAATCCGGCTATAGCCATCTTAAAAAAGATTTGGAGAAAAAAAAGAGAAAACGGACTTCATTTATACAATCAATATGAGTTAGATAAATATGAGAAGATAGAATTTGATTTAAATAATGTTGATGAAAAACTAAAAAACAATAAGGTTTTTAACGGAATGGAATTTATTTTTGACCATATTGATACATCAACTGTTACAGGAAAAGCATATCTGCCAATTTTTATTAATGAAACAGTATATAAAATTTACGGAAATAATACAGTACCAAAAAAAATTAATGAAAAACTTATTGCAAATAAAAATTCAGGTTTTCAGGATAATCAAGGACTTATAGCGTTTATAAAACAGTTATATGTAGAATATAATATCTATGATAATTATATAAAATTTTTCAATAAGAGTTTTACAAGCCCACTCTCTAAACTTGGTCCTCAGTTTTACAATTATGCTCTTGTTGATAGTGCCTATATTGATAGTAAATGGTGTTTTAACATTATCTTTTATCCTCGCCGGAAAAACGAATTAACTTTTAAAGGTGATTTTTGGGTAAATGATACAACTTTTGCAATAAAAGAAATTCAAATGGATGCAAGCAAAAGTGCCAACATAAATTGGGTAAAAGATATTTATATTGAACAAGAATTTGAGGTAATAAATGACAGCATATTTTTATTGAAAAGAGATCATTTTATGAGTGATTTTTCATTGAATAGTAAAGATATATCTAAAGGTGTTTACGGAAAAAGAACAACGCTTTATGATAATCACGTATTTAATGTAAAAAGACCGAATGAATATTATAAACCAGATGTAAGCCATAGTGAAGAAATTTATCATAAAAATGATGATTACTGGAATCAAAATCGACTAGAAAGGTTAAATAAAGATGAGGTTGGTATTTATGAAATGTTGGATACATTACAAACAGTTAAACGTTTTAAAGAATTGACAGATATTTCAGAAATATTGACTTCTGGGTATTGGAATTTTATGAATGGTTTTGATTGGGGTCCGATTTTCTCCACTGTTGGCTATAATGATATTGAAGGGTTGAGATTGAGATTAGGAGGAAGAACGTATTTCACAAAATCAGATCCCTGGCGTGTAAATGGATTTGTAGCTTATGGTTTTAAAGATAAAAAATTTAAATACGGAGTTGAAGGGAAATGGTTACTTACGAAAAGAAATAGAATAATAGTTTCGTTAGGAAACCGGCGTGATATAGAACAATTAGGGGTAAGTATGACGACATCAAATGATGTTTTGGAAAGAAATTTTAATACTACATCAATATTTACAAGGGGAGATAATGAAAAACTTTCTGATGTTCATATAACAAATGCTAAATTATCAATTGAACCTTTAAAAAATCTTGAGATAAGGGTAGGATCAACTTTTAAAACATTAAAATCTGCTAATACAGAAGTGTTTAGTGTTGATTATTATGATGAAAATGGCAATATACAATCTGAAGTAAAACAAACCGAATTAAGTATTGCTTTTAAATATACACCTGGTCGTAAGCCCTGGGGATTAGGAGTTGACCAAGGAGGTAACAGACAAGGAAGATTTCCCACATTTTATTTAAGTTATACCAAAGGAATAAAAGGTGTTTTTGATAGTAATTTTGATTATCATAAGTTACAATTTTACTATGAACAACCCTTACAATTGGGTCTTATTGGAAAATCTAAATTGTATTTTGAAATGGGTAAAACGTTCAATACTGTTCCTTTACTATTATTAAATGTAGTTCCGGGAAATCAAACTTATGTTACAGCGCGAAGGATTTTTGATTTATTAGATTATTATGAATTTGTAACCAATCAATATACATCTCTACATTTAGAACATAATTTTAATGGAAGATTATTTTCAAAGATTCCACTTTTAAGAAAATTTCAATTACGAGAAATTATTGGGATTAGGGGTGTAGCAGGCTCAATTTCGGATGAGAATAAAGCCATTAATGCTTCTAGTGTTGATTATGTAGCACCTGATAGATTGTATTGGGAATACCATGTGGGTGTAGGTAACATATTTAAGCTTTTAAGAATTGATTTTTCTTTTAGAGGAAATTATAGAGATGTTCCAAATGCAACTAATTTTGCTGTTAAAGGAGGAATAGGCTTTTATTTTTAATTATCAAAATACCAATTAAATAAACTTGATCTTAATCCAATTGTAAACCAGGTTGTGTTGTCTTCATTAAATTTACTACTGGTTTGATATGGTGAAAAACTTCGGTAAGTAAAACCACTAAAAATCTGTAGGTTAGTAGCAGGATTTAGTATCCATCCAGCTTGGATATCACCTATAAAAATCTTTGTAGTATTTCCTTGTCCAACTTCGTTTCCTGTTTCAGAAGTTTCATCATTATAAGAACGATAGATATCACCTCCATAATTAATATCTGAATTTTGAAAATCATAACCTTTTTCACCAATTATTATTTTTGCATTGGCAAACCAACGATTTTTTGAATATCTGGTGATACCAACAAATTCCCAAAAATTAGCACCCCACATGTGAGAAATGGGTTGATTATAATGGCCTGAATTTAGGGTTGTTTCAGCATGAGAGAAAGTGTATGGTCTTGCCCAGTTAAATTCACCCTGTAACATCAAATTATCAATTTTAAAGGCATTGTAATACTTAGCACCTAGTTGAATAGCAAATTTGTTACCAATATATCCACTGCCATCAAAAACTCTACTAACAGTCAGTTCATCTACTAAGAATTGGTTATAAATTGAAATTTGATCATTTATTTTATATTTCATATTCAAACCTACTTGTACATTCCCACTAAAATCTCCTCCGTTTGAAAATTCAACTGCTCTGTAAAAAATTATCGGATTAAAAAATGAAATATCAAAACCATTTGGATAACTATTTTCATTGGTAATGACTGCTTCAAATAAGCCTAGATTAAAATTTTTGGTAATATTCCAGCTTAAATGGTGCATAGCAACAAATTTGCGTAAATTCGTTCCATCATCGGAAGAAGTCCGTCTAATATCATCCATCCACATCCACAAATTTGTATATTTGATCTTCCAAAATTTTGTACTGATTTTAAAAAAAGGGTAGGATGAAGCTACATCAGATAAAAAGAAAGTCCGGTAACCATCACCTATAAAATTCTTACCATTACCGAATTGAAAATTAAAAAAATTATTGGGTGTATAACTCAAATAAGCTTCTGCTACAGGATAATCAAAACCACCTTCTTTAAATCCTTTGGCCTTCCCTCTTCCGGGAACCACAGCACTGGCACCAATAATCGGATTATAAAGTCTTGTCCATTTATTAACATATTGAGCAAATCTTCCCTGACTTTCATAATAAGAACTTGAAAAACTAAATTTCTTACCCAAAGCTCCTTGAATTTGAAAAGCTCTTGTGTTGTTATAAGTAAAATCAATATCAGAATTATCTTTACCGATTTGTAAGTCAAAAGTAGGATTTACGGTAAACCAGTAATTCTTACCTTTGACCAAAAATAAATGTTCATTAAATAATTTTCTGCCCGCCCAAGTATTCTTGTCTTTTAAAATTGCACTTCTTTTAGCATTTAAGTCAACTTGTGGCCTTACTTCATTGTATAAAAAAGGTTTAAAAGTAGTATGTGTATTTTCGCCTTTATCCAGATAGTAGATAATTTCATCGTATTCCTGATGGGTAAGGGGTATATTTAACTCACTATAAAATTCTGGAAATAATGTATCTTTATTTATTGAAGTAAAATTATCTTCAATTATTATATCTTCTTTTATTATTACTTTGGGTTCAATTACAGTGGTTGCAACCGGAGGAACAACATATTGAGATATTTCAATTTCTTCGTATGGTTCAATAGGTATATTTATAGGCAGTGCATAGCGCTTATCAACAGATCTTCCATCGTAATTAGCAGGAATTACCTGAGGTAGATTTGAAAAAACTCTTAAAGCTTCTTCTTCTAATTCTTTATAAGCAGATTTAACATAAATTACTTTGAATATACCTCTATCTGTGATTGAAAATACAATATTTATTTTTCCTTGAAAACGATCATCTTTTACGTTTTGAGGGGTCTTAAAATTTTGATGAACATTATATTCTAATTTATTAAAGAAACACTTTTCTATTTGCTTAATATCAATATTTTCGCAACCAGGATATATAGGAGGTTTTTCAATTTGAGCATTTATATTTAAAGAAATAAAGACAACAATAATTAGTAGTAGTATTTTTCTCATCTGTTAATAGTTCATGTTGTAAAGACAATGATAATATTAAGGAATTGTGTTAAAATTATTTTACAAAATTAACCGATTTTATTTACAACGCCATTATTTAAAAAATATTTTTCTTTGCTTTCAGAACAAATTGCTTCTCCTTTTTCATCAAATTTTAATCTTTGACCATATTCACTTATCCAACCAATTTGTTTTGAAGGATTTCCAACAACTAAAGCATGAGGCTTAACTTCTTTCACAACAACCGCCCCTGCCCCTATAAATGAAAATTTACCAATATCATTACCACAAACTATAGTTGCATTAGCGCCAATGCTGGCCCCTTTTTTAACGATGGTTTGCATATATTCTTCCTTACGAATAACAGCACTTCTTGGATTAATTACATTGGTGAACACCATAGATGGCCCTAAGAAAACATCATCTTCACAAATAACACCTGTATAAATTGAAACATTATTCTGTACTTTCACATTTTTTCCTAAAACAACCTTTGGAGATACAACAACATTTTGTCCAATATTACAACCTTCCCCTATTTTGCAATCAGACATGATATGACTAAAATGCCAAATTTTTGTTCCTTTTCCTATGATACAATTATCATCAATAACAGCTGTTTCATGAGCAAAATAATCTTGATCATTCATAATTTATATTTTTAAATATTTGAATATAAAATAATTTTTTATTGATTTAAGCATCTAACTATACTTTTACGGGGTGCCATGTAGTTTTAGCTTCTTGTGTTTTTTCAATAAAGTAAGGTGATTCATTGTTGTTATTTAGCCAATCACTCTTTTTATAAAAAATGGTTCGTTTTACGTTGTTACTGGCAAGTTCGCTAATTGTTTTGATATCGTTTTTATCTGTTCCGCAATAAATAATTGCATTAACATCCATATGAGAAGCCATGTGAGATATCAATTCTTCTCTTTTTCCGGTAAGGATATTTACAATACCACCCGGTACATCAGATGAATTTAAAACTTCAGCAAAGGAAATGGCTGAAAGTGGAATATTTTCGCTGGCTAAAACAATAACTGTATTACCACCAATTATTGCAGGAGCAATAACTGATATTAGGCCTAATAAACCCTGATTTTCAGGTGCAATAATTGAAACAACTCCTGTAGGTTCTAAGTTGGTAAAATTAAAGTGTGCACTGCTAACCGGATTTACAGTACTGAAAAACTGTTGGTACTTATCGCTCCAACCTGCGTAATAAACCAATCTGTCAATTGAGGTTTCAACCTCAATTTGAGCTGCTTTTTTTGTAGTTCCTTGTAAAACCAATTCTTCGATAAATTGCTCTTTTCTCCCCTCAAGCATTTCAGCAATTCTATATAAGATCTGTCCTTTGTTTAGAGCTGAAGTACTTGCCCACGATTCTTGTACTTTTCTGGCAATAACAACGGCATTTCTAAAATCTTTTCTAGAAGCCAGACACATATTTGCAATAAGATCTCCTTTAGTATTTGTGATAGGATAATATCTACTCGATTCAGTTCTCGGAAATTTACCTCCTATATATAATTTGTATGTTTTGTTAATATTCAATCTTGACATGGATTTTTATTAAAAATTTAATTATTAAAATATGAATTTCAATGCCTTAAACTTAATGTTTTTTGTCATTCGAATTTCACATAAGGTTTTAATCCGTGCAAACCTCCTTCACGTCCAAAGCCACTTTCTTTATAACCTCCAAAAGGAGAAGTCGCATCAAATTTATTAAAAGTATTTCCCCAGATCACACCTGCTTTAAGTTTTTGAGATAAATGAAATAATTTTGCTCCTTTTTGGGTCCAAACACCTGCTGCTAATCCGTAAGGTGTATTATTGGCTTTTTCAATGACTTCTTGAATAGTTCTAAAAGTTTGAATGGCTAATACCGGACCAAATATCTCTTCTTGTACAATAGTATGCGATTGTGATAAATTTAAAAACAAGGTAGGAGCACACCAATTTCCTTTTTTAGGTAATTTACAATCAGTCTGGTAAATTTCTCCACCTTCATCTAAGCCAATTTTTATGTAATTCTCTATAGTTTTTAATTGCCTTTTCGAATTAATGGCACCTATATCAGTATTTTTGTCCAATGGATCACCAACAATTAAAGTTGCCATTCTATCCTTTAATTTTTGAATAACTGTATCGGCAACTGATTCCTGAATAAAAAGTCTTGAACCAGCACAGCAAACATGACCTTGATTAAAAAATATAGCATCAATTATGCCCTCTACAGCTTGGTCAATTGCAGCATCTTCAAAAATAATATTGGCACTTTTACCTCCCAGTTCTAAAGTAATTTTTTTATGGGTTCCAGCAACAGCTTTTTGTATATATTTTCCTACTGCTGTAGATCCGGTAAAAGATATTTTATCAATGTCGGGGTGGTTAACAATTTCTGCACCGGTTTTACCTGCACCTGTTATGATATTTACCACTCCTTTTGGTAAACCGCTGTCGCGAATTATTTCCGCTAATTTTAAAGCTGTTAGTGGCGTAGTTTCTGCAGGTTTTAAAACCACAGTATTACCGGTTGCCAGTGCAGGAGCTAATTTCCATGCTGCCATCAATAAAGGAAAATTCCAAGGAATAATTTGCCCTGCTACGCCAAGTGGTTTAGGATTTCTGTTAGGAAAAGCATATTCCAATTTATCTGCCCAGCCGGCGTAATAAAAAAAGTGATTTGCAGCTAAAGGTATATCAATATCACGAGATTCGCGTATTGGTTTTCCACCATCTAAACTTTCAATTACTGCAAATTCTCTAGATCGTTCCTGAATTAATCTGGCAATTCTATAAATATATTTGCCCCTTTCTTTAGGCTCAATTTTCGACCAGCTTTTAAAAGCATTCCTAGCAGCTCTTACTGCTTTATCAACATCTTCTTTTTCTGCTAAAGCAACTTCTGCAATTACCTCATCATTGGTAGGATTGATAGTTTCAAAATACTTTCCATTTTCTGGTTTTACAAATTTACCATCGATATATAAATCATATTTTTTTTTGATCTGAATATGATCTGTACTTTCTGGTGCAGGGTCATATGACCATGAAGCTTTAAAAGTTTTATTTTTTTGTACCATAATTAATCTTTTGAAAAATAATTTGCAGATTGATAAAATCCTGTTTCAGATTTTACTAATTGCATTAAAATATCATTTGCCAAGCTACTGGCACCAAAACGAAAATATTTATTATTCATCCATTTTTCACCTAAAATTTCGTTTAGCATTATAAGATATTGAAAAGCAGTTTTAGAATTTGAAATTCCACCAGCTGGTTTCATTCCAATCATTTTACCCGTTTTAATAAAATGATCTTTTATTGTGTCTAGCATTACGTAAGTTACAGGTAAAGTTGCTGCCGGTTGAATTTTGCCAGTAGATGTTTTTATAAAATCTGCTCCGGCTTGGATGGCTATTTCGCTAGCTTTTCTAACATTATCTAAAGTTTCTAATTCACCTGTTTCTAAGATAACTTTTAAATGAGCCTTGCCACAAGCTTCTTTAACCGCAACAATTTCATCATATACATATTGATAATCTCCACTTAAAAATTTACCTCTTGAAATAACCATATCAATTTCATCAGCTCCTTGATCAACAGCAAATTTTGTATCAGCCAATTTTATTTTTAAATCAGATTGACCACTTGGAAAAGCAGTAGCAACCGATGCAACATTTATCTTAGAACCTTGCAGTGCTTTTTTTGCAACACTTACAAAAGGTGGATAAACACAAATTGCGGCAACTGTTGGTAATCCTTGTAAAGTATTATGAGGATGCATAGCTTTGTAGCATAGTTGTTCAACTTTACCTTTGGTATCGTTACCTTCTAAGGTTGTTAAGTCAATCATGCTTAACGCTAATTTCAAACCTTCAATTTTTGAAGAGTTTTTAATACTTCGTTTGCTAAAGCGATCTACTCTTTCATTTACACCTAGTGTATCGTAAGTTGGAATTTTGGAAAAATCTTTTATCATTTAGTTTTATTATGAATCCAAATGTACAAATAAAATAAAAAACCATCTAAAATAAATTAGATGGTTTGAATAATAAATTTTTAACATGTAGCCTATTCAACAACTAAGGTAATAGGTAAAGTATATTTTACACCAACTGGTCTGTTACGTTGTTTACCGGGAGTCATTTTAGGGATTTTTCCAACAACTCTAACTGCTTCTTTTTCTAAACGTTTGTGAGGTCCTCTAGCCCTGATATCAACGATATCACCTTTTTTATCAATTTTAAACTGAACATATACTTTTTTTCTTCCCGGACTTAAACCTAGATCATTGGCCAAACCAGTGTTGAAATTTTTACTTACAAGTTTTTGAATCTTTTCTTGCAAACATTTTTTCTTCTGTGCATTAGTTCCTTTACAGCCTGGGTAAATAGGCACTTCTTCAATGATAGCAAAAGGCACATCCTCATCCATTTCCTCTTCTTCAACCACTTCTTCAATTTCAGTAATTTCAATTGCTTCAGATTCTTCTGTTTCTGTTGTTTCTAAGACAGTTTCAATAATTTCTGCTTCATCTTCAACAATTTCAATTTTTTCTGGAGCTGGAGGTGGAGGTGGAGGAGGTTTAACTTCCTGGATTCTTTCTGTAATCGGAATATCAATCTCTTCTTCGGCAGCCATATTAGAAATACCTAAATCTTCAATTGTTCTGTCAAATGTTTTCCATTCGATTCCTACGTAGATCAATAATAAGGCAATTGCTAAACCTAATAACATAAATTGCTTACTATGGTTTTCAAGATTTGCTTTTGGATTTTTTTTTGGTTCCATTCTCTATAGATTTTAATCGTTTGCTAATTTAAGGAATTAATTATTACAATTACAAGTATTTTTTTAAATACTATTAAACCAGTTTAAAAACTTTTTAAAAAAAACTGTAGCTATTACAATTCCTAAAGTATTGGCAATAGCATCGTAGAAGTCGGCTGACCGATAACTGGTTAACTTACCTTGCAAAACCTCAAGAATGATGCCATAAAAAATTAATGAAATTATTAGATAGGTTTTGAATGACTTATTTTTAAATTTATCTCTTAGTGCAAAAAACCAAATTGAACTTAAAGAAAAATAAGCAATTGTGTGTAAGATTTTATCACTAGATTTAATATTCAATCCTAAATTGATCTTTGGAGCAACACTTAAACTTAAAAAGGCAATAACCAAGGTCATGATTATTGCCAAGGTTATGGCATTATCCTCCAATAATTTCTTTATACGCTTCAGCATCTAATAGATCATCTACTTGGTTAGCATCAGATAATTTAATTTTAATGATCCAACCTTCTTCATAAGGGCTTGAATTTATTTTTTCTGGGGCATCTTCTAGAGCATCATTAAATTCAATAATTTCACCACTTAGAGGCATTAGTAGGTCTGAAACCGTTTTAACTGCTTCAACGCTACCAAAAACTTCTTCTTTTTCAATTGTTTCATCGAGTGTTTCAACATCAACATAAACAATATCGCCCAATTCGCCTTGAGCAAAATCGGTAACCCCAATAGTTGCAATTTCACCATCAATTTTAATCCATTCGTGGTCGGCAGTGTACTTTAAATTTAAAGGTATGTTCATTTTTTAAAAGTTTAATTATTTAATTTCCTATTATATATCTTATACTAATTCCGCCATTAATTGATGTTCTGGGGAAAGTAGTTGATATTGCAAATTTAGACTTATTATAGTCAAAGTAAAAAGATGTTAATAAATTTTTATTTAATGAGTAATCAACTAGAAATTTAAATGATATCAAATTTTGTCCTCCTGTTATCTGATCATTATTGACATCATCAGAAATACCATACGAACGTATTTGTGTAAGATTATCTCTTATTCCTAAATCTGCTTTAAAATTGATATCACCTTGAAATTTAGTAATTTTGGTTCCGGTTTTAAATTTCATACTAACGTTTTTAATCCGATAACCCATTCCAACGATAATTTCACTACCGTTATTTTCGGTTACAGTATTGTTATTAAAATTTAAATTAAGTGCTTTATCCTTATTAAAAGCTGCTCTAAGTGAAATTGAATTCTTCATCTTAAAATCAACTTTTATTAAAGGGGCAAACTCTTCGATAAGACTTACACCATTATATAAAATTCTTGTATTGAAGTTTCCTGCAATATCACGATTATTATCTCCAATAGGATCTGTTCCATCGAATTTTAAATTATTAGAAAATGAAAGAATTGAATAAACCGAACGATAACTGTGCTCTAGTGTAAAACTTCTGAAATTTTGTTTAAAAAAGCCGATATTCATTAAACCTTTATAGGTAACTCTCCAGTTTGGAATGGGTGTATTTCTAAATGCATCTAATTCAATTGAACTAGCATCCCTGCCGGAATATGCAGCTAAAAATGCAGGAAGTACCACATCTTGATTGGTGTTTCCATAACCATTAATATCTCCTCCGGTTTCATTGGATAAACGATTTGAAATTATAACTCTATTGTCTTTAAATTTTTGAAAAACAACGTTATTATCTTCAAAAGTAGAATTAAGCATAAAGTATGAAATACTAAAATTACCTACTGCATTTATGGGTGAATTGTCAAAAATATCATCAACTATGTCAAGTGGTTGAGTAAAACTTTTAGTGTAAATACGATTGCCAAATAATTCAATATCAAAATCCTTTGTTGGCCTAATACTTATAGAGTAATCAAATTTATCATAATGTGATTTTCTGTAATTCTTACTGTAAACATTTTCATTAACACCTCTTGATATTAACCAGTTATTCTCTAATGCCATATCTAAAATATCAGCTTGACTACCAAAAACAAACCCAAAAGTTGGTGCAAAACTATTGTTATATTTTTCTCTTCCTAAAAATCCTGAATTTGGAATATAACCCGGCAAAAAAGTTCCATTATTTTCAGCATATGACAAACGAATATCTTTAATAGATGTTAAAATATCAACACCTATCCTTCCAATTTTTTGTCCCGGAGTTTGTTTTTTACTCACTTTTTTTGCAGAAGTTTTATCTTCGTTGATGTTATTGGAATTTTTACTATTTTTCTTCTTAGTAAACCATTTATCGGCACCTATTTGCTTATAGAATCTATCCATAGTAAGATCTGCAGAAAATGTATGTGTATTGGCATTTTGAATGGTATTACCCACAAAACCTATATTAGATATTGATGGTGCCTGCCAATCGTAATCAGCAGTATAGCTATAAGTAGCATTAATAAAATCTAAGAATTTAAACTTGTCAAAAGGTATTTTGTATGTTCCGTCAAGAGTTTGGTGGTAATGCTCTGGTCTTCCAATTGTAAATAAATTATCATAAAGCTGTATATCCTCCTCTCTATCATAATTGTCATAAACATAATTGTTTAAAGCTCTAAATGTAAATTGAAAAGATTTGGTTAAATTATAAGCGATATGATAATCCCAATCAAACATGTAATTTCGTTGCTTTAGCGTAGGTAAATCTGGTAAACCTTCAACTAATGATCTTGATAATTGCTCATTGTAATTTCTTATAATGTTTGAATTAACTGATATTGATGTTGGTAAAGGATTGAAATTGATTTCTTTAATAAATCTTAAATAATCTTTATCAGTCAATAAGCCCCAATTCTTTAACGGTTCTATAGACATTGGTTTAAAACTATAGCTGTAATTGGCTGTGGCTCTTAGTTTTTGATCAATATATCTTTGAATATTATAATCACGGTGATACATATCATTATATGCATAAGAAAGTGATAAGTTTTCAATATCATAAAAATGTGGTTTTCCGCTAAACTGTGTCTGATTTTTTCTGACATTGATCAAGTTGAGACTTCTTCGTTGCGTATAATCTCTTGCTATATCACTATCGGTATTGCCATTATTAAAAAGAACATCTTGATATTGAGGGTCGTATTTAGGATCTCTGAATTCTTCAGAAAAACTAAAATTAATTGGAAAACTCAAATTTATTCTTTTGGGTAATAGCTGTCCAATGTTTACATTACTAACTATTCCGTATTGTTTAACATCTTCTTGGCTGCGTTCGTTTACTCTTTGGTCAATTGATCCAAAACCTTTAGTGTGCATGCTTCCTGATAAAGAAATATCGGCAAAATCTGCAAAATTTGCATCAGCATTAACAATGGCAGCCCATCCTCCTTCATTGTCAAATTCGGAAACACGTAGCTCGTTATACCAAATTTCCATACTTTTCAATGTATTAGATATATTTTTAACCCCTAACATCAGAGTTCTGATATTGGAAAGGTTTGGATTTCCTTTAATCCTAATTCTGTATTCTGCAGGTTCGCCGGGTTGTGGTGCAGGATAAAGATCATTTACTGATCCACCAGAGTTTAATCTTTCTAATTTTAAATTTCCAAAATCTTCTAGTTTTGCATTTAAATTATTTTCATCAGGCCAGATTTCTTCAGGGCTTACTGCACTAAAACCGGTAATTTTTAGAGGAACTTCTACTTGATAATAATTATCATCAGTATCGCTTCCTAATCTAATAACAGCAAGTAGATCATCATCTCTAACTTGTATTTGACTTAAAATACTTTCAGCATGTATAAACAATTTTAGTCGTTTATACATACGCATATCAAAGCTTGTATTTTTAAAAACTGCTCTTGTATCACCAGGATTTAGGTCGGTAATTTTAACAGATAAAGATTGTTCATTTTGTTGTTGTATGGTTGTAGTACCTTGTAGTCTTTCTCGTTTAATGCCTGGAGGAAGTACATAAGGTATAGGTTTTCGATCAGCATTTTCTTCAATATTTACAACACCTACTTCAAAATTTTGATTTTCGATTGGTGTAATTTCTTGTGGTGGATCAATAGCTTCATTGATTGTCTTTGTGTATCTTCTCCAGTCACCTCTTACTAATTGTAATTCGCCAAAACGTAAAACTATAGGGATTTTAAATTTAGTGACAAACATTCGAATAAAACGAATAGAAGTAAATCCTGTCATATTATTGATAATATTATTAGGATCTTCAGGAGTTGTAATTGGTATTCTGAATTGATACCAGGTAGCATTTTGTGTTTCGTTATTTGCTAATTTTACCGCGACCTCTTTTTTATCAACGATATAATTTTTTCCAACTATCAGATCATTTACATTTAATGATACCTTATATTGATAATAGCTCTCAACGGCACTCATAGTTTGATCTTTATTGATATCTTCAATATCAGGGAATGAGGTAGCTGAAGTAGGATAACTTTCAGTAGAATTGTTAGGCGTTGGCGAATTTCCTTGAGTTAAATTAAATCTCTTGTATCTTGTTAAAATTGAAGCATTCTGGTTGTCTAGATCGGTTCCTCTAAAATAATTAAAATTATCTGCAGCCGGGTCGTCACCAAAATTTGAACCAAATCTAACAGCTTCATCTTCATCATTAATTCCGTCAAAGCCTAAATCCTGGTTAGTTCTGGAGTTATCATCTTCTGTAAAAGCATAGATCAAAGATTGGTTTTTGGGTATTGAGGACCAGGGTGTGGTTTCAATATTATCACCAGGTATTTGAATTCCGTCCGAGGGCAAACCATTTTCAAACATTTTGCGATCATCCTTTAAAATATCTTCTGATATGCTTCCTAAATTAAAGTAAAGTTCGCCATTAAAATCAGTAGGATTTGGTGGTGTGGGTAATCCTCCTTCTTCAGGTTTTATCGAATAGTTTTCATAAGGATCTAATAGCCAGAATTGTATATATTCAACATTGGCCTGTTGAAAATTAGTAGTTGTTAATGAGCGCATAACACCTGCCCATCTTTCTTCTGGGTTGGTATATTTTCCTTCACTATCTAAATTATCATCAAAATTATAGGTTCCTCTTTCGGCAGGGAAATACTCAAAATCAAATGTTCTAATAATATTTGATTGGGTTACATCAAGATCAACTTCCGGAAATAACTCATTATAGGTTACTCGTCTAACTTCAGCTCTTGAAAGCTCATTATTATCAATATTACTTGGTTTTAAAGATGAACCATAAAATATTTGATCAATATTATACCATGATAGTTTTGAGCGTTTAGCACCTGTACGAAGTTCATCGGGTAAGCCGGATGCTATATTGCCATTATTAAAATTTAAGTCGCCACTTTGCCCTTGAGGTGTACTAGCTAAATACCACTGTTTAGGAGATTTAATATCTATGGGTATTTGAGAGCCTTCAAAGTCATCAACATATGAAGTTGCAGCACCGTCTAGATTAATACCGCTTGGAGAGCCAGGTAATAAATGTGCAGCTTCGGCACGAATAGAAATGTATGATTGAGCATCGGTATCAATATTTGGAAGTTTGTTGGTCCACTTTGTTAATAAAGGAACTTCTTTTGTATAGTTTGCATGAAGACCAAAAATAGTATTATTTACAGGTTCAGCACCATATTGAGCTTTTTGTGTTAATGGTTTTTCATTTAAATTTATTATACTTCCTCCAAAAGCTAAATCTTCATTAAAAACGTGTAAAACATTAAGCCCCATATACCTTCGTCGTTGTTGTGTAAATCCAATGTTATTTTCTACAGCAACTTGTATGGGTGCATTTGAAGAAATTAGAGTAGGGTTGATGATTTGAACATTACCAATATTATAATCTACAACATAATCAACTCCTTCAATTAGTTCCCTTCCACCAGTTGTAACTTTAACAGACCCTCTTGGAACATTAAAAGCCCCTAGAGGAATACCATTTCTGCCTTCCGATTTAAAATAACCTTTAAAAATAAATTTATCTTTATTTTGAAAATCATTTTGTGCTTCTGTTTGTGTTCGGTCATACAATTCATCAAAAATATAAATATCATCTTCGGGATCTAAAATATCATCTAAATCCTGACCAAAAGGTTCTACCAATGGAAAAACAACATATCCCTGTTGCGAATTAATTGTAATACTTTCTACATAGTCAAAAAACCCATCTCCCTCAGGAAGAATATTATTATTTTGATCTAACCGGTCTAATCTTAAAAGGTTTAACAATGTTCTGTCCTGTAGCCCCGGTGTTTTTGCATTTTGTAAAATATTCACAGGAACACCAGTTTCATCATCCTGATACATGATCTCAAACCTAAACCCTTCTTTTTGTAACTGAAAAGCACCAGGGATACCATAAACATTTTTCATCATTAAATCAAAAAGAGGCAATGAAGTGTTAATGATTTCGCTTTGTAAAAGTTTGACTACCAGATTGTCTGGTGCAATAACGCCATCTCCGGCAAGTTCACCAACTTGATACACATTATTTCCATCAGTGTATTCATATGCAATGGCAAGTACATCGCTATCTACTAGGCGTTTGTTTAAAGAAATAAAACCCAATTGAGCATTAAAAGTAAAATCAATTCCCTGAATTAATTTTCGAGCATTTTCTAAAATTGTATAGTCTCTTCCTTGCTGCATATTATAGGGTGAAAGTGCTGCATTTACAGTTGCGATATCTCTGATAGGGCCATCTAATGTTAATAAATTATTTAGATTATTTGCATCATTAGAAGGGTCTTTTGCACCAGGATTTGGTATTACATTTGCAGGTCCTATGTTATTTGGATCATTTTCACCAATATCAGTTAATGCAACAATGTTTCTTGTGTTCTCTGTAGTAGAGTTTCTATTGGTTGCCCAAATTTCTATACGAGTTATTGTATTTGATGAATTAATTAAAGGAAAATTAGATAAGGCATTTTCATAGTTATCTCTAAAAGCATGAGCAATAAAATAGTGTCTGTTACTATCGTATTCACTTGCTCTTATTTCAAATTCATTGATTAAAGAACCTCCTTGTGCTTGAACTATTTTTGACTGTGAACGTTGTTGTGAAAAAATTCCTGTAATTGTTGTCTTTCCAAATTGTAATTCGGTTTTGGCACCAAATAGGTTTTGCACACCTGTAACTAATGAATTTCGGGATGGCATACTTACATTACCGATTTCAATTTTCCTGATGATGTCATCTTCTGTTGGCGTGTATTCAATTTTAATTAAATTTTGAAAGTTGAAAGTTGATTGTGTGTCAAAATTTGCGGTAACTCTTAATCTTTTACCAACTCTGGCATTTAAACTTGCACTAATTTCCTGATCAAAATCAAAGGTTGTACTTTGTCTGTTCTTTTCAGATAGATGTGGATTTTCTACTCTTTGATTAATTAAACCCATTTTTAAAAGAACAGAACCTTGTGGATTAACTTCAATCGTATTACCTCCAAAAATACTTTCAAAAAAATTATTATTTACATAATAAGTTGGTAGTAAATTTTTTTGAGCATCTCTACTTCCTTCTTTTTTTCCATCTATTGCGCTTATTTTTGTTTTTGAATATTCAAGCATATCGCGATTTAAACGATATTCTTTATATTCTTCTTCGGTCATATAAGAGGGGTGTTTAATTAAAAAATCACCAATTTTTTCATAAAAAATATAATGACCAGAATCCGGATCATAAATAACTTCATATTGTGTAGGGTCATTTAAAAATAAACCACCTTTTTGTGAATTATTAAAATTGTATTGTAAAGGTGGAACGGTATCATTTTTAGTAATAGCAGTTGAATCACTTTGTTTTATTTGATTATTTCGGCGTAGATTTTGAGCTGTAAGTACAGCTGTATATGAAAACAGGAAGATAAAGACAATAATAGATCTATATGTAAATTGTTTGAGGATAATCAAATTTACAAATTTTTTAACGCTTGTTTTATTAATTCTTCTAAAGCAATTTCAGGGGTTTCTTGTATAATACCATGAAGGGTCTTTTCAATATTTTTACGAGAAAATCCTAAAACTTCTAAAGCAGATAACGCTTCATTTTTTATTGTATTGTTAGATGTTAATAACTCATCCGAAATGTTGAAAGTTTTTAAGATCTTATCTTTAAGATCAACAATCACTCTCTGGGCGGTTTTTGCACCAATTCCTTTTACAGATTGAATGGAAGCAACATCTTCAGATGCAATGGCTTGCTGAACCTGTTTAGATGTCATAGATGATAACATTGTTATAGCGATACTTGGACCCACTCCGGAAACAGAAATTAATAACCTAAAGATCTCGCGTTCAATTTTTTCATAAAACCCATAAAGAATATGAGCATCTTCGCGAATCGATAAATGAGTAAATAGCTTAACGGACTCTATATCAGGGATATTTGAAAATGTTTGTAAAGAAATGCGAATGAAATACCCAATTCCGTTGCATTCTATCACTGTGTATGTAGGGTTTTTTTCTACCAATTTTCCCTTAATGGATGTAATCATAAAACAAAAGAATTAATAAGTCAAATGTAATGATAATATATGAAATAAAAATAAATCTTCATCATCCTGATTTTGAATAAATGGATGATGAAGATTTAGGCTAGAATTAGTTTTTTAGGGTTGAAAAACTAATATGAATTTATTTATTTTTCATTTTTTCCTGAGCATCTACAACAGCAACACTAACCATATTCACCATCTCATCAACACTGGCATGTAGTTGCAATAGATGAACAGATTTATTAAGTCCCATGATCAGCGGTCCTACCGATTCAATTTTATTGAGTTCTTTTAACAATTTATAACTGATGTTAGCCGACTCTAAATTTGGATAGATAAGTCCGTTTACTTTTTTACCTTCAATTTTTGAAAAAGGAAATTTTTCAGAGCGCATTTTACTATTCAATGCAAAATCAACTTGTAATTCACCATCAATATCTATCTGTGGAAAAGATTCATGAATAATTGAAACGGCATCGTGTATCTTTTTAGCAGAATTAGATTTGGATGAGCCAAAATTTGAATGAGAAACAAATGCCAAGATTGGCTTTAAACCAAATATTTTCATGGTATCATTAGTCAATCTGGCAATTTCTACTAATTCTTCAGAATTTGGATTAATATTTAATGCTGTATCTGATATAAATAAAGGTCCACGACTGGTCAACATCATATTAGTTGCTGAGACTTTTTTGATACCTTTTTGCTTACCAATTAATTCAATTATTGGTTTTGCTACTATAGGATAGCTATTTGAATATCCAGTAACCAATGCATCTGCTAAATTGTTGTTTACCATCATTGAAGCAAAATAGTTACGATTGCGCATGCGTTTGCAGGCTTCGATTTTTGTAATTCCTTTGCGTTTTTTTTGATCCCAGTAAATATCTGCAAATTCATTTCTCCTTTTTTCTTCACTTTTAGATAAAGGATCAATTATTGGAATTGTTGCCTCAAAATTTATATCATTCATCAAGCGGGAAATTATTTTTTTATTACCCAATAAAATAGGTTTTGCAATACCTTCTTCATGAACTATTTGAGCAGCTTTTAGAACATCCAAATGGTCAGCTTCTGTAAAAACTACTCTTTTTGGTTGGGCTTTAGCTCGGCTGGTTATTTGACGCATTAGCTTATTTCCTGTACCTAATCGTTCTTCAAGTCCTTCAATATAGGCACCCCAATCAGTTATCGGTTTTTTAGCAACTCCTGAATCCATAGCAGCTTTTGCCACTGCCGGAGGGACTTTAGAGATCAATCGCAAATCAAATGGTTTTGGAATAATGTAATCTTTACCAAAATGAATGTTTTTTTCGTGGTAGGTAATATTAACATGTTCCGGAACCATTTCTTTAGCCAGATCAGCCAGAGCATGTACTGCAGCCATTTTCATTTCTTCATTGATCTTTGTAGCTCTTACATCAAGAGCTCCTCTAAAAATAAATGGAAAACCAAGTACATTATTAACTTGATTTGGATGATCAGATCTACCTGTAGCCATAATGATATCCTTTCTCGTTTTGATTGCTAAATCGTAATCAATCTCTGGATCTGGATTGGCCATTGCAAATACAATAGGATCTTTGGCCATTGTTAATAACATTTCCGGATTAACAACGCCACCTTTAGATAAACCAATTAAAACATCAGAATCTACCATTGCATCTTCAAGAGTATTTAAATCTCTTTTGGTTGCAAATTCGGCTTTTTGTGGTGTAAGGTTTTCTCTGTCTGCCCTAATGACACCCTTACTATCGCACATTACAATATTCTCACTTTTAACGCCAATTTTTTTATAGAGTCTGGTACAAGAAACTGCTGCTGCTCCGGCTCCACTAACAACAACCTTTACATTGGCTACTTTTTTATTGGTTATTTCAAGTGCATTTTTTAAAGCTGCTGTAGAAATAATGGCGGTACCATGCTGGTCATCATGCATTACAGGAATATCCAATTCATCTTTTAATCTACGTTCAATTTCAAAAGCTTCAGGTGCTTTTATGTCTTCTAAATTAATTCCACCAAAAGTGGGAGAAATGGCTTTTACTGTTGCAATAAATTTCTCGATATCTTTTTCATCAACTTCAATATCAAAAACGTCGATATCGGCAAAGATCTTAAATAATAATGCCTTTCCTTCCATTACGGGTTTTGAAGCATCTGCACCGATGTCTCCTAAGCCCAGAACAGCTGTTCCGTTTGATATTACTGCAACCAAATTGCTTTTTGAAGTGTATTTATATACATCTTCTGGATTTTTTTCAATTTCTAAACATGGTACTGCAACTCCCGGCGAATATGCCAAGGATAGATCTCGTTGAGATGTGTATTTGGTAGTTGGAATTACTGCAATTTTTCCAGGTGTTGGAAATTCATGGTAATTTAAAGCGTCTTTTTTTCTAATTTTTGCTGCCATTATTTAATATTTTAATATGAATAAATAATACACAAAGGTAGTCTATTTGAAAGGACAGAATATAACAAAAATCAGTTTTTTAGGAAACTAATGTTACGTAATAAACCCGAGTATTTTGTACGCTTCACAGCTGATTTTTTAAAGATTCGATTAAAGACTTTTTGATCTAATTCTTCCCAATCATTTTTAGTCATTAGCAACAAGTCTGAAGGGGGTAAAAATTTAGGTTCATTATGAGGAAGAGAAAATCGATTCCACGGACATATATCCTGGCAGATATCACATCCAAACATCCAATCTTTAAACTTTCCTTTCATAGAAGTTGGTATCTCATCTTTTATTTCTATTGTGAAATAGGAAATACATTTGCTTCCGTCAATAGAATGATTTGGCAAGAGGGCATCAGTAGGGCAGGCATCAATACATTTTGTGCATTTTCCACAATGATCTGTTTTAAATTCATTATCATAGTTTAGTTCCAGATCTAAAATAATCTCCGCTAAAAAATAAAAGGAACCTTTTTGTCTAGAGATCAACATAGTGTTCTTACCAATCCAACCCAAACCACTTTTTTTTGCCCATGCTCTTTCTAAAACTGGTGCTGAATCTGTAAAAACTCTGGCATCAACATCTCCAATATTTTCATTAATAAAATTTAAAAGTTTATAAAGTTTCTTTTTAATGATATAATGATAATCTTCGCCGTAAGCATATTTTGAAATTTGGTAAGCATTTTTATTTTGGATTTCTTTTGGGAAATAATTGTATTTTAAACTGATAACCGATTTTGCTCCTGGAACTAATTTTGTAGGATCAAGCCTTTTGTCAAAATGGTTTTCCATATATTGCATCTTACCATGAAAATCATTTTTAAGCCAATTTTCTAATCTTGGAGCTTCTTCTTCTAAAAACTCAGCTTTAGAAATACCACAGGAAGAAAAACCGAGGCGTTGAGCTTCGGTTTTGATTAGGGTTGTATCGTGTAATTTATTTTTCAGAATCTATTGTTTATCCAGAAACCATTGAATATTTGAACAATTATCACACACATAGCAATTTGCCGATTTATTAGCCCAATCTATATTCATCATGCTAAAAGCTTTAGTGTTCAATTGCGCTTCTCGATGGATAAACTTATCATGTCCGCAAATGTTACAACTTAATTTTTTACCTTTTACAAAAACTTGTTCTGCAGGTTTTTCTTTTGAAAATAAGCTCATAATCTTTTTTTAATGATTTAATGTTTTTATATGAATATCTTGTTTAAAACTATTATAACATCGATACTTAAAACAATCCTCCTTGGAAATCTCCTTTAATTTTACCCAAATGTTTGTATGCTAGTTCAGTTACTTCTCTACCTCTTGGAGTTCGCATGATGAATCCTTCCTGAATTAAAAATGGTTCATAAACTTCTTCAATTGTTTCAGCATTTTCACCAACTGCTGTTGATAAAGTACTGATCCCTACCGGACCTCCTTTAAATTTATCAATGATGGTTATTAATATCTTATTATCCATTTCATCCAATCCATGGGTATCAACTAATAAAGCATTTAAGGCAAATTGAGTAATATTTATTTCAATATTTCCATCACCTTTTATTTGTGCAAAGTCTCTAACTCTTCTGAGCAATGCATTGGCTATTCTTGGTGTTCCTCTACTTCTGCCTGCAATTTCTATCGCAGCTTCCATATTAATGGGTACATTTAATATTTGAGCACTTCGTTGGACGATATTGGTTAATAATTCAGTTTTGTAATAATTTAACCTGCTGCTTATTCCAAATCTGGCACGCATAGGTGCTGTAAGTAAACCCGAACGTGTAGTGGCACCAATTAAAGTAAAAGGTTCAAGATTAATTTGAACTGTTCTGGCATTTGGACCAGATTCGATCATAATATCGATCTTATAATCCTCCATTGCTGAGTAAAGATATTCCTCAATTACCGGGCTTAACCGATGTATTTCATCAATAAATAAAACATCACGATTACCCAAATTTGTAAGTAAACCAGCCAAATCACCTGGTTTGTCTAAAACAGGTCCGGAAGTTACTTTAATGTTGGTATTTAATTCATTTGCTAATATATGTGCCAAAGTAGTCTTACCTAATCCCGGAGGCCCATGAAATAAAGTATGATCTAATGCTTCACCTCTTAAATTAGCGGCTTCGACAAAAATTTTTAGATTTTCCAGCGCTTGTTCTTGCCCTGCAAAATCATCAAATGTAATGGGGCGTAATTTTTTTTCAATATCAAATTCTTCTTTGCTGAAATCTTTATTTGTAGCATCTAAATTTTCATTCATAAAAGCAAAGGTAAATTAAATGGGTTAATTGTTATTGATTGATGTCAATTTCTGTTTCTAACACGATAGCGCCAGAGAAATCATTTTTAATATCAATCAAAGCCCTATCAGCATCTAATCGACTCAAATAATTGCCGGCTTGAACTTTCCAATCAGGTGATCTAAAAATAATTTTAACAGGAATGTCAGGAAACAAACCTCTAAATTTATCTTTTTCTTCATATGCCTTTTTTTCATCTCCAAAAAATAGTTGGATTTTATAACCATTCATGGTTTTTAATGATTTGTTGTAGGCTTTTTTTTTGGAAATAACTTTATCAATATCTGAATCTGTTTTAACAGTAACTTTTCCTATTGTTTGTTGCGCAAATCCAGAAAGTGAAAAAAACAGAAAGAAACTTAAATAAATTAATGGCATGAATTTCATTAGAATAAATTTTTTACAAATCTAAAAAATGTTTTTTAGAATGATAACAAGTTTGCTATTTAGAATAATTATAAATTATATTGTTAATAAAAAAACACTTTGATGATTACATAGAAAATGTATTTTTGTAAGTAATTATATGTTTATGGATTTTTTCCATAGGATTATAGTATGTTTATACAATGTTATAGACATAAAATTGAATCGACTTAAATAACTCAAATGGATTTGTAATGCAAAGCAATACATTTAAAAAATTAATAACCGGCCTAACTTTCCTTTTTTTAATATCATTTAGTATATCAGCCCAGCAGGGAGATCCGGAAAATGGTAAAAAACTTTACAACACTAATTGTGCCGCTTGTCATAAATTAGACAAAAAATTAATTGGTCCTCCTTTAAAAGGGGTTAGTGAAAAAAGAAGCAATGAATGGCTTCATTCATGGATTAAAGATAATAATGCATTAAGGGAAAGTGGAGACCAAGATGCAATTGATATTTTTAATGAGTATAATAGTATCCCAATGACTCCTTATCCTCAGTTAAGTGAGCAGGATATTAATGATATAATTGCCTATACAGATGATAAACCTACGGGTGACTTAGCAGCAACAACTTCAAAAGCTTCCGATCCAAAAGTAGCCTTAGGTAAAAAATTATTCCAAACCCATTGTGTTGCATGTCATAAACTAGATAAAAAATTGATTGGACCTCCTTTGCAGGGGATTAGTGAAAAAAGAAGCAAAGAATGGCTTCATTTGTGGATTAGAGATAATGCTGCATTAAGAGCCAGTGGAGATCAGGATGCAATTGATATTTTTAATGAGTACAACAGTATTCCAATGACGCCATACCTTCAATTATCTGAAGATGATATTGATGCAATTTTGGCCTATACTACAGTTGGAGACGTAAAACCTGTTGAAGTTGCGGCTGTGGTTGCTGACATTGTAGTTGCTACTCCAAAAAGTTCAAATAGGTGGATGAGCTATGCATTGGCTTTGGTGATATTGATTCTGGCAGTGTGGATTTTAGTTCAGAGTAAAAATGGTTTCTTAAAAATTGCTGTTACTATTTTTGTTACTCTTTTAGGAACATATGTTCTGTTTGATAGTTTAATGGATATTGGTATTGATCAGGGATACCAACCTATACAGCCAATAGCTTTTTCTCATACGATACATGCAGGTGATAATTTAATTGATTGTGAATATTGTCATTCATCTGCAAGAAACAGTAAGACTTCAGGAATTCCATCAGCTAATGTTTGTATGAATTGTCATAAAAGTATTACTGAGTATAATGGACCTGTTACATCTGAATCTGAAAAAGCATTCTATGATGCTGAAATTCATAAAATTTATGATGCAATAGGATGGGATGTTGATAAATTAGCTTATAAAGATAATTATGAGCAAATACCAATTCAATGGAATAGAATTCACAACCTTCCTGATTTTGTGTATTATAATCATTCTCAACACGTAAATGTTGCTGGTTTAGAATGCCAGGAATGCCATGGTCCTGTGGAAGAAATGGATGAAGTATATCAATATTCACCATTAACCATGAGATGGTGTCTGGATTGCCATAAAGAAACCGATATAGATTTAAAAGACAATGCTTATTATGCAAAAATTCATGAAGAATTAGCTAAAAAGTATCCGGATTTAGAAAACTGGACTGTCGCTGATCTAGGAGGAAAAGAATGTGGTAAATGTCATTACTAAGAAGTTAGATAAAAAGAATATAAATTGGATGTTAATCCAATATAAAATAAAACAAACAATAAATATGGCATCAAACAAGAAATACTGGAAAAGTGTTGAAGAGCTTAAAGAAAACAGCTCTATTGTTGAAAAGCTAAAACAAAAAGAATTTGTAGAAGAAATCCCTGCTGATCAATTTTTGGGAGATAAAGACACATTAGATTCAAGTTCTACAAGTAGAAGAGACTTTTTAAAGTATGTTGGTTTTTCTACTGCAGTAGCATCATTAGCTGCATGTGAGGGTCCGGTAATTAAATCAATTCCTTATGTAATTAAACCGGATGATATAACACCCGGAGTAGCGGAGTATTTTGCAACTACTATTGCTGATGGTATTGACTTTGCAAATGTTTTGATAAAAGTTAGAGAAGGTCGCCCTATTAAGATTGAACCTAATAAAGAATCATCATTTGGCAGTACAAATGCTAGAGTACAGGCATCAGTTTTGTCGCTATATGATAACAATCGTTTAAAAGGCCCTAAAGCCAAAGGTGAAGCAATTACCTGGAATAAATTTGACACAGAAGTACTTGCTAAATTAAATGAATTAAAAGGAAATGGAGAAAAAATAGTTTTTTTAACCGGAACTTGTGCCAGTCCTTCAACAAGTAGTCTGGTAAAGAAATTTTCAGAACAATATAGTAATGTTGCGCATGTTGTTTATGATGCAATATCAGAAAGTGCTGCTTTAGATGCCATGAAAGAAATGTATGGTAAAAGATCTTTACCTGATTACGATTTTTCTAAAGCTGAAGTAATTGTTTCAGTTGGGGCAGATTTCTTAGGAGATTGGCAAGGTGGAGGTTTTTCTACCGGATATGCAAAAGGTAGAATTCCTAAAAATGGAAAAATGTCACAGCATATTCAATTTGAATCGAATATGTCTTTAACGGGAGCGAATGCCGATAAAAGAGTGATGATCAAACCTTCTCAACAAGTAAATGCATTAATAAAATTATATCAGGCAATTGTTAGTGGTGTTGCAACTCGCGAAATGTCACCACTTAATACCGCTATTCAAGATATTGCAAAACAAATTAAAGCTGCTGAAGGAAATGCTGTTGTTGTTACAGGAATTCAAGATAAAAATGCACAATTATTAGCTTTACAAATCAACAAAGCAATACAAAGTAGTGTTATTGATGTGGTGAATACAAGAAATATTCGCCATGGAGATGATGCTAAAGTTACACAGTTGACAGCTGATATGAAAGCAGGAAAAATTGGTGCTATAATTACGCACAATACTAATCCTGCATATACATTACCAAATGCAAAAGAATTTACTGAAGCGTTAAAAAAAACAAAGCTTAGTGTAAGTTTTGCAATGAGTGACAATGAAACGACAAACGCTTCTCAATATGTTGCAGCAATACCACATTATTTAGAAACATGGAATGATGTATTGATCAAAAAAGGTCAATATAGTTTAACACAACCAACCATTCATAAATTATTTGATACACGTCAGTTTCAGGAAACTTTATTAAAATGGTTGGGTAGTAATGAAACGTATTATGATTATCTAAAAGGGAATTGGAATAACAACATTTTAGGAGGTAAATCCTGGAATCAAGCACTACACGATGGTACTTTTTCAGTATCCGTAGCTAATGAAGAAAATTTAGTTAATGATGTAGATATTAGTGCAGCAGGTTCTGCGCTTTCAAAAATAAAAGGAAGTGATCTTGAATTGACTGTCTATACAAAAGCAGGAATTGGAGATGGTCAACAGGCCAATAATCCTTGGTTACAAGAATTGCCTGATCCAATTACAAGAACCACTTGGGATAATTATTTGTTAGTTTCCAGAATTGATGCAGAAAGATTGGGATTGGAAAACCGAACAGTTGATAATGGAGCGTTGAATGGTGATATGGTAAATATTACTGCTAATGGTGTTACTATTGAAAAAGTACCTGTTTATATTCAGCCAGGTCAGGCTCCGGGTTCTATAGCTTTGGCTTTAGGATATGGAGAAAAAGGATTACAAGAAGAAATGAGTATTGGTGTTAATGCTTTTCCATTTGCAAAAGGTATATTCCATAATGCAAGCATAGAAAAAGTTTCAGGCGAACACGAATTTGCCTGTGTTCAATTACAACACACGATAATGGGTAGAGAGGGTGAGATCACTAAAGAAACAACTTTAGCTGATTTTGTTTCTAAACCTAAAGATGAATGGAATTCGCCACCTAAATTTTCGTTAGATCATCAAGAAGTAACCCAGGATAAGGTTGATCTATGGGAAAAATTTGATGATTTAGGTACAAGATTTAATCTATCAATTGATTTAGCAACATGTACTGGTTGTGCAGCTTGTGTCATTGCCTGTCATGCAGAAAATAATGTACCTGTAGTTGGAAAACATGAAATAAGAGTTAGTAGAGACATGCACTGGATGCGGATTGATCGTTATTACTCAAGTGATATGACTGTTGAAAAAGGTAAAGAGGAAGGTATTTTTGGTACTGGAGATTTTTTTAATGCACAAATTCAACCTTCAGATGCTCCTGAAGTATCGTTCCAACCAGTTATGTGTCAGCATTGTAATCACGCTCCTTGTGAAACTGTTTGTCCGGTTGCAGCTACATCTCATGGACTTCAAGGTCAAAATCAAATGGCTTACAATCGTTGTGTAGGTACTCGTTATTGTGCTAATAACTGTCCTTATAGAGTTAGAAGATTTAACTGGTTTAAATATTTTGATAATAATGAGTTTGATTTTAACATGAACAATGATCTAGGAAGGATGGTATTGAATCCAGATGTTGTTGTAAGATCTCGTGGTGTGATGGAAAAATGCTCTATGTGTATTCAAATGACACAATTAACCATATTGAATGCTAAAAAAGAAGGAAGACCTGTAGCTGATGGAGAATTCCAAACAGCTTGCTCAAATGCTTGTCCTACTGATGCGATAGTATTTGGAGATGTAAATGATAAAATTAGTAAAGTTGCCCAATTAGAGAAAGACGATAGAAGTTTTAAATTATTGGATTTTGTGGGAACAAAACCAAATGTTTTTTACCAATTAAAAGTAAAGAACACAAAAGAAGCTTAATTAATATTTAGCGATTTTAAAATAAAGAACAATTAATAAATTTTATATAAAATTATGTCTCATTACGAAGCACCAATTAGAGAACCGATAATTTTAGGAGATAAAACTTATCATGATATTTCAAATGATATAGCTGCGCCTATCGAAGGAAAAGCCAACACTTGGTGGTGGGTTGTTTTTAGTATTGCCTCTTTTGCTCTTCTATGGGGAATAGGAGCAATAGCATATACCATTGGAACAGGTATAGGTGTTTGGGGTTTAAACAATAAAATTAACTGGGCCTGGGATATTACCAATTTTGTTTGGTGGGTAGGTATTGGTCATGCGGGTACATTAATATCTGCAGTATTATTATTATTCCGTCAAAAATGGAGAATGGGTATCAACCGTTCTGCAGAAGCAATGACAATATTTGCCGTAATTCAAGCTGCTATTTTTCCTGTAATTCATATGGGACGAGTTTGGAATGCTTATTGGGTAATGCCAATTCCGAATCAATTTGGTTCATTATGGACAAACTTTAATTCGCCATTATTATGGGATGTATTTGCAATTTCTACATATTTATCTGTATCATTAGTATTTTGGTACACTGGTTTATTACCCGATTTTGCAATGATCAGAGACAGAGCTACAAAACCATTTCAAAAGAAAATATATAGTTTATTGAGTTTTGGTTGGAGTGGTACTGCTAAAGACTGGCAACGCTTTGAAGAAGTATCATTGGTGTTGGCAGGTTTAGCTACACCTTTAGTACTTTCAGTTCATACAATAGTATCATTTGATTTTGCTACTTCTGTGATACCTGGATGGCATAGTACAATATATCCTCCATATTTTGTTGCTGGAGCTGTATTTTCTGGTTTTGCTATGGTACAAACATTATTGATTATTATGCGTAAGGTTTCTAATCTTGAAGATTATATTACCAGACTTCATATTGAAAACATGAACAAAGTAATTTTGTTAACAGGAGGTATCGTTATGGTTGCATACTTGTCAGAGTTTTTTGTTGGATGGTATTCGGGAAGTTCATATGAAGATTTTACTTACTTATCTGTAGGTGCCGCAACCGGACCGTACTGGTGGGCTTTTTGGATACTGATATTCTGTAATGGTATTTTTCCTCAATTGTTGTGGTTTAAAAAATTAAGAACAAATTTTACAGTGTCCTTTATCATGGCAATATTAATCAATATTGGTATGTGGTTTGAAAGATTTGATATTATTGTTATCAATTTAAGTAGAGGTCATTTACCTTCTACATGGGCACAGTTTTCACCAACTTTTGTTGATATAGGTATCTATATTGGAACTATAGGTTTTTTCTTTGTACTGTTTTTATTATATGCAAGAACATTTCCTGTAGTAGCACAAGCAGAAGTAAAATCAATATTGAAAGCTTCAGGAGATGGATATAAGCGAGCCAGAAATAATAAATAAAAAAATTAACAATTTTTATAATTGATAAAATAATTTAAAATGAGTAATAAAGTAATTCAAGCAATGTATGATGATGACGATGTGCTTTTAGAAGCTGTAAGGCAAACTCGTGAAGCAAATCATCATATTGAGGAAGTATATACTCCATTTCCGGTTCATGGTCTTGAAAAAGCCATGGGATTAAAAGGAACCCGTATCGCCATCACATCATTCATCTATGGTGTAATTGGGTTTGTCTTTGCTATTTGGATGTTAAATTATATGATGATTGTAGATTGGCCACAAAATATTGGAGGTAAACCAAATTTTAGTTTTGCTGAAAATATGCCTGCATTTGTACCAATATTGTTTGAGCTGACAGTTTTCTTTGCCGCTCACCTAATGGTAATTACTTTTTATATGCGAAGTAAGATCTGGCCATTTCAAACAGCAAGTAATCCTGATCCAAGAACAACTGATGATAAATTTGTAATGGAAGTTTCTATGGATGGTAATGAAGATCAATTGGCCGACTTTTTAAAACAAACAGGAGCAATTGAATTAAAAGTAACTGAAAAATAATAATATTAGAATTTAAAAATTTGCTCAGCAATATATAAAAGCGATGAAGAATTTTATAAAAATAACTTACTTTTTAGTACTTGTAATTGTTTTTACTTCGTGCAACGATAGTAATACAAATAGAAAAGTACAATATATGGGCGATACAGATATGTATGATGCCGTTGCTTATGATACCTATACAAAAAACCCTATTTTTAAAAATGGTATTTCAGCACAACTCCCTGTAGAGGGAACAATTTCAAGAGGTATTGTGCCCTATGAATATCCAAATACTGAACCCGGTTATCAAATGGCAAAAGATTCTATGATGTCACCAATTAAATTAACGGATAAAAATTTACTCAAAGGAAAAGAATTATACACAATATTTTGTGCAATTTGCCATGGAGATAAAGGAGATGGTCAAGGTATATTAATGATTAATGAAACATTTTTAGGAGTACCTAATTATAAAGATAGAGAAATAACACAAGGCAGTATTTATCATGTAATTATGCATGGTAGAAATATGATGGGATCACATGCTTCTCAATTGACTAACAATGAACGTTGGCAAGTTGTGCAGTATGTTGAAAGTTTAAGAGCTGAATTGTTGAAATAAGGATTATAAAAATTAAACAAAAGTAAAATATCTAGAAAAATGTATACATTTTCAAGCAAATTAAAAACGTTTTCTTTAGTATTAATAATATTGGGTGCTTTAGGTATGGGATACGGTTTTTTTACTGCACCAAAAACAACTGATGACGTTAAAGAAATGTTGCATCATGCTGATGAAGCACATGAAACTGATACTCATGAGGCTACTGCCCAAATAAGTGCTGAAGAAGAGCAAAGTCATTTAGAACACGCTTTACATCAGGCACAAAACAGACCGTGGACAGCTTTCTTTATACCTGCTTTTTTCTTTTTGATGATAGCAGTACTTGTTTTGGTTTTTTATGCTATTCAATGGGCAGCGCAGGCAGGATGGTCTATTGTACTTTTTAGAGTGATGGAAGCAATAACAGCTTATATTTTACCGGGTTCAATTTTACTTTTTATCTTTATTTTAGCTTCAGGAATGCATTTTAATCATATGTATGCTTGGATGGCTGATGGTACTTTTGACCCAACAAGTGAAAACTATGATGCTATAATTGATGGTAAAAGTTGGTGGTTAAATACGTCAGGATGGATGATAAGGGGTTTTATCTATTTATTTGCTTATAATATTTTCAGATGGATATTGCGTAAAAATTCAATTGCTTTAGATACATCCAATGATATTTCTATTTATAAGAAAAATTTCAATTTTGCGATAATCTTTATTGTAATCTTTGCAATTTTTGAACTATTTATGTCATTTGATTGGTTAATGTCATTAGATCCTCACTGGTACAGTCAATTATATTCTTTCTATGTATTTTCTAGTATGATCGTATCAGGAATTACAGTAATTGCAATGGTTACAATTTATTTGAAACATAAAGGATTTATACCATTTGTAAATGATAGTCACATACATGATCTTGCAAAATATATGTTTGGTTTTAGCATTTTTTGGGCATATTTTTTCTTTGATCAATTTATGTTGCAATGGTATGCTAATATTCCCGAAGAAACGGCTTATTTCATGCCTAGATTATTAGGTTCTTATCAACCAATTTTTATTGGGATGATCGTAATAAACTTTGTTTTCCCATTTTTGATTTTGATGGATAGTGATTTTAAACGTACTCCTTGGTTTGTTTTAACTGCAGGAATGCTTATTTTAATAGGTCATTATATGGATATATTTCAATTAATATCTCCTGCTACAGTTGGAAATCATTGGAGTTTTGGAATTCCTGAAATTGCTTCACTTGCATTTTTCCTCGGACTTTTCATTTTTGTAGTTTTTACAGCTTTAACAAAAGCACCTTTACATGCAAAAGGAAATCCGTTTATGAAAGAAAGTGAAATATATCACTATTAAATACAGATCTTATTTGAATTTACAATATTTAAAAAAAAATCACTAAATTTTTTAGTGATTTTTTTATGGTAAAAAACAAAAAATAAGTTAGAAGAGAATATTTTTTGTTATATTTGTTACATAATTATTCTACTACTAACTAAAAAATCAACTTTTTGACCTCGATCTTATTGAGGTTTTTTTTATTTAATCTATATTTGGATAAAATTCAATATTTATGATCAAAAGAATTCTTAAGATACTTTTAGTAATTATTTTATTATTAGCTATTGGAAGTTGGTTTTTTATACAAAGAAATAAGCCTGTTTATAGTGGAAAACTTCAATTAAACAATTTAGAAGATAAAGTAACAGTTTATTATGATGACATTGGTGTACCCCATATTTATGCTCAAAATAAAAATGATGCATATGTGGCATTGGGCTATGTACATGCCCAGGACAGATTGTGGCAAATGGAATTATTGAGAAGAATTGCTCCGGGAAGACTGTCAGAGTTATTTGGAAAAGAACTGATTAAAACAGATAAATTTTTTAGAGGTTTAGGTATTGAGACAGCATCTAAAAATGCAATAAATGAATTAGATACCACAAGTCAATATTATAAACTTTCAATGGCTTATCTAAATGGAATCAATCAGTTTATTGAAGAAGGAACAACTCCCATAGAGTTTAGATTAATAGGGATAGACAAAGAAAATTATACCCTTAATGATATTTATAATGTATTTGGTTATATGGGCTTTAGTTTCGCAATGGCGCATAAAACAGATCCGTTATTAACAAATATTAAAGATAAATTGGGTGCAACTTATTTAGCAGATTTAGATATAAAGACAAATCCTAAAGCTACTTTGATTGAAAATTATAATCAAAAAAGTAAGAACGATATTGCAAGTTCAATTTCTGCTTCCGCTAATGATATTTTTCAAAACACGAAAATACCGCCATTTATTGGAAGTAATAGTTGGGTTATTGGGGCTAAAAAAACTAAAAACAATAAGGTAATTTTCGCAAATGATCCACATATTGGTTTTGCACAACCTGCTGTTTGGTTTCAATCGCATATTGTAACCCCTGATTTTGAAATTTATGGATTTAATCTGGGATTGACACCTTTTCCATTATTAGGTCACAATAGAAATTATGCTTATGGTTTGACCATGTTAGCAAATGATGATGTTGATTTTTATGAAGAACCCGATAAAGCAGAATACCAAAAACGAAGAGAAACAATTAAAGTTAAAGATGGTGAAGATGTTGTTTTTGAAGTAAAGGTAGGAAAACACGGACCCATCATGAATGATTTTATTGATATGATAGGTGAAGAAAAGAATATTGCTATGGATTGGATCTATACAAATCCCGAATTAAAAAATGAAATTCTGTATGCATCTTATCAAATATCTCATGCTAATTCTTTAAATGAATTTAAAAAAGGAGCATCTAAGATCATCGCACCCGGTTTAAATATAATGTATGGAGATTCAAAAAATAATATTGCATGGTTTGCTTCAGCAAAACTTTATACCCGAGATACTGATTTAAATACTAAATTTATTCTTGATGGAGGAAACGGTATTGATGATCAAATTAATTATATTGACTTTAAGAACAATCCACAAGCGATAAACCCACCTTGGGGTTATGTGTATTCAGCAAATAATCAGCCTGATGCTATTCAAGGTGTGTATTATCCCGGCTATTATGTACCTGAAAATAGAGCAAAAAGAATTGTAAATATCTTACAGCCAAAAGATGATTTTGACAAAGAGGATGTTAAAAAAATGATTATTGATGATAAGTCTGCAGTTGTTTCGGATCTGGTTTCTGTTGTTATTGAAAATCTTTCAAAAGCGAATCTCTCTGAGAACGAAAAAATAGCAATAAATATTTTAAATAATTGGGAAGGGGATTATAAAACAAGTTTGACAGCACCAACAATCTATACTAAATTTATATATCGTTTCATTGAGAATACTTTTGCCGATGAGATGGGAGAGGAAGGGTTTCAACAATTTTTAGGAACAAAATTATACCATCGCCAAATTGCCAAACAAATTCTAATGAGAAAATCTGTTTGGTGGAATGATATCACAACAAAAGACATTAAAGAAAACAGAGATGAAATTTTCACAAAATCATTTCATGAAACAATTACTGCATTGGAAAAACAATTTGGAGAAGATATTCAACAATGGACATGGGATAAAGCAGTTTCAGTAACTCACAAACATGCTTTTGATAAAGTACCAATATTAAAAAATATTTTTAATATTGGTCCCTTCAAGACAAATGGTGGGAATGGAGTACTGAATAACCAAAATTTTTCTATTAATAATATCGGAAAATATGAAGTAAATGCAGGCCCTTCTACACGTAGAATCATTGATTTTAGCGATGTTGAAAATAGTATTGCAATCTTACCCACCGGTCAATCGGGCAATGTATTTAGCAAACATTACAAAAATCAGGCGCAAAAATATTTAGAGGGTGGTTTCTATAAAATGATGTTAAATAAAGAAGAGATCGAAAGATCAAAAGATAAATTGATCTTAGAACCGAAAAAATAATTATAATTTCACTAGTGTGAATACTTAAAATGTGAAACTTCTTCTACTTAGAGCTGGTTCTTTTTCTCTTGCGCTATACTCTAAGTGCATATATTAAAACTAATAATTTATGTGATTTAACGTATGTTAAAGCAGCATCAACAACTAATAAATAAAGAGGAATTATACTGTGACCAAGTATATTAACTTTACTGATGGCCAAACACATTTTTTTTGAATTATTTCATTAACCCCGAAAATAGGCCTTTTTGGTATGTGCTAAAAATCAACCTTTTGTTGATATCTTTCAACTTTCTTTTCTTCTTTCTCATGATGTTGTAATAATTGAAGGCAAAGCACTGTGTCATACTATTTCAATTGCAAAAGTCAAAAAAAAAAAAAACGGATATAAACAAATACAATGGGAGTAGAAAATATAATTACTGATATCTAAAAATTATTATGGATAAATTCGTAAATTTAGTTATTAAATAAAGAATACTAAAATATTGAAAATGGTTTTGGAAAAAGATATTCTTTCTTTTATTGAAAGTAAAGCAGAAGATGAATTTGACTCATACTATGTTTATGACAGTCAGAAGATTAGAAATCAGTGCCGTATTTTTCAGAACATTTCGTATAAAAATAAATCCATTCATTTTGCTTCAATGGCAAATATTAGTTCTCAATTTCTTCGTATTGTAAAAGAAGAAAAAGTTAATATATTTGTCAATTCTATTTTGCACCTTGAAGCTGCTCATAAAGTTGGGTATAGAGATCAAGAGATAATTCTTACATCATCTGCACTATCAGCAAAATCAATTATAAAAGCAGAAAGTTATGGCGTTCAACTAAATTTGGATTCACCAAATCAACTTGAATTATGGTTGAAATTATTTCCTAAAAAATCAGTAGGAATACGTTGTAATATTGGGGATAATGTAAAACCATACGCTACACGTGCAGGTTACTTTATTGGCAAGAATAGCAGATTAGGTTTTACTAAGGAAGAAATTAATAATATTAGCGATAAATCAAAAATTTCAGGTTTGCATTTATATGTTGGAACTGATATTTTTAACATTGACTATTTTATTAATTGTTATAAAGAGCTAATTGATATAGCCAGAGATTTTACCAATTTGGAATACTTAAATTTTGGAGGAGGATTTGGTGTTTCTGAGGATAAAAAAAAACAGTTTGATTTTTCAGAGTTCAATACTCAAATTACACAATTAATGAATGAAGTTTCAAAACAAATTAACAGAGATATTAAACTTATAATTGAGCCTGGAAGAATAATAGGTTGTGAGGCTGGTTATTTTGTTTCGAATGTTACTGATGTAAAGAAACGAGATAATAAACTATTGGTTGGTCTTAACTCTTCTACAGTTCAGTTTTCACGTCCTTTGCTTTATCCCGATTCCGCTAATCACCCTATTATGATTATAAGGGATGGAGTTCAATTAATTTCTGATAAAACAGTCACTACAACTATTTATGGTTGTTCAACTTATTCACGTGATATTTTTTCAAATAATGTAGAATTACCTGAACTTAAGATTGGTGATATTGTAGTATTTGGCAATGCAGGATCATATTCAGCATCATCATATATGCAGTTCTTAGGCTTTCCAAAACCTGAAGAATATTTTATATAAAACATTTAAGATTAATCTTGACACACACAATGGCATGATTAATATGGTGTTACATATCATGAAATTATAAATTTTATACATATGAATATAGAGCTTATTGAGGGAAAATCGGCGTATAAATATTTTGAAAAGGTAAGTGCTGATGTTTATATGGGAAATAATTATTTTCGTGCTACCGAAAGCAGTATTGAAAAGCTGCTTTTGAATTCTAATAGCTCGTTTAACAAACATTCTTCTATAAAAAAATTTGTAGTAAGGGATGGAAATAATCTCGTTGCACGTTTTGCTCTCATTAATGATCATAAACTAAAGGACTATATTCAAGTTTCATTTTTTGAAGCACAAAAAGGTTTAGGAGAGATCTTTGCTTTGATAAAAAAAGAAATTTATAAGCATTTTTCGCAATGTAAAAAGGTAGTTGTTGGCTTGAATGGCCATTTAAATTATGGAGCAGGAATTTTATTAAATCGTTTTGATGAAATACCCATGTTTGGACTTCCTTATAATCCAGATTATTATGCCAATTATTTCAAGGACCTTAATTGTCACAAAATGTATACATTTCGTTTTAGTATGAAAGTGTATAAAGCTTGGGCACACTCTTATACAATACAAAGAGAGCTTAAAGGGCTTAATATTAGGTTTATGAATAAACGAAATATTAAAGAAGAAAGTGCAATTTACACTCGACTTAATAATCAGGCATTTATAGAGCATCCTTATTGGGCAAATCGTGATAAGGAAGAGGATTTTGAAATGTTTAGTCCTTTTAAATATCTGTTAGATAATGAAAATTTAATCTTTGCTGAAATAAAAGGAAAGCCTATAGGTTTCTTTTTGTGGTATCCCGATTTTAACCAATTGGTTTCAGGTCAGCGTGATTTGAATGTTTTTGATGTTTTTAAATACCGACTTGGAAAATCAATTGATACATTTCGCTTTACAGAAATTGGAATTATTCCTGAATATCAACGTAGTCCAGTTGCACTTGCATTAATTAATAAATCTCTTCCTACACTTATTGAGAAAGGTTATAAGTATTGTGAAGGAGGATTTATTTTTGAAGAAAATCGTGCTTCAATAGCTTTTGTAAAACGAATTCTTCAACGTTGTTATGGAAAGGAGCCAGAGGTTTACCGAAAGTTTGCAATATTTGAAACAAAGTTATAATGTTGGAATATTTAAATATTCAAGATTCCATTAATCTTCCATTACAATGGGATGAGCTTGCTGATAACTATTTTCAACAAATAAAATTTCTTAAATATACCGAAAAGTTTAATCACTGTAATCAGCGCTATTATTTATGTCTTGAAGATGATAAAATGGTTTCGGCTGCTATTATTTACTCTATACGACTTGATATTTTTACATTTATCAATATTAAAAGTCCAATAAAAATGAATATTGTAGGAGTTCCTTGTTCGGTGTCGAGTGCCGGAATTTTTGGGAATAAAAGTGCAATAGAAGCTTTAAAAAATCATATTTATAATGAGGAAAAAGGATTTGTTCTGTTTTTAAATCTTGAGGAAAAGCCAAAAGCGGGTTTATATGCTTTAGGGAATACTTTACCAACTATTATATTAAGAAACCGTTTTGTCAAATGGGAGAATTATAAGGCCTCACTTCGCTCAAACTACAGACGTAGGTTGAATCAAATAAATATGGCCAATAAAGATTTACAGTTCCGAAAAATGAAGTGTAAAGATTTTACTAAAGAAATGCATAAGTTATATATAGAGGTGTATAAGCGCAGCCGTAGTAAATTAGAGAAACTTAGTCTTAAGTTTTTCCAAAATCTTCCTAAGGAATTTAATCTACTGGTTTGTTTTAAAGAGGATTTAATTATTGGATGGAATATAAGTCTTATAAATAATGATATATATTATTTCTTTTTGGGAGGAATTGATTATAATCAGAATAAAACAAATGGTGCCTATTTGGGATTACTTGCAAGTTTGATAAAGGATGGTATTGAGAGTAAATCAGAATTTATAGAGTTAGGGCAAACAGCAGAAATCCCTAAAATGCGAATGGGAGGTATGCCACAATCTAGATTTATGGAGGCTCGCCACAGTAATTGGGCACTAAACAAATTACTAATTTTTAGCAGCCCTTTAATGGAATATAAGCGAAAACTAGAAAACACAAATGCAATAAAGGAGGTATTATTATGAAAATATTAATGGTAAGGCCAAAACCTTCTTCAGAAACAATTGGTTTGCAACATCTGATGATTGTCGAGCCTTTAGAATTAGAAATTTTGTATGCACTTAAGCGGGATTGTGATTCAGTTGTAATTGTAGATATGATTCTTGAAAAAAGAACTATAGAATCTTTTATTGTAGAGTATAGCCCTGATGTATTATGTGTTACCGGGTATATTACTAATGTTTCAACAATTATTAGGTACTGTACTATAGCCAAGAGTATATCAAAAGATATTATTAATATTGTTGGCGGAGTACATTGTGAAGTATGTCCTGAGGATTTTGAAAACGATATGATTGATTTCCGTGTTATAAGAAATGCTTCTGTGATATTTACAGATTTACTAAATCATATTGATAAAAATACAGAACTGCCACAAGGCGTTTTGCGAAAAGGAGATAAATTGGAAGATTTGACACTTCCTGATTTGGATTTTACTACTCCTTTCCCTGACAGAAGTTCTGTTTCAAAGTATCGTGACAAATATTTTTACATTTTTCATAAGAATGTGGCACTAATCAAAACATCATTTGGTTGTCCATATAAATGTTCTTTTTGCTTTTGCAGAGTAATTACAAATGGGCTCTATTATCAAAGACCAGTGCAGAATGTAATTCAAGAGCTTGAACAAATAGAGGAAAAGGAAATTTATATAGTTGACGACGATTTTTTGATTGATATAAAATGGCTGCAGGAATTTATTTCAGAGATAAAAAAGCGAAAAATAAATAAGCATTTTTTGGTTTATGGTCGAGCTGATTTTATAGCAAAAAACCCTAATATTATGCACCAACTTGCTCAAATTGGTTTAAAGACCGTAATAGTTGGTTTCGAAAGTTTTTCGGATAAGGAATTGGATAAATACAATAAAAATATTTCAGTTTCAATATACAATCAAACCATGGCTGTTCTACATAAGGAAAATATGGATGTTTTTGCTACTATTATTATTCCCCCGGAATGGGATAAAAGCGATTTCAAAAATATGGTTGATGTGATTAAATTGCTGGGGATCCATTTTGTAAATTTACAGCCTTTAACACCCCTTCCAAAAACAGAAGTTAGTTTTGCTGCAGACCAAATTATTATTGAAAAATTGAATTATGAACAGTGGGATCTGGCGCATATTTCGGTTCGACCAACAAAATTATCTGTTGCTGATTTCTATAAAGAAATACTAAAAGCTTATACTTCAATTTTATATAGCCCAAAAGTAATATTAAAATATTTAACAACATATAGCCCATTAATGCTTTTTAAGATGTTTGTGGGAGGGTATCGTGTAACAAAGCAATACAAAAAGAGAATTAAAGAAGCCGAATATTATGCCTAAAATACTTTTTATACAACCTACGCAGTATGCTGATAATGGGAAATTATGCAAACAGCGGAAAATAAACCTTCCAGGATTGGCATTTCCTCTATTGGCAGCTTATACCCCCGCTCATTGGCAAGTGGAGTTACTTATTGAAGTTGTTGATGAAATTAATTTCGATACAGAAGCTGATATTGTCGCTATAGGAAGTATGGGACATGCTACTTTTAGAGGGTTGGAAATTGCCGCAGAATTTAAAAAGAGAGGAAAATTAGTTGTCATGGGTGGTTATATGGCTTCTATCGCTTATAAAGAGGCTATGAAATATGTTGATTCTGTTGTTATTGGCGATGCTGAAATTTCTTATCCAAAAATGTTACAGGATTATGAGGAAAATGGTACAGTTAAACCTCTGTATAATTATCCAATTAATGAATTAAAAAACTTACCAATACCCAGATACGATTTACTGACTAAAAAGAAAATTGGTTCAATGTTGCCTGTTCAAGCAGGACGGGGTTGTACTTTTACATGTTCGTTTTGCTCAATTGCCTGTTTGTATGAAGGAAAATATTTATACCGTCCTGTTGATGAAGTAATTCAAGACATAAAAGAAGTAAAGCGTTTAGGGTTCAATCGATTTTATTTAATAGATGATAATATTGTCTCAAATCCAAAATACCTTAAAGAACTTTGCCAAAAAATTATTCCTTTAAAGATGAAATGGGCAAGCCAGTGTATCATTCATTTGGCTCAGAATACTAAACTATTGAAAATAGTACGAGAGTCTGGTTGTGACCTTATGAGTTTTGGTGTAGAAAGTATTCAACAAGAAGCGATAGATAGTTTAGATAAACCATGGCTAAAAGCCAAAGATCATGAAAAAAACATTAGGATTCTAGCTAAATCGGGAATTACTGTCAGTATAGAAATGATTATTGGTACTGATTTTGATACTGAAGATTCAATCCGGGAAACCAGTAAGTTCATTTATAAAAACAAAATACCAATCCCACGGTTTTATATTTTAACACCAGTTCCTGGAACAGAATTATATAAAGAGTTAGCTAAACAAAATAGGATGTTAACAGATGACCTTCGAAAGTTTGACGGAACTCAATGTGTTCACATTCCTAAAAAGATAGCTCCTGAAAAATTAACGGAAATGTATTGGTGGATCAATAATGAGGTTTTCTCTATAAAAAGTATATTATATAGGGTTCTTCTTAATAGAAATTTATGGAAAAATCCATCAATGCTAATATTCTCGCTAGGGATAAATTTTCATTACCGACGATATGTGAAAAAAAGAGTAACACCAAATATTTTTTAGATGACTTAAATAAATAAATCATTTACAGATGAAAATAACTTTAATTAGACCAGGTTTAGGAGATATTATTTCGGCTTATAATCTAAATGAGGGGAGTATGGAGCCTTTGCAACTAGCTATAATAGCGGGACTTATTAAGGAGCCTGATGAAGCAGTATTATATGATGATCGTATTGAAGAGATTCCTTTTGATGAAAAAACAGACCTTGTTTGTATTACGGTAGATTCGTTTAGCGCCAGAAGATCCTATAAAATATCTAATGAATACAGAAAGCGTGGTGTTAAAGTAATAATGGGAGGTATGCATGTTTTTTTAATGACAGAGGAAGCCTCTCAATACGCTGATTCAATTGTATTAGGCGATGTTGAACCCATATGGGAACAATTGATGCGTGATATTAAACTTCAGAAGCTACAGAAGATTTATAAGGCACCTTTCGGAACTCCACAAGAAGGATGTTTTCCCAATAGAAATATTTTCAAAGGAAAAAATTATCTTCCCGTTTCACTTCTACAATTTAGTAGAGGATGTAAATTCAATTGCGCATTTTGTAGTATTTCACAATTCTTTGATCATTCACATAAATGTCGAAAAATAGATGACGTATTATATGAAATTGAAAAGGATAAGCTAAAAACCATACTCTTTGTGGATGATAATATGGTTGCCAATAAACCAGAACTTAAGATTTTTCTTAAGGAACTTATTCCACTGAAAATTAAATGGGCAAGTCAATCAAGTATTGATATGGTTAAAGACAAGGAATTGCTTAAACTTATGGCAGATAGTGGATGTATAGGTAATTTAATCGGTTTTGAATCTATCAATATTAATTCCCTTAAATGGTATAATAAATCACCAAATATTCAGGGTTTTAATAGCTATAAAGAAGGATTAAGTATTTTACGAGACTACGGATTTTTAACCTGGGGAAGTTTTATGGTTGGTAATGATTTTGATACTGTTGATACTATTGAACAAACAGTAGAATTTGCCATTAAAAATAAGTTAACACTAGCATTTTTTAATATTTTAATGCCGTACCCAAGAACTAAAATATTTGAGCAATTTAAAAAGGAAAATAGATTACTTTATGATGGACATTGGTGGAATCATCCAGATTTTAGATACAATCAGGCTACTTTTAAACCAAAATTAATGAGTGCTGAACAATTAAGCCAGGCAACTATAAAGGCAAATAGAGACCTTTATAGTATTTCTTCTATTACTAAGCGTGCATTTGATTTGAAAACAAATATGAGAAACATTGTTAACTTTATGATATACAGTAGGTTTAATTATGTATTGAGAAATACTAGTATTTAATACATTAATTAAGACTTCCTCAAAAAACAGTTAACACTCTGATATAAAGTAAAATAAGTTAGAAAAATTTGATACAGATTTTTCATGAACTCCTTTGTGAAAGCTACATAAATCCACTTGGTGGTAATTCATCAACGGTAATATCATCTGAATTTTTAATTACA
>JAOZVI010000134.1 GCA_029938265.1 Flavobacteriaceae bacterium | reverse complement strand
TAAAAAGAATTGTGAAAAGTAGCAGTTGCAAATTCCATATCCAATTCCTTACTCAGCTCATATAATTTAAGCATATCATGAGAATTCTTGTTAGATACGGTAATTCCAAATCCTATATCTCTAATGCCTAGCGCTTTAAGTCCTTTTAAAGTGTTTAATCCTCTTTGAAAACCGGTCTCTCTTCCTCTGAGATCATCATTGATATCTTCCAACCCTTCCAGACTAACCCTTATACCAATATTTGGAAAACGTTTAGCAAGTTTTAATATTTTCTCAGTATGCCAACCTGCTGTTGAGATTACAATTCTTTTACTCTTTTTAAACATAACTTCCACAATATCTTCCAGATCAGATCTGGTAAAAGGTTCTCCGCCGGTAATATTTACAAATTTAAAATTGGGTAGTTTTTCTAATTCCTGAGGTGTTATTTCATTTTTCTGATCGGTAGGGTTTTTCCATATATTACACATCTTACAGGCCATATTACATCTGTAAGTGGTAATGATAGAGATATCAGAGGGCATTTTAATCTTATTCAAAATTCATCTTGTTTTTTCTGTTTTTAATAATTTTTGCTGGAACTCCTGCTACAACTGAAAAATCAGCAATATCTTTTGTGACAACTGATCCAGCTGCAATAACACAGCCATTTCCAACTTTTACTCCGGGCATAATTGAAACACTTGCCCCTATCCATACATCATTTCCAATAATAGTATCTTCTTTGGTTACACCTTGATTTTTTATAGAGATATCTAATCTATCGAAGTTATGATTTTCTGAAAAAATATTAACTCTTGGGCCAAAAATAACATTGTCTCCAATAGTAATATTACCTCTTACACCTATAAAACAATAATGATTAATGCCAACATTATTTCCGATTTTTAAAGAATTGCCAACATTTCTTAAAACACCTGTACATTCAATAACAGCATGTTTTCCTAATGTAAAATTATTGCCAATCTCAACACCATCATAGCTTAAAGCATTTAAAGTGGCATGTTCCATTAAATTGAATCCACTACCTACTTTAATTTTATGTCCGAATTGAATTTTAGATCCTTTGGAAGCGAAGATTAATCCTTTACTCTTTTTTAAAAAAGGTTTTACAAAAATTAAACCTCTTAGTGCGGCAAATCCTCTTTCAAATAAAATAGTCAAAAACTCACGGAAATTAAAAGCATATTCAATTTTAACCTCTTCTTTTTTAATTTTCGAAAAAAGCTTTTCAATTATTTTATGTGTTTTCATATCGATTGTAAAAATAATTATATTTATTTTATGTGATCATAAATCCTAGGTTTATTGTTAATAAAAGAATAAATAAATTTTGGCAGACAATCGTTGATAAAAGAATATTATATTTGACAAAAGTATTTTTTTGAACAAACGCTACTCCATATACATCAAACCTATTTCAATAATTGCAAATCTTATTATTATTAATTTGTTTTTAAGATTGTTTTTTAATGAATCTTATTCGGGGTTTTGGCATATAACCTACGTAAATCTTAGTTGGCTAATTATTTCTTACCACCTTAACTTTTATAATATTGGGAGATATAATAAAAATGTAGATGTAATTTCTCGATTAACTCTACAGTTTATAATTTTTACTTTCGTTTATTTTGCTTATTTCAGTTTAACAAATAAAGTAATTAATTCTGTTGATCATATAAAGGTTTTGGCGTATATCTTTATAGCTATTACCATTTTTAGAACATTTTATTTATATGCCTTAAAAAAATATAGAATTGGAGGAGGAAATTTTAGAAATGTGGTTCTTGTAGGATCTAATAAAAGTGTTGAGAAAATAACTGATTTTTTTTATGAACATCCTGAATTAGGATATAATATATTAGGTTATTTCTGTGATAAAAAAATAAACAATCCAAACTATTTAGGATCAATTTCATTTTCTTTTGATTATCTGTTAAACAATATCGTTGATGAGGTTTATTGTTCGATATCTGATCTTACAAAAAATCAGATCGAAACCTATATAGATTTTGCCGATAATAATCTAATTGTTTTAAAACTACTTCCCGATGCCAAGAATATTTATACTACAAAAATGATAGTTGAATACTTTGATTATCTTCCGGTTCTATCGCTTCGTAAAATTCCTTTTGATGACCCTGTAAATAAATTTATTAAACGATTTACAGATATTATATTCTCTATTTTTATCATTATTTTTGTGTTGTCATGGTTAACGCCATTGTTATTTATTCTAATTAAGTTAGAATCAAAAGGACCTGTTTTTTTTAAACAAATTCGGGATGGATTAAATGGAGATCAATTTGTTTGTTATAAATACAGATCAATGTATTTGAACAATCAGTCTGATAAAATTCAAGCAACTAAAGGAGATAATCGAGTAACAAAAGTTGGTAAATTTATTCGCAGAACCAGTATAGATGAGCTACCGCAGTTTTACAATGTCTTAATTGGAGATATGAGTACAGTTGGTCCCCGCCCACATATGTTAAGCCAAACGCAAAAATATGCCAAGATTGTTGATAAATATATGGTTAGGCATTTTATAAAACCCGGAATAACCGGATTAGCTCAAATAAGAGGTTATAGAGGAGAAGTAGAAAAAAAAGAAGATATGGAAAATCGTGTTAAGCTCGATATTTACTATATCGAAAATTGGTCATTTTTATTAGATTTGAAAATAATCGGACAAACAATTTTAAACGGTTTTAAAAAAGATGAAAAGGCATATTAAAATATTAAACAAATGAATATACTTATTTTAGGATCAGGAGGAAGGGAAAGCGCATTAGCCTGGAAAATTGCTCAAAGTGATAAGATAGAACAATTATTTATTGCACCTGGCAATGCAGGAACAAAAAATATAGGTATTAACTTACAATTATCTGTAAATGATTTTGAGGCAATAAAAAAAATAGTTTTAGAAAATAAAATTAAAATGGTGATTGTTGGTCCTGAAGATCCTCTTGTAAATGGTATTCATGATTTTTTTCTTTCGGATAAAGAATTGGGAAATATCCCTGTTATCGGACCACAAAAACTTGCAGCACAACTTGAAGGAAGTAAAGAATTTGCTAAAAAATTTATGGTACGACATAAAATACCTACTGCAAAATATCAAAGTTTTACTATTGAAACACTTCAAAAAGGGTTCACTTTTTTAGAAAATTTAGATGCTCCATATGTTTTAAAGGCTGATGGTTTAGCTGCCGGTAAAGGTGTCTTGATCTTAAATAACTTACAAGAAGCAAAAAAGGAGTTAAAAGAGATGCTAACTCTGAAAAAATTTGGTGATGCCAGCTCAAAAGTGGTCATTGAAGAATTTTTAGACGGAATTGAAATGAGCTCTTTTGTTTTAACTGATAGTGAAAATTATGTGATCTTACCCAATGCGAAAGATTATAAAAGAATTGGTGAAGGAGATAAAGGGTTAAACACAGGTGGTATGGGGGCAATTTCACCTGTTCCTTTTGCCGATGAAGAATTCTTAACAAAAGTGGAAGAAAGAATCATCAAACCTACAATAAAGGGTTTAAAAAGAGATAATATTCCTTATGTAGGATTCATTTTTATTGGCTTAATCAAAGTAAATAATGAACCCTTTGTAATTGAATATAATGTACGGATGGGTGACCCTGAAACTGAGGTTGTTATTCCTAGAATTAAATCAGATTTGGTTGATTTGTTTATCGCTACTGCTGAGAAAAAATTGGATGAATTCAATCTTGAAATTGATGAAAGATCTGCAACTACAGTGATGTTAGTTTCAGGAGGATATCCCGAAAGTTATGAAAAAGAAAAAGAAATCTCTGGTTTGGATAATGTAAAAAATTCTATAGTGTTTCATGCCGGAACTACCGTTAAAAACGATAAGGTTATAAGCTGTGGCGGAAGAGTGTTGGCTGTAACTTCTTTTGGAAAAGATTTTGAAGAAGCTCTGTCTAAATCTTATCAAAATATTGAAAAGATCCAATTTGATAAAATGAGTTATCGAAAAGATATTGGTTTCGATCTGTAATTTCTTCTCATATATTTTGCAATTAACTTAATACTTTGCTACCAACCTTTTTGGGTGAAGAACAAAATAGAAATAGAAAAAAAAATTCTAATTGCTCCTTTAAACTGGGGTTTAGGTCATGCAACCCGATGTATTCCTATTATCAATGCTTTAATAAATAAAAACTTTGAACCTGTTATTTGTTGCGATGGTATAGCTTTACAACTCTTACAAAAAGAATTTCCAAAGTTAAAAAGTTTTGAGCTTCCTTCTTATGAGATTCATTATACAAAAAACGGAGGTTTGTTAAAGTACAGTTTGTTATTAAATTCTCCCAAGATTATTAAAGCAATAAAAAAAGAAAAAAAGTTAATAGAAGAAATAATAGAAAATGTAAATATCAAAGGCATTATTTCTGATAATCGTTTTGGAGTAAGATCAAATAAAATTCCATCTGTTTACATAACTCATCAAATTAATGTTCTATCCGGTAGCACATCATTTTTGACAAGTAAATTACATCAAAATATCATTGCTAAATTTGACGAATGCTGGATTCCTGATTACAGTGGCAAAAACAATTTATCAGGTAAACTTTCTCATTTAAAAGACATAGGTTTTCCAATAAAATTTATTGGACCATTAAGTCGGTTTGAAGACAAAGATTCATTACAAAAGGTATTAGATGAAAATAAAAAATATGATATTATGGTGCTTCTTTCTGGACCGGAACCACAAAGAGGATTGCTGGAAAAAAAGCTTCTATTTGAGCTTAAATTATATCGTAAAAAAGTTCTATTTGTTAGAGGAGTATTTTCAGATAAAAATATTTCCGTTAAGAATCAAAATATTGAGATTGTGAATTTTATGATGCAAAAAGATTTACAAAAAGCCATTTTAGAAAGCAAAACGATTATAACAAGATCGGGATATTCTACAATAATGGATCTGGATAAGCTTAATTCAAAAGTTTTTTTCATCCCTACACCAGGACAATATGAGCAGGAATATTTAGCAAAATATTTAAAACAACAAAATATTTCACCCTATGCTTTACAAAAGGATTTTAAATTAAGCTTGTTAGATGATTGCGAAAAATATACCGGATTTACATTTAAAAGATTGCCAAATACAAAAGTAAACCAATTTCCATTTGAGATTTTTAAATGACCAATATTTAGTTTATCTTTTTTAAACACTTTTCTTATAATTTTGACAGTCTTTTTTGTTAACTTTTTTTAAATTTAAACATTGAACTATAAAATAGGTTCTAAGATGAATTTAAATAACATATTATTTTTAGATATTGAAACGGTTCCTGAAGAACCTAAATTTTCTGGTTTATCAGAAATTAAACAAGAATTATTTGCAAAAAAAACACTTTATCAACGAAAAGAAGATTTTACTCCTGAGGAGTTTTATGAACGTGCTGGAATTTGGGCTGAATTTGGAAAAATTGTTTGTATTTCGGTTGGTTTTTTTGATTCTTTTGCCAAAAAAAGAACTTTTAGAATTAAATCTTTTTATGGAAAAGACGAAGTTAAAATTTTAAAAGATTTTAAGGCATTAATTGAAAACCATTTCGGTAAGCCACAACAACTTTTATGTGCCCATAATGGTAAAGAATTTGATTTTCCCTATATAGCCCGTAGAATGATTATTCATGGTATATCTTTACCTGAAAAACTAAATTTATTTGGTAAAAAACCGTGGGAAGTACCTCATTTAGATACTTTAGATATGTGGAAATTTGGTGATTATAAGCATTATACATCATTAAATTTACTTACAAATATTCTAGGTATTGATTCTCCAAAAGAAGATATTGATGGTAGCCAGGTTGCTAAGGTATATTATGAAGATGGTGATTTAAAAAGGATTGCAAAATATTGCGAAAATGACACCCTTGCCGTAGCACAAGTTTATTTAAGATTTAATAATATGGAGATTTTAAATAAAGAACAAATAATTAAAGTTGAATAATAATACTGTTTTGATTTAACACTGTCCCGTAAAATGTGTGACTATATTATAGTTATGAATATTTCTTTATCACATTCAATAAAAATCAATTTTTTTATAATCCTTATAAATTAAACTACTACCAGCTACAAGCTGGTAGATTTGATTTCCGCCTTAAGGCGG
>JAOZVI010000133.1 GCA_029938265.1 Flavobacteriaceae bacterium | reverse complement strand
ATATATAATATTTATGGGCTTATTAAAATTGTCACATCAAAGGTAGACACTCCATGCAGTTGTTTGATCAGGATCAAGAACAGGACCCGGAGAATCCGAATCATCGGTACAATTACTTAGAATAAGAAATAGAAAAATAAAATACAATCTTTTCATTTTCAAAAATTTAACCAATTAAATATAGATTAAATAAGAGACATAAACTATGACAATAATCATAAATTAAAATATCAGCTACGTTTCTTTTAAACTACACGAGTCATCTCTTATAAAATTAGAAATTTTTGATCAACTTGGGAGATTAATGGTAATTCTAAAGCTGTTAAGATAATAATTGAATAAGCTAAAAAGTCAGTTGTCTCATGGTTTAATTAGAGAATATCATCTTAGCAACATTCATCAGATGATTTATAACCAATGTGGATATAATCATCAGATGAGTATCAATTTAATTCTTTAATTATTCAATTTCTTCAAAATACACAACATTTGATGTTAAATATTTTCTCAATCCCTTCTTTAAATTAAGCTCTCTTTTAATTGTATTCTCTAAATTGTTTTCTTTATAGATATCCACAAGGTTATTTGATCCTTCATTTAAAAGTTTACAAAATTCTAAAACAGAAATTATTTCTCCTTGCTCTATTTTCAATCTTTTACACCAGCGTTTATCCAGTATTAAATTCCATTCTCTTTTTAAGGGAGGAACTTTTGGACGATTAGAAATATTAAGTTTATCATCACAAATCCCATCAATATTATGAATACAAGGTTGACAGATATCATCGGCATCCAATTCAATTTCTAAAATTGAACTTCTGTTTTCTAATATTTTCTTTGAAATGGAGTGAACACTATGATTATAATGGTGAGGTTTTAATATTACCCTATCTGCAGAAAATGAAGTAATTATATCAATAAAATGATGAGGTTTAATCTTTATCATATTCTATATTATTAAATTATGATTTTCAATTATTTGCCCCTCAAAGGTATCACTTTTAGTTTTTTAAAATTTAATTTACATCTTAAAAATTTACCCCAACCAACCTTCTCTATCTAAGCTTCTATATTGGATCGCTTCGGCAATATGTTCAGGAGAAATAGAATCTATATTTTCTAAATCGGCTATTGTTCTTGAAACTTTTAAGATCCTGTCATAAGCTCTTGCAGATAGATTTAATTTTTCCATTGCCGCCTTTAGCAACTCTTTTGAAGTGGTATCTAATACACAAAATTCGCGGATTTGTTTTACATTCATTTGAGCATTATAATGCACATTATTGAGTGTTGAAAATCTTGCAACCTGAAATTCTCTTGCTTTGGTTACTCTTTCTCTTATCATTTTACTTGGTTCACCCCTCCGTTCTTCAGTCAATTTTTCAAAAGGAACAGGTTGCACCTCAATATGAATATCTATTCTATCTAGTAACGGACCTGAAATTTTACTTAAATAACGCTGCATTTCCTGAGGAGAGGATGTTACAGGGCTATTACCATCGCTAAAATAACCACTCGGACTGGGATTCATACTCGCTACCAACATAAAACTACTTGGATATGTGACAGTAAATTTTGCTCTTGAAATAGTTACTTCTCTATCTTCAAGAGGTTGCCGCATTACTTCTAAAACAGAACGTTTAAACTCTGGTAATTCATCTAAAAACAATACACCATTATGTGATAAAGAAATTTCTCCTGGCTGTGGATATGCACCTCCACCTACAAGAGCCACATCACTTATTGTGTGGTGTGGAGAACGAAACGGGCGTTGGTTTATCAAACCTGTATGCTCTTTTATTCTGCCAACTACTGAGTGTATCTTTGTGGTTTCCAGTGCCTCCATTAAAGACATGGGTGGTAAAATTGTAGGTAATCTTTTTGCCAGCATCGTTTTTCCTGATCCGGGCGGACCAATTAAAATAATATTATGTCCTCCGGCAGCAGCAATTTCCATACAGCGTTTGATTGTTTCCTGCCCTTTAACATCAGCAAAATCAAACTCTGGATGATCTAAATTTTTATTGAATTCTTTTCTGGTATCAATTTTTAGTGGTTTTAAATCTGATTTACCATCAAAAAAATCAATAACTTCTTTAATGTTTTCTACACCATATACTTGCAAGTCATTTACAATTGCAGCTTCTTTTACATTTTGCACAGGCAATATAAACCCTTTAAAACCTTCTTCCCTTGCTTTTATCGCAATGGGTAATGCTCCGGTTAATGGTTGTAAACTTCCATCTAATGAAAGTTCTCCCATGATAACATAATCACCAATATTTTTTGAACTTATTTGCTTTGAAGCTGCTAAAATTCCGATAGCTAAAGTGAGATCATAAGCTGAACCCTCTTTACGTAAATCTGCCGGAGCCATATTTATGGTGATTTTCTTTCCGGGAAGTTCATACTTATTATTTTTTAATGCTGCAGAGATACGATAACTACTCTCTTTTATAGCATTATCCGGTAAACCAACCAAACGATAAGCATAGCCATTTTCAATATTAACCTCAACAGTTATGGTTGTTGCTTCAACACCAAAAACTGCACTTCCATAAACTTTAACCAACATATAATAAAGTATTTGTTTTCTTTATATGTAATTAAAATTTAAAGGTTAACATTTTTAGTGATTTATTCTAAATATTTTTTGAAGGTATAAAACTCATCGCTCTTTCAGTCATAGCTGTTATTGATAAAGAAGGATTTACTCCGGGATTTGCCGATATTGCTGAACCATCACAAACATACATATTCTCATATCCAAATACTTTTTGCTCAGTATCAATAACGCCTTTTGAGCTATCTTTTCCGATAACCGAACCTCCTAAAATGTGCGCTGTTGAAGGCGATCCAAATATAATATCTGTACTCATCATAAAAGCATTCCCATTGATTTCTTTTGCAACTTTATCTGCCAGTGTTTTAGCCATCGGTATAAATGGTGTAGGTTTTGATCCGGAAGTTACTTTTGAAGACAGATTAAACCAGCCTTTTTTAAATTTTATGGTACTGTCTAAATGTTGCATAAACAACAAAATTACAGTTCTTTTTGCATAATCTTTTCTCAAATAATTTCCTATCCAAACTGAAGGATGAAAAATTAATTCTTTCAATAATTGGAAAATTCTAATAAATACATTTTTTCCAAAAACCATTGGAATTATCAGTATTTTCCAAAAATTTGAACCTGCTCCATATCTTACTGCTTCAACATGACCATCATCATCAGGGGAAAAAATTGAGCCAATAGCAATACCTTTTGAAAGGTCAAGATCTTTATCTCTTGTTGTAATTAGTGATAAATTTTCATTATTGGTTCTAATGTGATTTCCAACATCTTCAGAAAGATTTGGTAAAATCTTTTTAGATTTCATATTCAACATTAAACGAACAGTACCTAAAACACCACCCGAAAAAATTACTCCTTTTGTTTTTACAGTGCCTAATCCTTTATTAAAATAAGAAGTAGCATCTTTAAAATCAACTATATAACCTTTATTGCTGTTTTTATGATCTATTGGTTTTACAGATGTTACTAACTTTTCTGCAATTATTTTTGCACCTTTATTTTGAGCCAGATATAAGTAATTCTTATCTAAAGAATTTTTTGCATTATTAGGACAACCCGTCATACATTGTCCGCAAAAATTACAGCCAACTCTATCAGGGCCTTCTCCATTAAAAAATGGATCTTTCACTTCAACATCAGATCTACCAAAAAAAACTGAAACTTTTGGCGCTTCAAATTTATTGGATCTTCCCATTTGTTGCGCTACTTTTTGTAAAGCAATGTCTGAATCGTAAAATTTTGGATTTTCAGTAGCACCTAACATTTTTTCAGCGACAGCATAATGAGGTTTCAATTCAGCTTCCCAATCAGTTAATCCCTTCCAGTTACCACTATTAAAAAATTCACTTTTAGGTATTGGTAAAGTATTGGCATAAACCAATGAGCCTCCTCCTACACCAACGCCACTAATAATAGTTACATGCCGTAGAATTGTCATCTTTAATATTCCAAACATTTTAAACGGAGGTAACCAAAGCCATTTTTTTAAATCCCAATTGGTTTTAGGAAAATCTTCTTTTTTATACCATTTACCTTTTTCAACAACCAGGACTTTGTATCCTTTCTCGGATAATCGCAATGCTGAAACAGAACCGCCAAAACCAGAACCAATGATAACATAGTCATAATCAAATCGATCTTTATCTTCAGCCATCTCTATTGTTTTTTATTTACTTATCAAAATCTTAACACTTTCAAAAATAGGTAAAACCATGCATGCCGCCAAATAATCAATTTTAAGATTGACAAGTTTGTGCTTCTACCTTGGAACATTCATATAATCATTTCCGTGTATGACTATATTTTAAGTCATGAATTTTTCATTAAGGGAATAATAAAAGGAATTTAATTGAGTACTATTAAGATCTTTTTAATTTACTGATATTATTAGTTGGGTAACAGATTCAGGTGAATCCTTAAAAGAGTAAAAAAAATTAGGAAACACTATTTAACTTCAATAACTTCAGTTATTTGTGGTGCAAATCTTTTTATTGTAGCTTCTACTCCATTTTTTAATGTTAAATGATTGATCTGGCAATCAATGCAAGTACCACTAAACTGTATTTTAACAATGTTATTTTCAATAGCAACTAATGAAATATTACCTCCATCGGTTATTAAATACGGTCGAATTTCATCTAACGCTTTTTCAACATTGATTAACAATTCATTTTTTGTCATTATAACAAATATTTAGTCTTTGCCAAAGTAAATACTTTGGCAAAGAAAATTATATCTTAATTTGTACTACAACCCGACATGTTCGTTATTCTAACAATTTCGGTGGGAGGTAATGTCTCATTACGTTTTACCAATTGTGTTAACATTTTCTTGGTAACCTCTGTAAAAGCTCCCTCTAAAGGAGAATCTTCTTGTAAAGCAACTGGATGACCAACATCACCAGATTCTCTAATACTTTGAACCAATGGTATTTCACCTAAGAAAGCTGTATCAAGATCATCGGCTAAATCTTTAGCACCATCTTTACCAAATATATAATACTTATTATCAGGTAATTCTTCAGGTGTAAAATAGCTCATATTTTCAACTATTCCTAAAACAGGAACACTGATATCAGCCTGTTTAAACATTGCAACTCCTCTTTTTGCATCAGCTAAAGCAATATTTTGTGGTGTACTCACAATAACTGCTCCCGTTACCGGAATTGATTGTACTATAGTTAAATGAATATCACCAGTTCCTGGAGGAAGATCGATTAACAGAAAATCTAATTCTCCCCAGTCTGCATCAAAAATCATCTGATTTATAGCCTTGGTCGCCATAGAACCTCTCCAAATTACAGCTTGATTGGGATCTGTAAAAAATCCTAAACTCAACATCTTAACACCGTAATTTTCTACAGGTACCATTTTTGCCTTTCCATCAATAGTTTTGGCCAATGGTTTTTCATTAATAACATCAAACATGATTGGCATTGATGGTCCATAAATATCAGCATCTAAAATCCCTACACTAAAACCCATATTTGCCAAACTCACAGCAAGATTGGCTGTAATAGTTGATTTACCTACTCCACCTTTTCCTGAAGCTACAGCAATAATATTCTTAATTCCGGGAATTGATTTATCAGAAGCAATTGACGCCGGTTTAACACTAATAGTTTTTGTTTTTACATTAACTTTTACATCTATTTTTTCATCAACATGTTGATGAATAGCTTTCATTACTTCAACTTCCAATTTTTTCTTTGCTTGTAAAGTAGGATTAGCAGAAACAACATCTACAATAACTTCTTTATCAAATACCACAACGTTTTCAATTGCTCCACTTTCTACCAAACTTTTTCCCTCTTCTGGAGCAGTAATGGTTTCTAATGCCTTTAAAATATCTTGTTTATTATAACTCATTTTAATAATTATTTTTAATCGTTCTAAACAACAAATATACTATATATAATGAAAGTAAAAAAGAAAAATATATCTAAGAATTATTATAATTAAATCAAATTAAAAAAAAGGCATTAAAGCTCAGGGCAAGCCCTGAACCCAATATAAGAATCGACACAATGGTCGAGGTACCTGCCACGCCAGCGGGTTAACCTTGATCCCGCTAGATGCTGAAACAAGCCTGCCTGCCGGCAGGCA
>JAOZVI010000030.1 GCA_029938265.1 Flavobacteriaceae bacterium | reverse complement strand
CCTTGCAAACTATTGATTTGCAAGGTTTTATAATTTAAAAATGTGGTACCTCCAGGAATCGAACCAGGGACACATGGATTTTCAGTCCATTGCTCTACCAACTGAGCTAAGGTACCATCGCCATAAGCGGGTGCAAATATAAATCTAAATTTAAAACCAACAAAAAAAATATTAAAAAATCTGTTGTATTTTTGCATCAATAAAAAAAATAAAAATGAATTTAGTAATTGATGTTGGCAATACTTTAGTTAAAACTGCTGTTTTTAATAAAAATTCACTTCTTAAAAAAGATACTTTCCCTAAAAAAGAATTGATCAACTCTTTAAAAGAAATATTAAACAAGCATACCATTTCTCACAGCATTTTATCAAGTGTTGGAGAGATCAATAATAGTGACCTACAAGATATCAAAATCTTATTAGATCCCGTTATCCTTGATCAAAACACCAAAATACCTTTTAAAAATCTTTATAAAACACCTAAAACTCTGGGTGTTGATCGTATTGCATTGGTTGCAGCTGCCGTAAGTGATTATCCAAACGAGCATGTTTTGGTTATCGATGCAGGATCATGTATTACTTATGATTTTGTTGATAAAAATGGTGAATATTATGGCGGAGCAATATCTCCTGGAATTGAAATGAGGTATAAGTCCTTACATTCTTATACGGCAAATCTACCAAAATTATCACTGATAAATAAAATTTCTGCAATTGGAAACTCTACTGAAAATTCAATTCACATTGGTGTACTTAATGGAATTATTCAAGAAATTGAAGGTACAATTGCTCAATTTAAAGCAAGAAATCAAAAATTAACAGTAGTTTTAACAGGAGGAGACACAATTTTCTTGGCAAAAAACTTAAAAAGTACCATATTTGCCAATCCAAATTTTTTATTGGAAGGACTAAACAGTATTTTGTTTTATAATTTAGAAGAATGATCAAAAACTTTTTAGCAATAATTGCTATATTTTTTAGTGTTGTAGGATTTGCACAAAAAACAAACTCATCTCCATATTCATATTTTGGAATTGGTGATGAAGTTTCTTTAAAAAGTGTTGAAGAAATGGCAATGGGTAATGTAGGTGGTGTTTTAGATAGTGAATACCGAATCAGTTTAACCAACCCTGCCTCATACGCATCACTATTATGGACAACCTATGTGTTTACCGGTGGTAATAAAATGATAAATTTTGATGATGGAGATGATTCACAAATCAGTTCGCATGCATCCTTTACCTATCTTGCTATGGGAATCCCTATTAGAGGCAATCAGGGTTTAGCTTTTGGTTTACAATTAAACTCATCCGTAGGATATTCATTATTAGATACAAAATTTAACGATGATGACGAATTAGTTCAAACTAACCTTTATGAAGGTAAGGGCGGTACTAATAGAGTTTTTTTGGGTTATGCCTATAAATTTCCATTTAATTTAAATTTAGGTTTTGAAGGTGCTTACCTTTTTGGTGGTATAGACAAAAGTATTTTAAATCGCCGCCTAAATGTTCAATATGCAACCAAACACAAAGTTAATTCGTATGTTAAAGGTTTTGAGTTTAAAACAGGTGCACTTTACAAACATGACCTGGCAAATGAAATGAATTTAAAAATAGGTGCAAGTGCTACTTTAGCACATGATCTTACACAAAAAGGAGACGAGTATTTATTTTCATTAGACAATACCCGTAATGAAATTGCAATTCCCAGAGATACTTTATATTCAAATAGTCTTAAAGCTACAGTCAAATACCCTTTAAAAACCGTTTTAAGTGCCGGATTTGGTAAACAAAATATTTGGTTTTTTGGTGCTGAATATACTTTTAGAGATGCTCTTGATTTAAGCGGTTCATACTATGATGAACAAAATAGTTATCAATATAACAAATCAAGTATGATTTCTGTTGGTGGTTTTTATACGCCCAAATATAACTCCATTTCAAATTATTTGAAACGCCTGACCTACAGAGCTGGTTTTAATTACAAAAAGATAGGTTTAGAGATAAATGATACCGAAATTAATGATTATGGCATATCTTTTGGTGTGAGTTTACCAATGGGGCTTACTTTATCTAATATTAATTTAGGATTTGAATTGGGCCAAAGAGGTGAAACAACCGGAAATTTATTAAAAGAAAACTATTTTAATTTTAGATTAAGTTTATCTTTGAACGATAAATGGTTTAGAAAAAGAACATTAAATTAAATAAATTAACTAAATATGAAACTAAAAATAGGTTTAGTAATAGGTATTTTTCTATTATTAGGTATTGCAACAACTAATGCACAGGATAAATATGGTAGTGAACCAGAAAAATGTAAAACCAATCTGTCTATCTTTTATGAATATGCAAAAGTTGGCAACTATGAGCCTGCGTATGAACCCTGGAAATGGTGTGTAGAAAATTGCCCAACATCTTCTAAAAATTTATACAAATACGGTATAAAAATGGCAGAAGACAAATATTCTAAATCTACAACACCTGCTGATGCACAAAAAGCATCAAATGAAATTGACAAGATCTACAAAATGCGTGTTAAGTATTTTCCTGATAATTTAGGAAAAGTATATAGTGATTGGGCAAATTCATTGGTTATAAGAGATGTGCCTCAAAATGAGATATTTACAAAACTTGCACATTCTTTTAAAAATGATCCTGCAGGTATGAGCGTTAAAAATCTGGGTTTATATTTTGAAATGTTTACCGAAAAAAATAAAGATATCAATCCGCAATTGGTTTTCGATACTTATGATGATATTACTGAAGCTGTAAGTAATAAAATGGATAAATATTCAAAAGAATTAGATGCTTTAGTTGCCAAAGAAGCCAGTGGCCAAAATTTATCATCAAAAGAAGAAAAGAAAAAACATGCCAGAGAAGTTAATCTAACTGCTTTAGGTCAAGTTGAAGGGAATTTAGATAATACGTTAAGTGAAGTTGCAACTTGCGAAAGGTTGGTTCCTTTATATAAAAGTTCCTTTGAAAAAAATAAAAACGATGCAAAATGGTTAAAAAGAGCTGTTTCAAGATTAAATCAAAAGGGTTGTACAGATGATGCACTTTATCCTAAAATGGTTGAAGCTTATGTTAATGCAGCCCCTTCATCTGATGCTTATGTATTTTATGCAGGTATTTTAATTGACAAGGGTGAAGATAATAAAGCCCTTGAATATTTTGATAAAGCAATTAGTATTGAAACCGACAACTATAAAAAAGCTAAATACTATTATCGTGGTGCTTTAATTATGAAAAAGAAAGGCGCAAAAAGCAAAGCCAGAGGTTATGCTTACAAAGCATTAAAAGAAAGACCAAGTATGGGTAGTGCCTATTTATTAATTGCAAATTTATACGCATCAAGTGCTAATTCATGTGGTACAGATGAGTTTTCAAAACGTATGGTTTATGTTGCAGCTTCTGATAAAGCCAGAAGAGCAAAAGCAGTTGACCCGGGTATTACATCAACCGCCAATAAATACATTAAAAGCTATATGGCAAGTGCTCCATCAAAAAAATTAGTTTTTACCGAGGGTAAAGCTTCCGGATCATCTTATAAAATTGGTTGCTGGATTAGTGAAACGGTAAAAATTCCGTAGATTAAATTTATGCTTCTTTTACTTAATAACATTTTAAAAAACATTGCTGCTATAGTATTAGTAGCAATGTTTTTTTCATGTGGTAATGAACTTAAGGAAGTCCAGGATTTTTTAGCTGATAAAAATCTACCCATAGGAGTTGCTAAAAATGTTAACCTGTTCCATACCGATTCGGGCAGGGTAAATACAAACTTAATTACTCCGTTAATGAATGATTATTCTAACAGAGAAAATCATCCCTATACTGAATTTCCTAAGGGACTTAAGATTACTACTTACGACACAAATGGTGATTCGGTTGTTTTAAAAGCTGATTATGCCATAACTTTCACAAAAACAAATATATCTGAAGCAACAAATAATGTTAGCATTGTTAATTATGCCGACAATTCTACATTAAAAACAAGTCAACTTTTTTGGGATGCCAATGTTCACTATATTTATACCGAAAAAGAATTTACACTAATTACTCAAACAGATACAATACATGGTAAAGGTCTCGATGCAAATGAAGATCTGTCAAAGATAAGTATGAAATCCATTTATGGAACCATCTATGTAAAGGAAGATTAAATTATAACACTTTTTAATGTTTTTTTTAAAAAATCTGGTAAATAACAATAATGATAATTAAAATAATAATAATACTCTTATCTATTTTACTGTCTGCTTTCTTTTCAGGAATGGAAATTGCATTTGTCTCAGCTAACAAAATGCACTTAGAACTCGAAAAGAAAAAAGATAATTTTTTATCAAAAATTTTAACAAAACTTACACAAAAACCATCAAAATTTATTACTACCATGCTGATTGGTAATAATATAGCATTGGTTATTTACGGTTATTTTATGGGCGATCTTTTAATGCAATTTTTGTCGCCATCAATTGATAATGAATTTGTTCTTTTATTAATTCAAACACTTATTTCAACATTAATAATTTTAATTACTGCTGAATTTTTACCCAAAGCAATTTTTAGGATTTTTGCCAATGAAACATTAAAATTATTTGCAATACCCGCTTATTTTTTCTTTATTCTGTTTTTTTTAATCTCCGGTTTAATTACACAGGTCTCCAACTTTTTTTTACGTGTTTTTTTTAATACCAAAGAAGATCCGGAAAAATTAGTATTTAGCAAGGCAGAGTTAGGACATTTTATCTCAGAACAAATGGAAACTGTTGATGAAGATATCGATTCTGAAATACAAATTTTTCAAAACGCTTTAGATTTTCACAATGTAAAAGCACGAGAAGCAATGATACCTCGTACTGAAATTGTAGCTGTGGATGTTCACGAGTCTTTAAATAATCTAAGACAAATATTTATTGATACCGGATTATCAAAAATTATAGTTTTCACCAATACCTTGGATGATATTATTGGATATGTGCATGCCTTTGAACTTTTTGAAAAACCTAAAAATATTAGATCAATTTTACTACCTATTGAAATAGTGCCTGAAACCATGATGATTCACGATATTTTAAATGATCTCACTAAAAAAAGAAAAAGTGTTGCTGTGGTTTTAGATGAGTATGGTGGAACTTCGGGTTTAATTACAGTTGAAGATATTATTGAAGAATTGTTTGGCGAAATTGAAGATGAACACGATACGATAACTTTACTGGATGAAAAAATTAATGATCACGAATACAAATTTTCGGCAAGATTAGAAGTTGATTACATCAATGAAACCTATGATTTGAACTTAGAAGAGGATGGCGCCTATGAAACTTTAGGCGGATTGATTGTAAATCATACCGAAAATATACCTTCAAAAGATGAAATTGTAATAATAGATGATTTTCAATATACCATTCTTAAAGTGTCGGCATCTAAAATTGAGGAAGTTTATTTAAAGGTAGCTTCCAAAACTTAAGCTTTACGCAGAATTTAGACATTTTTTCCTATATAATTGGTATTCAGACTTTGAAAAAATAGCTTCTTAAAAATTCTGTTTATAAAGCTGTGAATTGTATTTACCTCATTATAAGCTATTTATTGTTATAATTCGAGTATTTTGAAACATTGTGATGCCTAAATCTAATTACTTAAAAACAGTTTTTTTTATTAAAAGGTATATTGTATTTTCGCAAACTAAATTTAAAGAAAAGGAAAATGGCAGTTTTATCAAAAATTAGAGAACGCTCAGTCTTTTTAATCATAATTATTGCATTAGCTCTTTTTTCATTTGTATTAAGTGGAATATTTAGTGCAAACAGTCCTTTATTTAACAAAAGTATTTCAGAAATTGGCGAAGTAAATGGCGAAGCAATTGGTAGAGAAGAATTTGCTCAAGAAATTGAAATTAATCGTTCCAGATCAAATGGAAGATCTTCGCAAATGCAAAATGTAAACAATGCATGGAATAGTATTGTTCGTGGAAAAATTTATAAAACACAATTAGAAAAATCTGGTGTTGTTGTTGGTGAACAAGATGTATGGAATGCTTTGGTTAATCAAATAAAAATGCAAAACAGTGAAATGTTTCAAAATGAAGTAGGAATGTTTGATGAAGAAAAGTTAAAAGAATACATTGCAAATCTTCAAGAAAGTGCCGGTGATAATGAACAAAGTAAAGCAGCCTGGTTAAGTTGGATAAGCTACGAAAAAAGCATCAAATCAAATTTAGAACAAAACACATATAACTCATTGATAAGAGCTGGTTTAGGAAGTACACTAAAAGAGGGCGAAAGAGATTATTTTTATAAAAATAATAACGTAAATTTTAAATATGTTTTTGTACCATATAGTAGTATCTCAGATAGTCTGGTAAAAATAACCGATAATGAAATTAAAAATTATATAAAATCTCATGCAAAAGACTATACAGTTGAAGCTTCAAGAGATATTCAATTTGTAAATTTTGTTGTTGAACCATCTAAAGAAGATGAGCAGTTAATTAAGAATCAATTGGCTGAATTGATCAATGATAAGGAAGAATACAGTACCGCTGCAAAATCAACTGTTAAGGTTACAGGTTTTGCCAATGCTAAAGATATGCCTGATTTTTTTACATCTCATGGCTCTGATATTCCTTTTAATGAAAACTATATTACTAAAGGTAAATTACCTAAGGTTTTAGCCGATTCACTTTTTGATAAAAATATAGGTGACGTTTTTGGTCCTTATCTTGAAAATGGATTTTATAAAATTTCTAAGATAACTGCTATTAAACAACTACCTGATTCAGTTAAAGCAAGCCATATATTAATTCCTTTTGTAGGTTCAACCATTGCTGATCCTACTATTACTCAAAATGAAGAAGAAGCAAAAATAGTTGCCGATAGTCTTTTAGCAGTAGTAAAAAATGATATTGGTAAATTTGAAGCCATTGCAAAAGATATGTCAATTGATAAAACAAGTGGCAGTAAAGGTGGTGATCTGGGTTGGTTCGTTTATTCTAGTATGATACCTGAATTTAGAGATTATGTTTTTGAAAATAATATTGGTGATATGGGCGTGGTAAAATCTCAGTTTGGTTATCATGTTATTAAGATAGACGGGCAAAAAAATAATCAAAGAAATGTTCAAATTGCCACTTTATCCAGAAAAATTGAAGCCTCAGAAAAAACCGAAAATGAAATCTTTGAAAAAGCTGAAACTTTTGCTTCTGATCTAACTTCAGGTGGAGATATTAAGGAGTTGTCAAAAGAGTCTGATTATAAAATAATGCCTATTTCAAATTTAAGCATATTAGATGATAATATCTCATCCTTAGGTTCTCAACGTCAAATCACACGGTGGACCTTTGAAGAAACTACAAAAGAAGGAGATATTAAAAGATTTGATACTGATAATGGCTACGCTGTTGTTTTATTAACAAAGAAACATAAAAAGGGACTTTCTAACAGAAGTGGAAATGTACGTTCTATCTTATTAAATGAGAAAAAGGCAGCATTGATAGCTGATAGATCTAAAGGAAATGATCTTGAAGAAATTGCAAAACAAAATAATACAAACATTAAAACCGCTATGGCTGTCTCAAATGCAAGTCCGGTAATATCCGGTGAAGGAAGATTTCCTGAAGTAGTAGGTGTGGTAACTTCATTAGAAGAAAATAAATTGACGAAAAATGTAATTGGTCAAAAAGGTGTGGTATTTGCTTTGGTTACAAAGAAAAATATCGCTACCGAATTAGATAATTATCAATCATATAAAAAATCAATTGAAAGAAATTTAACAAATAGAAATATTCAAATATATAACGCATTAAAAGAAAATTCAGATATTGTTGATAATAGAGCTAATTTCTATTAAATTTTATCAAAATATTCAATAAATGCCTTTTTGTAGTGTTTATAATAAAAAACTTAAATCAAAAATGTATTTTTATTATCTTTTTATATATATTTGTTCATTCTTAAAATAGTATTTAAGCTTACATAACCATAAACAGAAAATTATTAATTAAATTTATTACAATGAAACATTTAAAAAAAGTTATTTTTGTTTTTTTAGTTGTTGCTGGATTTAGCAACATTAATGCACAAGATGCTGATAACCCTTGGTCTATTGAAATAGGTACCAATGCGGTTGATTTTTACCCTACAGGAGCTGATTGGCCAAGCGGCGATGATGGTCCAATACCAACTCCACTTGGTGACGTTAATCCTGATACGTATTTAGGTGACATGTTTGAAGATTACTTCAATATGAATGATCACTGGAATACTGCTTCAGTAATTTCAAGAATTCGTCTTGGTAGATATATCGGTGGTGGATTCTCAGCTGGTTTAGCTGGTTCTTTTAACAAAATTGATAAAGTTGGCGATTATTCTGCTAACAATTTGTCTTATTTTGGATTAGACATGGACTTAAAATGGGCGCCATTACACGGATGGTTTGATCCTTACTTATTAGTTGGTGGTGGTTACACTTGGATTGATGAATACGGTAATGGTTCTTTAAACGGTGGTTTAGGAATGAATTTCTGGTTCAATGATTTTATTGGTGCAAATGTACAAACTATGTACAAACACTCATTTGATAATGATGCTATGTTACCTCATTTCCAACACGCTTTAGGTATTACCTTTAAATTTGGTGGAAAAGATACTGACGGTGACGGAATTTATGATAAATATGATGCTTGTCCAGAAGTTGCTGGTTTAGAAGCTTTCAACGGTTGTCCTGATTCTGATTTAGACGGAATTCAAGATTCTGAAGATGCTTGTCCTAACACTCCAGGTTTAGCTGAATTTAACGGTTGTCCTGATACTGATGGTGATGGAATCATCGACAAAGATGATGCTTGTCCAACTGAAGCTGGTCCTGCTGCAACAAATGGTTGTCCAGATAGAGATGGCGACGGTATTGCTGACAAAGATGATAATTGTCCGGATGAAGCTGGTCCTGCTGAAAACAACGGTTGTCCTTGGGCTGATGCTGATGGTGACGGTGTATTAGACAAAGATGATCAGTGTCCAAATATTGCTGGTCCTGCAGAAAATAATGGTTGTCCAGTTGTAACTGAAGAACATGTTAAACAAATTACTGACCTTGCAAGAGCAATATACTTCAATACTGGTAAATATACTTTTACTGATGAAACTAAAGTTAGATTAGAAAAAATAACCAGTATTTTATCTGGATATAAAACTATAGATTTTGAAGTACAAGGTCATACAGATAGTACCGGTAGTGATAAGATTAATGTGAAATTATCTCAAAATCGTGCTGATGCTGTTATGAATTACTTAACTGATCATGGGTTCCCTGCTGATAAAATGACTGCTAAAGGTTATAGTTCTTCAAACCCAATTGGAGATAATAAAACCAGAACTGGAAGACAAGCTAACAGAAGAGTTGAAATTTTCTCTAAACGTTATTTAGATAAAAATAAATAAGAACTTTTTCTTATAAATTTAAAAACCATCACGTTATACGTGATGGTTTTTTTATTGTCTAATTTTGTAGCTTTGTGATATGCAATCATTCTTATCACAAATTACACAGCATTTTATCAAAAAGGAAAATGATCTAAGCAATCATACTTTTATACTTCCTAATAAAAGAGCCGGTATATTTTTAAAAACCGAGTTCATAAAACAACAGTCAAAAACTACATTCTTACCTCATATAATTAGTATTGAAGAATTTATTTCAGATATTTCTGGTTTTAATGCAATTGATAATCTTTCTCAAATTTTTGATTTTTATACTGTTTATCTTCGATTAAATTCTGAAAAAGAAGTTGAACCTTTTGATAGTTTTTCTAAGTGGGCCTTTTTATTAATACAAGATTTTAACGAAATAGATAAAAATTTAATTGATGCCGATGCTATTTTTAATTATCTAATTGACACTAAGAGAATAGACAAACTTTTTTTATCAGAAAATAAAGAATCTGAGATCCTGCAAAATTATTTAAATTTTATTGAAAAAATTGTTTTGTATTACCATTCTTTCTATAAATTATTAAAAGAAAAGAAAATAGGTTATCAGGGTCTGTTGTATCGGGAAGCAATAGCAAATCTACCAGAATTTAGTAAAGGACTTAAAAATAAAAAATTAGTTTTTGTAGGTTTTAATGCACTCAATAAAGCAGAAGAAATCATCATTAATGAATTGCTTAATAACAATCTTGCTGAAATATTCTGGGATAGCGATCAATTCTATCTAAACAAGAATACCATTACCGGTAAATTTATCAATACCTATAAGAATACCTGGAATTATTATAATATCAATGATTTTAAATGGGTTTTTGACGATCTAAACAAATCAAAAGAATTGAACATTATAGGGGCATCAAAAAATATCAGCCAGATAAAATACGTTGGTGAAATTCTGAATAATTTAGAAGATAAAAAAAATAAATATCAAAATACAGCTATTGTTCTGGCGGATGAAAAGTTATTACCCATTCTTTTAAATTCGCTTCCTAAAGAAGTAAAAAATGTAAACATTACAATGGGTTATAATTTGAAGAATATTGCTTTAGCTTCTTTATTTGACCTGTTATTTAAACTCCATTTAAACAATAAAAAGCTCCAGCAAAAAAGTAAATTCTTTTTTAATGATTTTGTAAATTTTATAAATCTACCCTTTTTTAATAGCATTTTAGATCAACAAATATTTAATGAAAAAATAAATGTTTTCATAAAAAATAATAATGTTCTAATTGATTCTAAAGAAATAACTGAGATATTAGATCATACAACTTTCAATGGAATAAATATTGATTTTTTGTTCAACTATTGGAATAAAAACACAGATGAAATTATAAATAATCTCATCGAGTTAATTGAGATCCTAAAAAACAACAACAATTTAAACCACCTCGAAAAAGAATATTTATATAGGTTTAACAATATTTTTCAGCAGTTAATAAATCTAAATAAAGATTCTGGTTTTATTAATAACTTAAAAGTATTGTACCATTTTTATCAACATATTTTACAAAATGAAAGTTTGTCATTTCGTGGTGAACCTCTTCAAGGGTTACAAATTATGGGTATGCTGGAATCTCGTGTATTAGATTTTAAAAATATTATTATTGTATCGGTAAATGAAGGCATCTTACCTTTAGCAAAGAAGGAGAATTCTTTTATCCCCTTTGATATCAAAATCAAATTTAACCTACCTACATATAAAGAAAAAGATGCAATTTATGCTTATCACTTCTACAGATTAATGCAAAGAGCAAAAAATATTTATCTGCTCTATAATACTCAAAATGATGATTTTGGCTCAGGTGAACAGAGTCGTTTTATAACGCAACTTGAAATTGCTAAAGAAACAAAAGCATTACCCAATTTAAATATCAAAAAGCAAATTATTAATTCAAATGTTGTCTCAGATTTTGTTGAACTTCAGGAAATTATAAAAACAGATACCATAATTGAAAAGTTAAAAGACTTGGCAATTAATGGACTCTCTCCTTCATCTTTAACTTCATATATTAGAGATCCATTGGATTTCTATAAAAAAAGAGTTTTAAACATAAGGGATTTGGATGAAGTTGAAAATTCAGTTGCTTATAATACTTTTGGCTCTATCATTCATAATACTTTAGAAAATTTATACAAGACCTACAAAGGAAAAATTTTAACAGTTAATGATATAAAAACAATGAGATCACTTGTAAATCATGAAGTTAGATCACAATTCACTGTTTTTTTTACAAAAGAAAATATAACTTATGGTAGAAATTACCTGAGCCTTGAAGTAGCCAAAAAATATATAAATAACCTATTAAATTATGAATTAGATCTCATTTCAAAAGGTAAACAAATTAAAATACTAGAACTCGAAAAAAAAGTAACTCTTGAATACCATATAGATTCTTTAAATTTCCCGATAACTCTAAAAGGTTATATTGACAGAATTGATGAAGTTGATGGTGTTTTGAGAATTGTTGATTATAAAACCGGGAAAGTTCTTTCTGGAGATCTAAAAATTACTGATTGGGAAAATATTTCAAAAGATTTTAAATACAGCAAAAGTTTTCAGGTATTAATGTATGCTTTTATATATGCCAAATCACAAAATATTGATTTTGAAAAAACTAATGTTACAAGTGGTGTCATTTCATTTAAAAATTTAAAGGCTGGGTTTTTGAGTGTTAACAATAAACCAATAAAGACTGATGAAACAGATAACTTTTTACAACAATTAGATAATTTAATTTTAGAGATCTTTGATAAAAATATTCCGTTTGTCGAAAAAGAAATAAAACAATTTAAGTATTAAAAAATGAAAATCATTAAAAATATCTCTGTCAAAGGAATTCACGACAAACCCATAATAACTGATCTTTTTTTTCAAGAAAACAATCAACCAAAACCTATTGTTATTTTTTGTCATGGATACAAGGGCTATAAAGATTGGGGTGCATGGAATTTGATTGCTGAGAAATTTGCCAGAAATGATTTGTTCTTTGTCAAATTTAATTTTTCACATAATGGAGGCACATTAGAACAGCCGATTGATTTTCCTGATCTGGAAGCATTTGGCCACAATAATTTTATAAAAGAATTGGATGATATAAAATCGGTAATTAACTGGTTATTAGATAATAATAATTACAAAAATGAAATTGATCCTAAAAATATTACATTGATTGGTCATTCAAGGGGTGGAGGAATTGTAACGATAAAAGCAAACGAAGATGATCGGGTCACAAAGGTAATATCATGGGCGGGTATTTCTGATTTTGGTTCAAGATTTCCTGATAAAAACAGATTAAAACATTGGGAAAAAGAAGGTGTTGCATATATAACCAATGCACGTACCAAACAACATATGCCACATTATTACCAATTTTATACCACTTTCAAAAAAAACGAAAAGAGGTTACATATAAAAAGTGCTGTTCATAATTTAAAAATACCATACTTGATCATTCATGGAACAAATGATGAAACTGTAAAAACAATAGAAGCAGAAAATTTACATCGTTGGAATACGAATAGTAAATTAGTTTTTGTTAAAAATAGTAATCATACATTTGGATCTGTTCAACCCTATAAATCTGATCAACTCCCTGAGAATCTCAAAGAAGTTGCTGAGACCTCAATTGATTTTATTAAATATGGTTTATAAATAATTTCAAGTGTTTTCTAGACATTAAACATAAAATTCATTAGATTACATTACACTGCAAAAACCTTAAAAATATTAATCATGAAACTACTCAAAACAATTCTATTATTAGCAATTTTTAGTTTATCATTTACCCAAAATAGCAATGCTCAAATTCTAAAAAGACTTAAAAAAAAGGTACAACAAGTAGTTGAAGAAACTATGCTTGAAAAATCAAGTGATAGTTTGCATGACAACGATTCTAATTACCAGGATAAAAATGAAGAACATCTACAAAATTTGTTTATGGGTAATAAGGAAGATGTTCCAATTGAAAGTGTTTATAAGTTTGATACCAGTGTAACTTACAGAATGGAAACTGTTGCAGATAACAAACCCGTATCAATAGATTATAATATGCTATTTTCAAAGAACAATAATTATATGGCAACAAAAATGCAAAATATTAATTCGGAAGAAATGAAAGGAAAGCAGGGAGCCATGCAAATGACAACTATTTTAGATGACAAAAATCAAGCAATGATCATGCTTATGGAAGATCAAAAGATAGCACAAGTTATTTCTATGGAAAAGATAAAAGATATTGCCGTGGATGAAGATGGTAAAGAAAGTGATCTGGAAACAAGTAAACCAAATATAAAGAAAACCGGAAGAAGTAAGAAAATATTAGGTTATCATTGTGATGAGTTCGAAACCATAACTGAAGATGGCAAAAGTTTAGTTTGGATTACAAAAGAACTTTCAATCTATCATAAAAATATGTTTTCAAATTTAAATAAATCTCTTGGAGGAGATCAATTTAATAACTATCCGGATGCTGCAAAAGGTTTAATGATGGAGATGCATTTTGAAAGTAAAAATGGTGAAAAAAGCAATATGAAAATTATTGATATTAGTAAAAACCCTTCTGAAATAAGTACTGCCGGTTATCAATTTATGAATTTGAGCAAGTTTATGAAAAATTAATTCTCTTCTGCATCAACATTTTCTCATATTAATAAATTTATATTCATAAAATTATTGATTTATTGCATATTTACGTATGTTTATATATTCAATTGAATAACAATATGATTAGAAGATCAATTTTCTTAATATTATTAGTCGTATTGGCTATTGTTTTATTTTTTAATCCAAATTTTAAAACAATAGCAGCCGGTGTTGCAATTCTGCTCTTTGGTATGATCATGCTTGAAGAAGGATTTAGAGTTTTTGCCAAAGGACGTCTTCAAGATATTTTAAAAAATGCGACTAATAAGTTATGGAAAAGCATAAGTGTTGGAGCTTTTGTTACAGCTTTACTACAGTCCAGCTCATTGGTTTCAGTAATTACTATTTCATTTATTAGCGCGGGTTTAATAAGTCTGTCAGGAGGGATAGGCTTAATATTTGGTGCAAATATCGGAACAACTGCTACTGCATGGTTAGTGGCAGGTTTTGGTTTAAAAATAAAAATATCAACACTGGCAATGCCAATGCTAATTTTTGGTATTATTTTTTCATTTCAAAAAAAGCAATCGTTAAAAGGAATTGGAAATGTTTTGGCCGGATTAGGATTCTTCTTTTTGGGTATTCACTATATGAAAGAAGGGTTTGATATTTTTAAGCAACATATTGATCTAACTCAATATGCTGTACCGGGGTTCTTAGGAGTCGTTATTTATACAATTATTGGCATTATTATTACTACAATTCTTCAGTCAAGTAGTGCAACCTTAGCATTAATTTTAACAGCATTATCCGCCGGACAAATAGAATATGAAAATGCTTTGGCATTGGCAATAGGTGCCAATGTAGGAACAACAATCACCGCAATTCTTGGATCTTTAAGTTCAAATGTATCAGGAAGAAGACTGGCTGGAGCCCATTTTATATTTAATATGGCCACAGGAATTGTAGCTTTGGCCCTTATTTATCCACTTGCTAATTTAGTTAATTATTTAGCTGATCTATTTGGTATAGCTACTACTGATTACACCTTAAAATTAGCAATGTTTCACACAATTTTTAATATCTTAGGTGTAATTATAATGATTCCTTTTATTAAAAAATTGGAAGTTTTTTTATTGCGGTTTTTTAAAGAAAAAGTTGATAAAGATATTGATGAACCTAAGTTTCTTAATGAAGCAGTTTTAGAATTTCCCGGAACTGCTTTAACATCTCTTGCAAAAGAGTCCAAAAACTTATATAAAAATGCCATTTTTGAGATAGTAGCACATGCCTTAAATATCCATAGAGATGATATTAAGTCTGACAAAAGAATAAAAAAAGTGGTTAAAAAGTCAAAAGAAGACATGCAAATTGATGTAGAAAATTTATACTACAATAAAATTAAGACCATTTATGGTGAAATAATAAATTATGCTACTAAAGCTCAAAGCACATTAGAATTAACGGAAAACCAAAATACCAATATAACTAATATAAAAATTGCCAATCGAAAAATGGTTGAAATTATTAGAGATGTAAGGGAATTGAATAAAAATGTTTCCTTTTATTTAACCTCTGATAATGAGTATATTAGAAAGGAGTATGATAAATTTAGAAGAAAAGTTGTAAAAGTATTACGTGTTATTTATCGATTTAGAAAAAATGAGGATAAAGAATTATATTATAAACAACTCGTAAAACTTAAAAATGATGCTATAAAAGAAATCCATAGTAGCAATAAATCGATTAATAAATTAATTAGAGATAATTTAATTACTGTAAATATGGCTTCTTCTTTAGTTAATGATAGTGACAATGTTAATGATATGATAAAAAAATTGATATCAGTTGCTGAACTTTTATATGTAGAAGACGAGTCAATTATTGAAAATGGCAGTTAATAGGTTTTAAGTATTTTTTCAATCTGATCTACTACTTTTTTTGCATTCTCTTTGGTAAAACAAAGTGCTGGTTTAGTTTTAATTACATTATCAAAAGGGCCGTCTGTACCAATCAGTATATATTGATTTCTAAGCTCATTTTTTATATGTTTCGCTAATTTTATATCAGGTTCTGTATTATTCTCTTTTATTATCTCCACTCCTAAAAATAAACCATAACCTCTTACATCTCCAATACAATTGTATTTTTTTTGTAGTTCTAAAAAAAGTGATCTATAATAATCGCCAACAACTTTTGCATTCTCTTGTAGTTTTTCTTCTTCTATCACTTCTAAAACAGAAATAGCAATAGCACACGAAACAGGGTTTCCACCAAACGAACTAAAAAACTCTACGCTTTTACCAAACGATTTGGCTATTTTACTTGTAGTAATAACTGCTCCCATAGGATGACCGTTTGCCATTGGTTTTCCTATAATTACCATATCCGGCACAACGCCTTGAGCTTCAAATCCCCAAAAATAATCACCTAAACGTCCAAAGCCAGTTTGAACCTCATCACTTATGCAAACACCCCCTTGTTTTCGTATAGCAGGATAAATTTCTTTTAAATATCCAACTGCCAACGGAACCTGCCCACCACATCCTACAATTGGTTCACTAATAAATGCTGCAATGGGCATATTTGAATTTTCTATTTGTTCTACTGCTTCTTTTGCATACATTTTTCCTGCATTTTCATCTTTATTTGTGTATTTACCCCTATATGTATCGGGTATTTGTGTTTTTAAAATAAACTCTTTTTGCCCTTGTCCTTTTGGGTTATTGAATTTATAATCACTTATGTCTATTGCTGTTTGTGTATGTCCGTGATAGCCGTGTTCCACTACCATTAATTTCTCAAACCCTGTGTGGATCTTAGAGATTCGTATGGCCAGATCGCTTGCGGCACTTCCAGAATTTACAAAATATACTTTATTTAAAGAAGTTGGGAATTTTGATAATAATTTCTCAGCATATCCGGATAGTTGGTCGTAAAGATATCTTGTATTGGTATTCAGTTTTGCCATTTGTTCTTGCCCTGCTGCTACAACTTTTGGATGTGAATGTCCAACATGCGGAATATTATTATAAGCATCTAAAAATGTGTTACCATAAGCGTCGTACATATATTGAAATGCAGAACGAACCATATATATTGGCTTATCATAGCTCAAAGACAATATTGGGCTGATATTTTGATATCTTCTTTTTACAACTTCTTTTATTGATCGGGGAGCTATAACCGGTAATCCTATTGAAATTCTAAATTGATTTTCAGCAGCAATTGGGTTAATGCTTAACCAACGATAAAGCATTTTTAAAAATGGTCTTTCACTTGCAGAAGCATATGTATTCTCAGGATTCACTTTTCTTGAATGAGCTGAATTACAAATACTTACTGATAGCCTTGCTGCTATTAGATAATACAAAACATGTATTTCTTTTTCTTCGATTGGCAATCTGCTGTGGTATGATTTTAGAATGATTGAAGCCCATTCCAGTGGATTTTCTTTGTCAAAGCAGGCGTAAGTTATAGCAATTGCGAGTTCATTAATAAGTGCTGAGTGTGCTAGATCTCCAAAATCAATAATACCGGAAACTTCACCATTTTTAATCAACACATTCCATTGATTGGGATCATTGTGTATGATTTGTTTTCTTAGATCCGGTAAAAGTGGACTTACATTTTCTTCAAATTGCTGAAAAAAGTAACTTATTATTCTTCTGTCTTTGGCATCAGTAATATCATTAATGTATTTCTTATTTAAATTCAGATATTGAATATCCCATTCCCATTGTCTTGCCTTAATGGTGTAGTTCGTAAACTTTTGAAGTTTTAGATCCATCACAGCAAGAAAAATTCCGAATGATTGAAATAACTCTTTTGTAGGTTTTATGTCTCCTAAAAATTCGCCATACAGAAAAGAAAGCATTCTGTAAATAAACTTTTCATCATCTATTTTAAAGATTTTAACAAATGAACCATCTAAAAATTTAATAGGTTTCGGGTATTTCTTTTTATCAGACTCTTCTAAAAGTAAAAGCGTTTCATTTTCTGCTATAACCAAATCGTACATCTCATCGGTATAGTTATAAGTTTTAAAGATGTATTTGGTTTTCTTGGTTTTAACAAGATAATTGGCATTGTCGTAACCATCAAGTCTTTTGATCTCAACGTCTTCTAATCCAAATTCTGTTTGTATAAGTTTTTCCATTTATATTTTATGGTTTACAAACTTTACAAGCTCTGAATTCATTTTTTAAGGCTTCTTTTTTTGTATTATAAAAAATAACATTCTCTTTATTTGGTTTCTTTGCACTACAAGAAGGCAGACAGAAAATACCTGTTGTTTTTACTGCAGTAATAAATTTATAATCATATTTAGTGTTTTTACTCCCGATAAATTCATATTTCTCTTCATCTGTCAAAATAGAATTCTCTTTTTCAATTTTTAACAATTTTTTTTTAATAGGTAAACCACCACCATAGCCAACTAATTCTCCATCACTACCGATAATTCGATGACAAGGAATAATTAAGCCTATTGCATTTGCCCCATTTGCGGATGCTACTGCTCTTACCGCTTTTTCGTTGTCCATTTTTTTTGCCAGATCTAAATAAGTAGCAATTTCTCCATATTTTACTTCCATCAAGGCATTCCATACAGATCTCTGAAAATCAGTTCCAATTGTCAGTATAGGTATATTAAAATCCTTTCTTTTTCCAATTAAGAATTCATTAATTTGAATTCGTGTTTTTTTTAGTATGTCATCATCTTTTTCGATAAAATCTGCGTCAAATCCTTTTTTAAGTCTGTTATCAACTGTTTTTCTCATTCGTCTATACCTATAATCAAGCAAACACAGTTTATTTTCAAAAGAACCCAAAATAAGGTCCCCAATTTTTGTTTTATAATATTGAATGTGAATTTGGTTCATTCTTTTTTAATAAAGACTAATGTTTAGTATAAGAACAGTAGTGAATTAGGGAACTCAAATCTTCCAAACTTTTCTTCAGTTATTTCAAGATTCTCAGGTCCCGTATTATCAAGTATTCTTAATGAGTAATCAAAATTCAATTTATTGCAGTTCATTTTGCTTTTCAATTCATCCTTGTTAAAGCTGAATTCTTCCTTTAGGGCCAGTAAATATTTTTATTCAGTATTTCTTATTTTTCTACTTTCTTTCCAATTATCAATCTGCAATGCAATCAAAATTCCAATTACAACGAGTATTATTTCTCCAATTGCATAAAGAAGATATTTACGTATTCTATTTTCAATTAATAATTTTTATCTAATTTTTCTAAAAAAATTATCATTGGTAAGCTCGTTTTTCTTTCGATTAAAAATAAGTCTTTACTGCAAATTCAAACTGATTAATAAAAATCCTCTTAAAATTTGATATATTATTTTGTTCATAAAACAGAAGCATGGCTTTCTTATAATTAACAGAATCTACTGTTCTAAACGACAATGGGCAATAACCATAATTAATTAAAATTGCATTGCTTACAATTCGAGCAGTTCTTTTATTTCCGTCCATAAACGGTTGTATATAAGAAATTAACACTAATGCCAATAAAGCTTTTTCGAAGATACTTTTTTTACTATTTATTACTTCACAAGTATTTTTTAAAGCTTCTAATATCTGAAATTCATTATCAAGTGGTTTGTAATTTGTTCCTGATATACCAACTCGTCTTTTCCTCAAATTCCGTTCTACTGCAAGTTCTTTTGTCAATATACTGTGAATATCTTCAATTTTGGAAACAGTCAAAGTGTTCAAATAATTATCATTATCTATTATAAAATCAAGAGCGTCTTTATGATTTAAAAGCATAATAGCTTCTTCCTTTGTTTTTCCTGCTGCTGTTTCTTTCTCTTTTAGTAATCGTTCTGTTTCCAATATGGAATATGTATTCCCTTCAATCTGAGAGGATTTCCAACTCAAATCAATGGCAAGTCTTTCTAATTCTTTTTTATATTCATTTTCTGAGAGTTCAGTTATATTTGACTTATAAGCTTTTTGAAGTATTGCAAGTTTATCTAAATCATTTTCGGTAAATGCACTGTATTCACTTAATACATCTGTAATTAATTTGAAATTGAAATTTTCTTTAATTTGTCTTTCATCAATTTCTTTTTGGTAATATTCTTCAATATCGATTGGCTGAATCAATTCAAATGCAGGGGCCAAATAATATTTTGTTCCTTTTCCTTTTCCTTTTGTAACAAGATAATTTTCTGATTTTAAATTGGTTAGAATTCGCTTTAATGTAGCGTAACTAACTGAAATATCAACACTATCAAATACTTCTTTTGAAGAGCATTCCCCCGTTTTCTTTATAAAATCAATTATTTTCTGTTCTCTATTATCAATCATTTTATTATTTTAAGCTCATAAAGATACTGTTTTTAGCTCAATTTCAATAATTATTGAGCTGTATCTTATTCCTTAATGAGCTACAACGGTGGCAATATTAAAAGTTAGGTATTTTGAACTACTAAATTTTCAATTTACTACGCTGTTTATTTATTGATAATGTGCTCATATTTAGTGCTATCTGACCAATTTTTATGTTGCATATTGTGTTTTGTTTATTTTTAATCCGTATATCAAATGTCCACATTTTTTTCCATTAATATTTATAATGCCAGGAAAATATCCCCATTTTTTAAAATTAAATTTTTCAAGAATACCTACACTCTCTAGATTAATATCTAGAAGGATGGCAAGTAAATTTTCTTTTCCTATTCTATTACAATCTTTAATTACATATTCTAATATCTTAGATCCTATACCCTGATTATGATAAGAATAATCAATATAGTAACTTATTTCAGCAACAGAAGACATCGCCTCTCTACCCGGCCTATATGGTAATATTGTGCAATATCCAATTACTTTACTTGCAATTTCAGCAATATAAATAGGATACGCTTCATTATCAAATTTATCAAACCAGTCAAGTCGTTGTTCAAGAGAAAACTCTGTTAAATCACCAGTAGCATTCTTCGACCTAATTGCCTGATTATAAATATCAATAATAAAAGGCAAATCAGTTCTATTAGCAAATCGTATATTTAATTTAGACTTCATTTATTCTGTATTACTTTCTTTAATAAAA
>JAOZVI010000029.1 GCA_029938265.1 Flavobacteriaceae bacterium | reverse complement strand
AGTTTGTTGATAAGAATATGGAATTCAAAGTTGTTAAGATCAACCATGAATTTAAAAATGTTGTTGTTTCTCACAAAGCGTTAATTGAAGCTGATCTAGCTGAACAGAAAAAAGAAATTATCAGTCAGCTGGAAAAAGGACAGGTTTTAGAAGGTGTTGTAAAAAACATTACTTCTTACGGTGTGTTTGTTGACTTAGGAGGTGTTGATGGATTAGTTCATATTACTGATCTTTCTTGGAGCAGAATTAATCATCCAAATGAAATTGTAGAATTGGATCAAAAATTAAATGTTGTTATCTTAGATTTTGATGATGATAAATCACGTATCCAATTAGGTTTAAAACAATTACAAAAACATCCTTGGGAGGCTTTAGACACCGAACTAAAAGTAGGCGATAAAATTAAAGGTAAAGTAACTATTATTGCTGATTACGGTGCATTTATCGAAGTTAGCCCTGGAGTTGAAGGTCTAATCCACGTTTCTGAAATGTCATGGTCAACTCACTTGCGCTCTGCACAAGATTTTGTAAATGTTGGTGATGTTATTGAAGCAGTAATTTTAACATTAGATCGTGATGATAGAAAAATGTCATTGGGTATAAAACAATTACACCCTGATCCTTGGACAGATATTACTAAAAAGTACCCTGTTGGTTCACGTCATACCGGAACAGTAAGAAATTACACCAATTTTGGTGTATTTGTTGAGTTAGAAGAAGGAATTGATGGTTTGATTTATATTTCTGATCTGTCTTGGGTTAAAAAGATCAAACACCCTTCAGATTTTGTTAACATTGGTGATAAATTAGAAGTAGAGGTTTTAGAATTAGATGTTGAAGGACGTAAATTAAATTTAGGCCATAAACAAACTACTGAAAATCCTTGGGATAAATATGAAGAGACCTATACTATAGGATCAACGCATACTGGTACTGTAAAAGATACTAATGACAAAGGATGTATTGTTACTTTTGAAGAAGGAGTAGAAGCATTTGTACCTTCTCGTCATAGGGAAAAAGAAGATGGTACTAAAATTTCTAAAGATGAAACAACTGAATTTAAAATATTAGAATTTAGTAAAGATTATCGTAGAATTGTTGCTTCTCATTCAGCCATCTTTAAAGCTGAAGAACAAAAGAGCATAAAGATATCTAAGAAAAAAGCAGAATCTGCTGAAAAAACCACATTAGGTGATATTTCAGGTCTTGCTGCTTTAAAAAAGAAAATGGAAGAAGGTAAGTAATCAATTTTCTTAAAATATTTTAAACCGTTCGTTTCTTAATTTAACAGGATACGAGCGGTTTTTTTATGCAGATATTTTAACTTTTTTAAAGTATATTTGTGCTCTCAAATCAATAATATGACTTTAATAAAATCTATCTCTGGAATAAGAGGTACAATTGGGGGTAAAGTAAATGAAAATCTAACACCCCTTGATGCTGTAAAATTTGCCTCGGCATACGGAACCTGGTTAAAAACACGAAATAAAGATAAAGAGAACCTATCTATTGTCCTTGGAAGAGACGCTCGAATTTCAGGTAAAATGATCTCTAGTCTTGTTACAAATACTTTGATCGGTCTAGGAATAGATGTAATTGATCTTGGTTTGTCAACTACACCTACGGTTGAAGTTGCTGTAACTTTAGAAAATAGTGATGGAGGTATTATTATTACAGCATCACATAATCCAAAACAGTGGAATGCATTAAAATTATTAAATGAAAAAGGTGAATTTTTAGATGCTTTAGAAGGTGCTAAAATTTTACAACTTGCTGAAAGTGATGCGTATATTTTTTCTGAAGTTGACGATCTTGGTACATATATAAAGAAGAAGAATTTCATGGATAAACATATTGATGAAGTTTTAAAACTGGAACTTGTAGATGTAGAAGCTATTAAAAATGCAAAGTTTAAAGTTGTTTTTGATGGTGTTAATTCTACTGGTGGAATCGTAATTCCTCAATTACTTGATAAACTTGGTGTTTCTTGTGTTGAATTATATTGTGAACCAAATGGTGAGTTTCCTCATAATCCTGAACCATTAGCCGAAAACTTAACCGAAATATCTGAACTTGTTGTAAAAGAAAATGCTGATCTGGGTATCGTAGTAGATCCTGATGTAGATCGTTTGGCATTTATCAATGAAGATGGAAGTATGTTTGGTGAAGAATATACTTTGGTGGCTTGTGCAGATTATGTTTTATCGCATACTCCTGGAAATACTGTTTCAAATTTATCTTCAACTCGTGCATTAAGAGATGTAACCGAAAAATACAACAAAAGTTATTCACCAAGTGCTGTTGGAGAAGTGAATGTAGTTCAAAAAATGAAAGATACCAATACAATTATTGGAGGTGAAGGAAATGGAGGAATTATCTATCCTGCATCTCATTATGGTAGAGATGCCTTGGTAGGTGTTGGTTTATTCTTGTCGCATTTAGCACATAAAAAAATGACATGTAAAGAATTACGAGATTCTTATCCCAGTTATTTTATGAGCAAGAATAAGATCCAATTAACACCAGAATTAAATGTAGATAAAATTCTTCTGACTATGGCAGAAAAATATAAAACTGAAGATGTGAATACAATTGATGGTGTAAAAATTGATTTTGATTCTCAATGGGTTCATTTAAGAAAATCAAATACTGAGCCAATTATTAGAATATATACTGAAAGTACTAGTCAGAAAAATGCAGATGATCTGGCTAAAAAAATAATGAAAGAAATTTCTCAAATAGCCGGTTTATAAAAATATATTGAACCAAACCTTAAAATTATATTTAAAAATTTATAAGAATAATTAGAAAATGAAACAATCGTTAGAACAATACTTTGATAAATTTCGAAAAAATATTGTTGGAATTGATCAAAAATTTCAATCACCTTACGGAGAAAAAGAAATTATTTATGCCGACTGGACTGCTAGTGGAAGACTTTATAGATCAATTGAAGAAAAAATTCTAAATGATTTTGGACCTTTTGTTGCAAATACGCATACAGAGACTTCGGTTACAGGTTCAGCTATGACCATGGCCTATCACGAAGCTAAAGATATTATTAAGAAGCATGTAAATGCTAATGAAGATGATGTATTAATTACTGCAGGTGCTGGAATGACAGGAGTTGTAAATAAGTTTCAAAGAATTTTAGGAATAAGAGTCCCGGATAATTTAAAAGAATATTTTGACATTCCGGATGAAATAAGACCGATAGTATTTATTACACATATGGAACATCATTCTAATCAAACTTCCTGGTTAGAAACTATTGCCGATGTTGAAATTATTCCTTATGACGAAACCGGTTTGGTAGATTATTCACAATTAGAAATTTTATTGGATAAATACAAGGAAAGAAGTTTAAAAATTGCTTCGGTTACAGCATGTTCTAACGTTACTGGAATTGAACCGGATTATTTTAAAATATCCAAAATAATGCACCAAAATAAGGGTATTTGTTTTGTTGATTTTGCTTGTTCAGGACCTTATGTTGAAATGGATATGCATCCTAAAGATAAAGACACATATTTAGATGCAATTTTCTTTTCTCCTCATAAATTTTTAGGAGGACCGGGTACTTCTGGTGTCTTATTATTTAATAAAGATCTTTATAATAATATGGTTCCTGATAATCCGGGTGGTGGAACGGTAATGTGGACAAACCCTTGGGGTGAGCATCATTATTTAGATGATATTGAATTGCGTGAAGATGGCGGAACTCCGGGTTTTTTACAGGCAATACGAACAGCTTTGGCAATTCAGTTGAAGGAAGAGATGGGTGTAGAAAATATCAGAAATCGGGAGCATGAGATCAATAAGTATGTTTTTGATAAATTAAAAAAGGTAAAGAATTTAAAAATTCTTGCTGATCAACATGAAGAAAGATTGGGTATTTTTTCATTTTATATCAATGACCTGCATTTTAATTTAGGAGTAAAATTGCTGAATGACAGATTTGGAATTCAAACTCGAGGAGGTTGTTCCTGTGCAGGAACTTACGGTCATTTTTTACTGCATGTTGATCAACAGACTTCACATGAATTAGTTGAAAAATTATCAGAAGGAAGCTTGTTAGATAAACCGGGATGGATTAGAATGTCGATTCACCCAACAACAACAGATAAGGAAGTTAAATTTATTTGTGATAGTATTACAGCTCTGGCTGATAATTTTAAAGAATGGGAAAAAGATTATACCTACAATCAAAATACTAATGAATTTGAACATAATACCTTTAAAGGTTTTGAGCAAAAATTAGTTAAAAAGTGGTTTTCTTAATTAAAATTATTTATTGATAACTTCATTTTCTTTTCCCATATGCTTAAAACGTTTATGGGTCCAAAAATAAAATTCAGGTTTGTTTTTTATTTGACTTTCAAGTTCTTTTAAAAATAGATCTGTGATCTGATAATCTTTAAATTCTCTTGGTTTTTCAGCTAATACTTTGATTGTAGATTCATAATAACCTCGTTTTACTCTTTTGGTTTTCAAATATAATACCGGGTAATCGTATTTTTTTGCTAACATTTCTGCTCCAGTATGTATCGGTACATTTACACCCATGAATTTATTCCAATAATATGTTTTTTCCAACCTTGGTGATTGGTCGCTTATTAAACCATACATAGATAATTTTTTGGTAAGAAAGTTTTCGTGTATTAAATTGATAAATTTTGATGTGGGTATAAAATACGCACCAAATTTTGTACGAGATTTTATGACTTTTTTCTCAAAATATATGTTACTTATCTTATTAAAGGCAGCATAAGCACTATATGGAACAATATTTGGTATATTTACTATCCATTCCCAATTGGCATAATGTCCAGTCATCATTATTAGAGTCTCTTTTTTATTGTAAAAATCTTTTAAAACTTCTATGTTTTTGTATTTAAATCTTTTGGAGATCTCTTTTTGAGAGATGGTAAATGATTTGATTATTTCCATGAAAATATCTACAAAATGATGAAAAGCTTTCTTTTCTATAACTAACAGTTCTTCTTTTGATTTTTCTGGGAATGCCAATTTTAAATTATTTCTTACTATTTTTTTTCGATAACCAATTAGATAATAGAGAAACATATATATTATGTCTGAAATGAAATATAAAACTTTCAGTGGCAGAATAGATAAGAACCATATTAAGGGGTAAACAAGTATAAAAATTAAAAATTGCATATTATTATTTTTGTTCAAGGCAAATATCGGATATAATTTTATCTTTGAAAATAAAATATTGAAAAATGAATAAAGCAGTACTTTTAATAATTATTGTTAATGTTTTGGTTTCGTTCAAAGGATTCAAAGATCGCTTCTTTTTTGAGAAGTATAAATTTCAGGTCGGACCAATAATGAAAGGTGAAAAATTAAGGATGTTGAGCTCCGGATTTTTACATGTTGATCAAAGTCACTTATTCTTCAATATGTTAACCCTGTATTTTTTTGCTGACCCAGTTATCAATTATGTAGGAATACCCAAATTCTTAGCAATTTATTTTGGAAGTTTATTAGCAGGTAGTCTTTTTGCACTTAGTTTTCATAAAAAAGAACCTTATTATACAGCAGTTGGTGCATCAGGAGCTGTAATGGGTGTTGTATATGCTGCTATCATGCTCAATCCTGGGATGAATTTATATTTATTTTTTATTCCAATCCCTATTCCGGCTTATATTTTTGGAGTTGGCTACTTATTATATTCAATGTTTGGAATGAAAAATCAATGGGGAAATATTGGGCATAGTGCTCATATTGGTGGTGCTATTGGCGGATTTCTTTTCACGTTGATTTTATATCCAAGTGTTATGAGTACAAACAAAATAATGATACTAATTCTTGCAATTCCAATTGTATTGATGTTTATTTTTAAAGATAAACTAGAAAGAAAAAATTGATTTTAATTGTTTAAAATATTTAATATTTATCAATTATAAATTTTATAAATGTCATATTACCCATTCCGCTGCAAAAGTTATTTACTTATAAGATAACTAAAGCTGAAGCTGATTTTTTACAAATTGGGATGCGGGTTGCTGTTCCATTCGGAAAAACAAAAATATTTACAGCTTTGGTTTTTGAAATTCACAAAACAGAACCAACTGCATATCAGGCCAAAGAAATTCATCAGATCTTAGATGAAAAACCCATCATAACACAACAACAATTAGAACATTGGCAATGGATAGCCAATTATTATATGTGTTCTTTAGGAGATGTTTTACGCGCAGGAATACCATCATTATTCTTGTTAGAAAGCGAAACCTTGGTTATTAAGAATGAAATTTTTAAGGATGAAAAAATTCTAAATGATGAGGAATATATAATTTATGAAGCTTTACAGCAAGAACCTGTTTTAAAAATTAAAGAATTAATCAGGATATTGAATAAAAAGAACGTACTTCCAATTATACAAAATTTAATAAAAAAAGATGTAGTTTTTATTAAAGAAGAGATATTCCAACAATACAAACCAAAGCTAATAAAATATATTCGTTTAAATAATAAATATTTAGATGATGAAAGTTTACATGAGCTATTGGATAATTTAAAAAATGCCCATAAACAACGGGCAGTACTTTTAAAGTATTTTCATTTACAATCTATTAATAAAAAGAGTATCAAAGCCAAAACTCTTCAAAAGCAATCAAATGTTTCTCCGGCCGTGGTTAAAGCCTTAGTTGATAAAAATATTTTTGAGATTTATACTGTACAAACAGATAGAGTTTCTTTTGATATTGATACAATTCCTTTAAAAGAATTAAACGAGTACCAGGAGGAGGCCTATGATCAAATTAAAAGTTCTTTTAAAAAAAGTAATGTTACCTTATTGCATGGAATAACTTCGAGTGGTAAGACCGAAATTTACAGTAAACTGATCGATGAAGTTTTACAAAGTGGAAAACAGGTTTTGTATCTGTTGCCCGAAATAGCCTTAACAACCCAGATCATAAGCAGATTACAAAAATATTTTGGAGATAAGATTTCGGTATTTCATTCTAAATATTCTTTAAATGAAAGGGTAGAAGTATGGAATAATTTGCTTGACAAACAAAAAAAAACACAGATCATTCTTGGAGCTCGTTCGGCAGTCTTATTACCTTTTAGTAATTTGGGTTTGATCATTGTTGATGAAGAACATGAAACTTCTTATAAACAGTTTGATCCGGCTCCTAGATATCATGCACGTGATGCAGCAATTATTTTGGCTAATTTACATAAATCCAATGTTTTATTAGGAAGTGCTACACCTTCAATTGAAAGTTTTTTTAACACAAAGAATGAAAAATATGGACTGGTTGAATTGAACCGTCGTTTTGGAGATGTACTATTACCGGAAATTGAATTGACAGATATAAAAGAAAAGCATCGTAAAAAACTAATGACAGCTCACTTTTCTGATCGCTTGATCACTTTAATTCAAGAAGCTTTGGCTGAAAAAGAGCAAATTATTTTATTTCAAAACCGACGAGGTTTTTCACCAATAGTTGAATGTGCTACTTGCGGAATTGCACCTCAATGCCCTAATTGTGATGTGAGTTTGACGTATCATAAATTTAAGGAAGAATTGCGTTGTCATTATTGTGGTTATGCTAAACCGATGCCAAAAACTTGTCCGGCCTGTAAAAATCCAACTTTGAGTACAAAAGGATTTGGAACCGAACAAATTGAAATTGAATTGAAAGAGATCTTTCCTCAGGCAAAGGTGGGTAGGATGGATCTGGATACAACACGAGGTAAATATGGATATCACAAAATAATTTCAGCTTTTCAGGATCAGGAAATTGATATTTTGGTTGGAACTCAAATGTTGAGTAAGGGTTTAGATTTTCATAATGTTTCTTTGGTAGGGATATTAAATGCTGATAATATGTTGAATTTCCCTGATTTTAGAGCGCATGAGCGTAGTTTTCAATTAATGGCTCAAGTATCGGGTAGGGCAGGTCGTGCTAAAAAAAGAGGTAAAGTAATTATTCAGACTTTTAATCCTTATCATCAAATACTGCAGCAGGTCTCTATTAATGACTATAATGGTATGTATAATGATCAGATCAATGAACGTTACGAATATCAATATCCGCCAATAGTAAGATTGGTTAAAATCACTTTAAAACACAAAGATTTTAATAAAGTAAATACTGCAAGTGAATGGTTGGGTAGATCTTTTAAAAATGTATTTTCTGACAATGTATTGGGCCCTGTAAGTCCGTCTATTTCAAGAATCAGAAATCTATATTTAAAAAATATTTTGATTAAACTTCCAAATGATAAACCCATCAAACAATCGAAAAATATAATTCAAAAGATTAAAAACAGTTTTCAATCAATTGCTGAATTCAGATCAGTAAGGTTTATAATTGATGTGGATAATTTCTAATCCTTTTTTTATCGTTTTTTCCATATTATGAACAATGATTTTTATGAAAATTACTTTGTTGTAAAAATGAAAAGAATATCGTATATTTGCACGCTTAAAATTTAACATTAAATAATTAATTATGAATCATTACGAATCTGTTTTCATTTTGAATCCCGTTTTATCTGATACTCAGGTAAAGGAAACAGTAAAGAAGTTTGAAGACTACTTGGTTTCTAAAGGTGCCGAAATGATTTGGAAAGAGGATTGGGGCTTAAAAAAATTAGCCTACCCAATTCAAAAGAAAAAAACCGGATTTTATCACTTATTTGAATTCAAAGTAGATGGACAAGCAATTACTCCTTATGAACTGGAATTTAGAAGAGATGATAGTATCATGCGTTATTTAACTGTAAGGTTAGACAAACATGCTGCTGCATGGGCGGAAAAGAGAAAGAACAGAGTTAAATCTAAAACCCCTAAAAAATAATGGCTACATTAGAACAACAAGCAAAAGGTGGTAGTAAGGGAGAAATTAGATATCTTACTCCTTTAGAAATTGACACAAAAGTAAAAGTAAAATACTGTCGTTTTAAAAAGAATGGTATCAAGTATATTGATTATAAAGATGCTGATTTTTTGATGTATTTGGTTAATGAGCAAGGTAAGATCTTACCTCGTCGTTTAACAGGAACTTCATTAAAATACCAACGTAAAGTTGCACAGGCAATTAAAAGAGCACGTCATTTGGCTTTAATGCCTTATGTAGGTGATATGTTAAAATAATTTAAACTGATATTTAATTATGGAAATTATATTAAAACAAGACGTTGCTGACTTAGGCTTTAAAGATGATATCGTAACTGTAAAAAATGGTTATGGTCGTAATTATCTAATCCCTCATGGATTTGCTGCTTTAGCAACTGTATCAGCTAAAAAAGTATTGGCTGAGACATTAAAACAAAGAGCTTATAAAGAAGCTAACATAATAAAAGAGGCTAATAAAACCGCTGAGGCTTTAAAAGCTCTCGAATTGAAAATTACTGCAAAAGTTGGTGAAGGTAATAAGCTATTTGGTTCTGTTGGTAATTCAAATTTGGCAGAAGCTTTAGTTGAAGGAGGCCATGAAATTGATAAAAAATTTATTTCAATTGCAGGAGGTCTGGTTAAAAGATTAGGTAAATATGATGCAAAAGTAAGATTACACAGAGATGTTATTGTTGATTTGCCTTTTGAAGTTATTGCTGAAAATAAGTAGTTAACAATTTATTAAAAGTTATTAAAAAAGACTAAGTCTATCATTTATTGATAGACTTTTTTTTTATTTTAGCTCAAAATTAATTTAAAATATAATTATAATGAAAAACTACTTTTTAATTGTAATTTTTGCAATGCTGGTTTCTTTCACCGCATCTGCTCAGGTTACTACTTCATCAATGCGTGGGACAGTTGTTGATGATGCAAATCAACCTTTACCTGCTGCAAGTATTGTGGCAATTCATACGCCTACCGGTACAAAATATGGTACTGCAACAAATTTTGATGGTGTTGCTAATTTACGAAATATGCGTGTTGGCGGACCTTATACCATTACTGTTAGTTTTGTAGGTTTTAATACACGGGAAATTAATGATGTTTATTTAACATTAGGTAATACATTTAATTTTAATGTGACACTTGCTGCTGATAACCAGTTAGAAGAAGTTGTTGTTAAAGCAATTACCGGAAATGAGATTTTTGGTGCCGGTAGAACAGGAGCACAAACAAGTGTCGGTAGAGAAGCTTTAACAACTTTACCAACAATTTCAAGAGGTGCCAGTGATTTTATCAGACTAGAGCCATCTGCAACAGGAAATTCATTTGGTGGTAGAAATGACCAGTATAATAATTTTTCTTTAGACGGATCTATCTTTAACAATCCTTTTGGTTTAGATTCACCTACTCCTGGTGGACAAACCGGTGCTCAACCTATTTCATTAGATGCAATCGACCAGATCTCTGTTTCAATTGCACCTTATGATGTAACACAGTCAGGATTTACAGGAGCTTCAGTAAACGCCGTAACAAAAAGTGGTACTAATGAATTTCATGGTACTGTTTATGGTTATTACAGAAATGATAATATGACAGGAAATAAAATCAAAGGTGATGAACTTGGAAAATCTGAATTAGAACAAAAACAATACGGATTTAGTATTGGAGGTCCAATAATCAAAGATAAATTATTCTTTTTTGCAAATTTTGAAAAAGATGACAGAGATGATCTGGGTTCTTCTTGGGTGCCTAATACAGGTTCAGGTGCTGTAAATGAATCTCGTGTTACTCAAAGTGATATGATTGCTGTTAGTCAGCGTTTGTCTGACCTGGGGTATGACACAGGAGCTTATGAAGGATTTCTATATAAAACGGAATCTATAAAAGGTATTATTAAGTTAGACTGGAATATTAATGATAACAATCGTTTGGCTGTTATCTATAATTTCCTGGATGCTTCAAGAGAACAACCTGCTCACCCAACAGCTTTGGCTTTTAGAGGGCCTAGTGCCAGTACTTTACAATTTGAAAATGCAGGATATCAAATTAATAATGAATTACAGTCAGTTTTATTCGAATTAAATTCAAATATTGGTGATAATGTAACCAATAAATTACAAGTAGGATATACTGATTTTAATGATTTTAGAAACCCTTTGTCAACTCCGGCACCAAGTTTTACAATTTTAGAAAATGGATCACCTTATATTATATCAGGTCATGAGCCATTTTCAATTAACAATAAATTAAAACAATCAGTTTTTCAAATTACCAATAACCTGACTTATTTTTATAAAAATCATGTATTTACAGGAGGTTTTTCATTTGAAAAATTTAAGTTTGGCAACTCATTTAATTTAGGTGCTTATGGAGCAAGAGGTGTTTTCTTCCCAACTTCAGGATCTGTTGATGAATTTTTAAATGACCCCTCAATTGCTGATGATCTTGTTGCCGCTACTGCTGCACATGAAAGTTTAACTGCTGCCGGAGAGGGAAACCCAGGTGGATTTAACTGGTATAAATTAGATGTAGGTCAAATGTCTTTTTATGTACAGGATGAATGGAGTATTAGCGATGATTTTAATTTAACTTATGGTATTCGTTTTGATAAACCTTTGTATTTTAATTCTTCAAGATATGCTGAAGAGTTTATCGAAACACAATGTTGTTATATTCCTACAATAGAATATTTTGATCCTAAAACAGGTGATGAAGTAAATTTTGACCATACACAAATGCCAAGCAATGATATATTAATATCACCAAGAGTCGGATTTAATTGGGATGTAAAAGGTGATAGATCTTTCCAACTAAGAGGTGGTTCAGGAGTGTTTACCGGAAGATTACCTTTTGTATGGGTAGGAAATCAAATAGGTTCTCCAAATTTTTGGTTTTATCAAGTTGTGGACCCTGATTTTAAATGGCCTCAGGTTTGGCGTACTAATTTGGGTGTTGATTATCAATTTGATAGTGGTTTTATTGTAACTTCAGATCTTAGTTATACTAAAGATCTTAATGGAGCTCATGTACAAAACTGGGGATTAAGAGCACCTTCTGGTACTTTAGCAGGTGTTGATAATCGTCCGATTTACGATGGTGATAGAAATTCATTTGGTAATGATGCTTATGTTTTTACTAATTCTGATAAAGGAAGAATCTGGAACTGGAGTGTTAAAGTTGAAAAACGTTGGGCAAAAGATCTTTATGTAAGTGCAGCCTATAATTACTTAAATGCAAAAGATGTTAACTCAATTGAAGCTGAAATTACAGGGGATGCATTTGTAGGTAACCCTGCTTTAGGGAATGTAAATGATGATGTATTAGCCTATTCAAAATACGGTGATGATCATAGATTTATTGCTGTTGTAAGTAAAAAATGGACTTATGGTAGTAGAGATAGATGGGCATCCACAATTTCTTCATTTATGGAATATGCACAGGGTGGAAGATTTTCTTATACTTATGGAGGAGACATCAACGCTGATGGTTCAGGTTTAAATGATTTGATCTATATTCCAACAAGTAGCGAAGTTTCACAAATGAATTTTGTAAATACTAGTATGGCGCAAGATTATGATGCCTTTATTCAACAAGATGATTATTTAAGCGGTAGAAGGGGTGATTATGCTGAGCGTTATGGTGCAATTTCTCCATGGAGAAGTAGAATTGATGTGAAATTCTTACAAGATTATAATTTCTTTATTAAGGATAAAAGACAAACAGTACAATTTAGTATTGATATTCTTAATTTTGGAAATATGTTGAGCTCAAATTGGGGTGTTATGCAACAACCAAATTCAATTCAACCTATTGGCGTTTCTGTTGATCCGGTTACAAAAGTACCAACTTATTCATTTGATGGAAACTTGCAAAAAACATTTGGTTATGATTCAAGTTTAAATTCAAGATGGCAAATGCAATTTGGATTGAGATATATTTTCTAAAAAATAATTTATTATCCAAGATTCCATGAAAATGGAAACTAATGAATTTCATTTAGTAAATAATAAATTTATTAAACCGTTCTGATCTATTTGGAACGGTTTTTAAATTTCCTAAATTGGACCTAATATTAATTCAAATTTGTTTTTATTTTTACAACTCAAAATAATTTCTACTATGAAATACAAACAATTTACCAAAGAGCAATTAGAAGAATTACATGAAGAATTTGCTATTTTTTTAGCTTCTCAACAAATTGAAAGAAGTGAATGGGAAGATATTAAAAAAAATAAGCCCAATGTTGCCCAGGAAGAATTGAATATTTTTAGTGATCTGGTATGGGACAAAGTATTGGACAATACAAATTATATTGAGCATTTTTCAAATAATACATTGAATATATTCAAATGTAGTGAGAACAATATGCAACGAATTGTTGTTAAAGTAAATAAAGAAGGTTTTGATCTGTCTAGAAAAGATGATTTTAATTGGTTCTTAGATCATTCAAATGATAAATCAATAGAATATTTAAAGGGTCAAAAAAAATATGATAAAGAAAGAAATCTTGAATTATTCGATCTTATCCAAAAAGGAGGGGAGATTTCAAAAGGAGATCTGTTTGAAGGTTTATTAAAAATTATTCAATAATTTAAACAAATATAAGATGATGAAAGCATATTTTGCGATAAGTTATTCTCATAGAAAACAATTTGATAAAGAGGTTGAAATTTTGCAAAATCTGTTTTATAAAAGTAATATTGAATTACTCGTTTTTGTGGATAAATATGATTTTAGAACAAATCAGGAAAAAGAAATGATGAAAGTTGCTTTTGAGGAAATTGACAGTTCTGATTTTCTTATTGCAGAATTAACTACAAGATCAATAGGTGTTGGAATAGAAATTGGATATGCTTTTGCAAAAGAAAAGCCAATTATTTATTTGAGAAAAAAAGGTTCGGAATATTCTACAACTGCCTCCGGATGTTCAATTTCTGTAATAGATTATGAAAATGAAATGGATTTAGTTAAGCGTATAGAAAAGTCATTGAAAAATTTAAAGTTTTTATAAAAAAATGCTAATGAGATTTTTTTAAATCTATTTTATATCAAAACAAGTTTCAAATAAAAAATCTGAAACTTGTTTAATAAATCCAATTCAATTATAACAATTATATTACCAGCGTATTACAGCACTTCCCCAAGTAAAACCACTACCAAAAGCGGCTAAAACAATTAGATCATCATCTTTAATTTTACCTTTTTCCCAGGCTTCTGTTAAGGCAATAATTATTGAAGCAGCAGTTGTATTGCCATACTTCATAATGTTGCTATAGATTTGATCATCGGATAATTTGAATTTATGCTGTACAAATTGAGAGATCCGTAAATTTGCTTGGTGAGGTATAAACATATCAAGATCATCAACAGTCAAATTATTAGCAGATAATCCTTCCATAATAGCCTGACTAAATCTAACGATAGCGTGTTTAAAAACAAAAGTACCATCCATATGAGGATAATACGAAAGATCTTTACCTTCAGTTGCAACTAATTCAGGAAACCATTTTGTACTACTTGGTGAAGATACTATCAATTTATCTGCATATTTTCCTTCACTGTGTAAATGAGTTGATAATATTCCCTTTGATTTGTCTTCAGTTTGAGATAATACACAAGCACCTGCTCCATCACCAAAAAGTACTGAAACACCCCTTCCTCTAGTAGTTTTGTCTAAACCACTGGAATGGAATTCAGAACCAATCACCAAAATATTTTTATACATACCTGTTTTAATAAATTGATCGGCAGTTGATAATGCATAAACAAAACCTGAACATTGATTTCTGATGTCAATTGCGCCAATTGTTGGCATATCTAACATATCCTGAACTTGAACGCCACTTCCCGGAAAATAATAATCCGGACTTAAAGTAGCAAATACGATAAAATCTATATCATCTTTTGTTAATCCAGATCTTTCTATGGCAATTCTGGCAGCTTTTGCACCCATCACGGCAGTTGTATCTTCACTTCCTTCAGGAATCCATCGTCGTTCTTCTATTCCGGTTCTTTCAATGATCCATTCATTATTGGTGTCCATCATTTTTGAAAGATCATCATTGGTTACCACATTATCAGGTACATAAAAGCCTAATCCGGTTATTTTTGAATTATACATAATTATAAAATTTATTTTGTTGGTTTCTGATGTTGTTATTATTTCAGTAATTGTTATGAATTAAATTACTGAAACAAAAAACAAGCTATAAAAATTATTTTTTTAAATTTTTTGTCAATCAAATATAGCAATTATTATCTGATTTTTAATAGAAGATTTTAAAATCAAATAAACCATTAGAACATATTTTGCAAATTGGTTTAAAACTTCAAAATGAAATATTTATTATTAAATCAATATTATTTATAATCAAATTGAAATTATTTATACCATATCCTTGTCTATATTAATATATTTTCAAATCTTTGTAAAAGATGATAAAAATCATATAATATTAATATCGAAATCATAAAATCATGAAAATCAACAGATATCAAGATATCTCAGAAGTTGAGAAAGAAGCAAAAAAAGATTATATTGACAGACATTCAGCCTTTGTTCATTGCGATGACTCTGCCAAAAAAGGTGAAAAATTTAAAGTAAAAGTTAAGGTAGGTGACGAATATTTACATCCTGATGATTTTGACCATTATATTGCCTGGGTTCAACTTTGGGATGGTGAAAATATGTTGGCTGAATCAACTTTTACTGCTGGTGCTTTGGGCGGGGCTCCTAGTCAGCTAGAAGTAGATTTCCATATAGTTCCAACAAGAAAAATGAAACTAACAGCAATGGCTTTTTGTACCAAACACGGTTTATGGCAAAGTGATGAGGTTGTTGTTGAGATTGAGAAATAAACATTAATTATATTTGAGTTAATTATTAAACAGAGATTACTAATTAGTAATTCTCTGTTTTTTATTGGTGAGACTTTATTTTGAAGAATTGACAAAGACGAAGAAATCAAAATATTTAGTCATAATCCCACTTTTTAAGTAGTATCTCTGTTCAAAATTACAGAATCTTCAAATTTCCAAATTATCAAATTCCTTCATTTTCAAACCACTTTCACCTGCCATCTTGTCATTAAATTAAATTTGGTATTTATTTTGATTAATATGTTTCAGTAATATTATAAATAGTAATAGATTCTGGATTAATTCAAAAAAATTCAGAACATAAATAAATAAAATTTAATTATGGCAAAAGGAAAAATTAATGTAGCGGTAGATAATATCTTTCCGTTAATTAAAAAGTTTTTATACTCAGATCACGAAATATTTTTACGTGAGTTAATCTCTAATGCAACAGATGCTAGTTTAAAAATTAAGCATATGGCCTCTATAGATGAATATAAAGGAGATACAGACAATATAAAAATTGAAGTGAAAATTGATGAAAAGGGTAAAAAACTCCATTTTATTGATCAAGGTATTGGCATGACCAAAGAAGAAGTTAAAAAATATATCAATGATATAGCTTTTTCAGGTGCTGAAGAGTTTTTAGATAAATATAAAGATAAGAAAAATGACTCTGGAATTATCGGTCATTTTGGTTTAGGTTTTTATTCTGCATTTATGGTTGCTGATCAGGTTGAGATCATTACAAAATCATTTAAAGAAGACGAAGAAGCCGTTCATTGGACATGTGATGGTTCACCGGAATACACTTTAAAAAAGTCGGACAAAAAAGACAGAGGTACTGAAATTATTTTACATATTGCTGATGATTCAACAGAGTTTTTGGAAGAAGTTCGTATCAGCGAATTATTGAATAAGTATAATAAATTTATGCCTATTCCAATTAAATTTGGAACCAAGGAAATTGCAGATCCTGATCATACACCTAAAACTACAAAAGATAAAGATGGTAAGGAAACAACTGAAGATCAAAAAATGATCACAGTTGATAATATTATCAATAATCCAAATCCTGCCTGGACAAAAAAACCAAGTGATCTAAAAGATGAGGATTATTCGGCTTTCTATCACGAATTGTATCCAATGCAATTTGAAGAACCATTATTTCACATTCATTTAAATGTTGATTATCCGTTTAATTTAACGGGAATTTTATATTTCCCTAAATTAACGACCAACATTGATATTCAAAAAGATAAGATCCAATTATATCAAAATCAGGTCTTTGTAACTGATAATGTAGAAGGAATAGTACCTGAATTTTTACAGATGTTGCGCGGTGTTATTGATTCACCTGACATTCCTTTAAATGTATCTCGTAGTTATTTACAGTCTGATGGAGCGGTAAAAAAGATATCTTCTTATATCACCAAGAAAGTTGCTGATAAATTAAGTTCATTATTTAAAAAGGATAGAGCTGAATTTGAGAAAAAATGGAATGACATTAAGATTGTAATTGAATACGGAATGTTATCTGAACCAAAATTCTTTGAAAAAGCTCAAAATTTTGCATTATATCCAACTGTAAATGACAAGTATTTTACTTTTGACGAGTTTAAAGAAAAGATTAAAGCAGCTCAAACTGATAAGGATAAGAATTTAGTAATTCTTTATGCATCTAATCTTGATGAACAACACAGTTTTATTGATGAAGCAGAGGCCAAAGGATATGAAGTATTATTATTAGATTCGCCAATTATTTCACATTTAATTCAAAAATTAGAAGGAGAAAATTCTGAATTATCCGATAAAAATCAGCCAGTTAAGTTTGTTAGAGTTGACTCTGATTCTATTGATAAATTAATTCCTAAAGATGAAGATCAAATTTCTAAATTGAGTGATGAAGATCAGGGAAAATTAAAAACTATTGTTGAAGAAATTGTTCCTAAAGAAAAATATACGGTTCAGTTAGAAGCTTTAGATTCTAATTCGAATCCGTTTATTATCACGCAACCTGAATTTATGCGACGTATGAAAGAAATGCAACAAACCGGAGGCGGAGGAATGATGGGAATGGGTAATTTTCCTGAAATGTACAATTTGGTTGTAAATACCAATAGTGATTTGATGCAAAAAATATTAAAAGCTAAGGGTAAACGTACCGAATATGTTAATCAGGCTTTGGATTTGGCAAGATTGTCACAAAACCTTTTACAGGGAAAAGAAATGACTGATTTTATCAAGCGCAGTTATGATTTAATGAAAGGTTAATAGAGAATTTAAAATTCAAAAATTAATCCTCGGCGAAAGCCGGGGATTTTTTATTGCCACATATTTTACAAATAACTATATAAGAAATTTAAGAATGAATTGACAAATTATGATCTATACGGAAAAATAATTAAAAGTAGCGAAACAGTATATGGCATGATAGGAATAAAGACTGAAAATCCTGAAGCTATTAATGTAAAGGTTATTAATTAGTTTGATAAAATATAAAAAATCTGGGGGTCTGACTTCATCCTTATCGGATAACAATCAAACCCCCACTTTTTTTATTGTAGTTTAAAGTTTTATTCTATAGGAAAATCAAAATAAGTTTTTGGAAAAGGTTCATCTTTCAAGGTAAAATGCCACCATTCTTTATCGTAACTTATAAAACCTTCTTTTTCCATACGACGTTTTAATAAAAGTCGTAAAGCCCTTTGATTTTTTGTGATATATTGATAATCAGTATGCGATTTTTCATCAAACAGATCATATTCGCCACCCATATTTAGAATTCTTCCGGTTGTAAGTGACACTATAGTTAAATCAAGTGTGCTACCTCTGCTGTGACCGGATTTTTCAGAAATATATCCCAATTCAAAAAGATCTTTTTTATCAATATTTGGATAAAATTTTTCTTTCATTAGAGTATCTTCTACATCTTTTGACCATTCAACAAAATGGTTAACAGCTCTTTGAGGTCGGTAAGCATCATATACAAGTAGCCCAAAACCTAATCTTTCTAAACCATCTTGAACCTTTTTTAGAGCTTTTGCAGCCTCTGTGGTAAGCATTAGTTTTGGCTCTAAATAGCCATCAATAGGTTTACCAATAAAATTATTAGATCCGTAATAGCGAATATCCGAACGTAATTTTGGCATGAGTTCTTTTAAATACACAAAATTTTTATTTGCCGGCGGATCGCTTTTTTCAGCTTTATATTCTGTTGTAAAACTTAAAAAGACTAGTACAAAAGCTATTTTTATTATCTTATTCATTTTCATAGAAATTGTTAAAGTAAATAATAAACGTATATTTTGTTAATTTATTTTAACAATATTAAATGATGTTGTTGAAATAAATAATTATAGGTCAAAATATTTTAAATAATATTCGGAATTTAAATAAATTAAGAGCCTTTATTTTTAATCTAATATGATTAACCCGCTTTATTCTTGAGAGTATGATTTTATTTGCGGGTTAAATGAGTAAATTATAGAAGGTTTATTACTGTAGTTTCATTTTCAGATAGAGAAATACTAACAAAGTATAATTAATAAAGTGTATTAACCATAAATATCATTTAATATTTTTGCCAAACGAATACCGGCCAAATACAATTGCATTCGTGCAGTATTAAAATAATCGTAAGAATACCTGTAACCTAGTTTTTCGCCAATTTCTGCTGATTGATAAACTTTTTCAGCAACTAAATGTATTTCATCAGCCCATTGATCAATTGAGCCATTTTGTTTGGCTTTTACCCATTCTTTCGGGTATTGAACCATATTATCAGATAGTTCAGTATAACTCATTTTATTTGAATCGATCATATCGCTATCCCAAACTCTATGCAGATTTGTCCCTCTATTAAACCATCTTACCTGAAAATCATTACCACCTTTATCATCTGCCAAGCCTACATGTAGTGGTTGATGTAGATCACCTACTAAATGAACCATCAGTTTTAAATAGAATTCTTGATCTTCTTTACTTGTATCTTTGTTTTTTAATATTGAAATACATTTTTCAATACCCATTACTACATCTCCTTTTGGGTTCTTTTGAGAATTTTTATAGGATTCTCCAAAAGGATAATTTACAAAATGCCAGGTATAGAACTTATTATATTTTTTATCGGATTTGATATCATCACCAAATGTAGAAACTAACGCTAAAGTTTGTCCGTTTAAAATCTTTTCAATTTTTTTCTTGGTTTTATTTGTTAAGTGTTTTTGAGCTATATCACCTATAGTTCTATGACCCGTTGGCCCCCATTTAGGTTTTATATTTGCTGAAGCATTTAAAAACAGAAAACTTATAAGGAGTATAGATATTAATTTCAGATTCATTTTATTAAATTTTAGTTAACAAAAATAATAAAAAAAGAGAACTTTATTTTAATAAAGCTCTCTTTAATGTATAATAATTTCTTTTAATATTTATCAGTTCTAAAATCCGGATATGTATTCATAACCGTATTCATAAATGTCTAAATCTTCATTTTTTTTAAGTTTTAAGAATTAATAGTTTTATTTATATACTAATTCCGAATACAAAAAATATATTTTCATGGCTCGGATTAAAGATCAATGATGCGTCTATTGGTAAACCAAATCTCTCGGTAATTTTTATTGTTTTAGAGGCTGTAAATCCTAAATTGATAAAAGCATTTTCATATTCTCCATAATATCCACCTTCATTTGCAAATACAGCACCTGCAAAAAAGCTTAGGTCAACTGTAGCAATTGATGTGCTGTAATTTGCTTCTAAATAAGTTGAAAAAGATTGCTTATCAGTTGGTTCTCCTTCAGAATCTATTTTTTTGTCAGCACCATAAAAATTTGTAGCGATAGAAAACCCTAAAGGAAAATCTTCAAAAAGATTAAAAGAAGCCATTAACTCATATACATGACCAGAAGAATTGTCATAATCAAAATAGTTATTATCCCGAATTGAATAATCCGGAAAGAAATAATCAGTTAATAGAAAACTAAATTTTTCATTTGGACTTGTATAACCTATATATATATCAACTTCTTGATTGGTTTGTTCACCAATAGAATAAGCTCCCCAAATACCAGCTACAAATCCTTTGGCAAAATTATATTCAACATAAGGTTGTATACTTACCGTGTTTCCGCCTAAATTAATACCCCTCCATATATATCTGGACTTAAAATCAGCTCCCAGATCAAAAGATGAAAAGAACGATTTTTTTTCATCTTGAACTTTTGTAACATCAGTCTGTGCAGATACATAAAAATTGATCGATATAAATAGCAGAGTAAGTATTTTTATTTTTGAAAAAAATTGTAAATTTGTTATCATTATTAGACTAATTTTTGATTTGTGCCTTATTGCAAATTTAAGTCAAAAGTATGTTAAATATTTTTTTCTTACTTTATATTAATTCAATAAATTTAAAATGAAAGAATACAAAATTATCAAACAAACAGGTACT
>JAOZVI010000132.1 GCA_029938265.1 Flavobacteriaceae bacterium | reverse complement strand
GTGCTGAACCTGCCTGCCGGCAGGCAGGCTTGTTTCAGTATCAAGCGGGATCTAGGTTAAATACCTCAACCCTTGGGTCGATTCCTATTGTTGGGTTCAGGGCTTGCCCTGAGGTTTAATACCTTTTATTAATGAAATTCATTTTTAAAACATCACTACCAAACTAAAGGTTTATAAATGCAAATTTAAGCTAATGTTCTTATCTGGTCAGGCAGATACTAAAATATGTTTTTTATAATTATAATGGTTTATGATGCAGAATATTTACTGTGAATATCCTCAAATTTACAAACAAACAAATTTCAGATATTAAGCATAATTAAATAGTTAAATTTTTTGCAAATAGAAGATTCTTCTATTTGCAAAAAATTTCGTAACTTAATGCTTTCAATTTTACCGTTGATCTTTAAAAAAATCTATCATGTTAATAGGTGAAGGGTTTTATAAAATTTGTTTTGATACTTTATTAGAAGGTATTTGTTTTACTGATGATAGGGGTAATATAATAATGAATAATGTCCCTTTTGAAGAAATATTTGGTTATGATAAAGGAGAATTGGAACAAAAGAATATTGCTTCTTTAATTCCTGAAGAATTTCGCAAAACTCATTTTAAACATTTAGCATCTTTTTATAGAAATCCAAAAAAATTTAAAAAAGGGGATGGAAGAGATTTTTATGGTTTGCATAAAAACGGTAAAATTATTCATGTAGAGATCGGACTGAGTTATTTTAATTATAAAGGTAAAACTTTTGTTAAGGCTTTGATTACAGATATTAGTTATAGAAAGAATAGAGAGATCAAAATAAAAAGATTAAACTTAAAACTTGAAAAGGAAGTTAAAAGACAAACTAAAGAACTAACTGGAGCTGTTGAAGAATTAAAAAAATCTAATAAAAGATTAAAAAAAGAAATTCAAAAAACTATTAAAGCAGAAAACAGAGCTAATATTGCTTATAAAAAAGAGAAAGAACTCAATTTATTACAAACCAAATTTTTATCATTAGCATCGCATGAATTTAAAACACCACTGAGTGGAATTTTAACTTCAGTAACTTTAATTAATAAATATAATGAAACGTATAAAAGCAAAAATATTAATAATCATATACAAACTATAAAAAAACTTGTATATCAACTCAATTCAATTTTGGACGATTTTCTATTTTTAGAAAAAACTGAAACCAAAAAAATTGATTATCAGTTTACCACTTTTCAATTTTGTGAACTTATTAAAAAGATCATTAATAACACGCAATCAGTTTTAAAAAAAGGACAAAAGATAGAATTCAAACCTTGTAAAAATAATATTATAGTAATTCAGGATAAAAAGATTGTTGAGATCATTTTTAGAAATATTTTGTACAATGCCATTAAATACTCTCCGGAAAACTCAATTGTAAAAATTGAGATTCACACCAATAAATATGTTACTGTAAAGATTGAAGATAATGGTATTGGTATTCCTCTGGATGATCAAAAATTAATTTTTAAACGATTTTTTAGAGCTAAAAACGCATTGCATTTTCAAGGAGCAGGTATAGGATTAAATATTGTAAAACACCATATTGAAGCTCTTGGAGGATCGATTAATTTTAAAAGTATTGAAAATAAAAAAACAACATTTACAATAAGATTGCCTATAAAAATGGAACAACAACTTAATAATTAGAAGGAGAATCAATTTTTAAATTCTGTTCAAGTGAAAAAAAAGATTTTGCTTATCGAAGATGACGCCATTGTAAGAGATAATACTGCCGAAATATTAACATTAGCCAGTTATATTGTAATAACTGCTGAAAATGGTAAAGAAGGGATTGATAAAGCTATTAACTACAAGCCTGATCTAATTATTTGTGATATTCTAATGCCCGAATTAAATGGTTATGGAGTGTTGCAAATTGTTTTAAGAAATAAAGAATTACAAAGAACGCCATTTATTTTTATGACTGCCATGACCAAGCATGAGGATATGAGAAAAGGCATGAATTTAGGAGCGAGCGATTATATTATAAAACCTTTTGAAGAATCAGAGTTACTAAGTGCTATTGAGTCTCGATTGAAAAGAAAAGAAATTTATGACAAGAATAAAGATCATGATGAATACACTGTAAATGAGATTACCAATTTTGAAGATATCATAAAATATTTTGGTCATAAAGAAAAATTTAAATATCGAAAAGATACACAGGTATATTGTGAAGGGAATAACAGCAATCATATTTTTTATATTATCAGGGGTGAGGTAAAAATTGTAAAAAACAGGGAAGATGGGAAAGAATTTATCATTGATATTTTTAGAGAGCAAAGATTTTTTGGTTTTACTTCTTTTATTCAAAACATACCCCATAATGAAAGTGCTGTAACCACTAAAAAAACAATTTTAATTAAGATCACTAAAGAAGAATTTTTAAAATTAGTTAAGCAAAATCCACAATTGGCAATTAATTTTTTAGATATTTTATCAGAAAACTTAGATGGTGTAAAATCTCATTTATTTCATTTGGTATATAGTTCCGTTAGAAAAAAAACAGCTGACATTTTACTGCAATTAAATACGATCAATAACAATGATGGTACTGTTGAAATTTCTCGTTCAAATTTGGCAAATTTAATTGGGATAGCCAATGAATCATTGATCAGAGCATTAACTGAATTAAAAGAAGATGAAATCATTGAGATCGATCGAAGTTTTATAAAGATCATCAATTTAGAAAAATTAAATAATATTAAATGATCTTGGAGTAGATCAAGTTTTAATGATAAAATTTAGGATTATAAATAAAACAAAGCATTAACCAATAAAATTTAAAATTATGAAAAATATACTTTTGCCCACCGATTTTTCAGATAATTCAATCAATGCAATTCATTACGCAATAAATTTCTTTAAAGAAGTTGATTGTAAGTTCTATCTATTAAATATTTACAGAATTCCATATGTGGCTCCCGATATAGAAAAGACATCTTTTGATCAGTATAACATTGCTGAAATGGAGGAAATTTTATTAAAGTCATCCCAGGAAAAATTAAAGAAGACAGTTGATCAATTCAAAGATAGAAAAGGTAAAAATCATCAATTTGAAATAATTAGTGATTATAATTTTTTTATTAATTCAATTGGAAATAATATTAAAAAAAATAATATTGACCTAATAGTGATGGGAACAAAAGGTGCTACTGGTGCCAAAGAAATTTTTATGGGAAGTAATACCGGTGATGTTATTATGAAAACCAATTGTAATGTGTTGGCTGTACCTGAAAATTCAGTTTATCAAAAACCGTTAGAGATTACTTTTCCAACAGATTTTAGAATACCTTATAAAGAAGAAGAACTAGACCAATTGGTTGAAATATCGAAGATGCATCAATCAAATGTCAGAATTTTACTCTTTGATAAAAAAGGTGATTTAGATGAAGAACAGAAATTTAATAAAAAGACATTAAATAAAATTTTTGATAAAGTACCGCATAGTTATCATACCTTAACAAACATAGATTTTGAAGAGGCTCTAAACTGTTTCACGCAAAGTAGAGGTGACGTTGATCTGATAACCATTATTGCAAAACATTATAATTTCTTTCAAAGATTATTTTTTAAACCTAAAGTTGAAGAATTGAGTTTTCACAGCAATATACCTTTATTAGTATTACATAAAAACAAATAATATTATGGATACAACAATTTTTTTAGCCAAATTTTGGGGTTGGTACTTAATAACTTTCTTTGTTTTATTAATTTTTAACCCTAAACGAATTAAACAACTATTTGATTTTACTGGTGATGAAAAATTTATGATAACAACATCAATCTTGGCAATAACCATTGGTTTATTAAATATTCTTGCTCATAATTTATGGGTAACAGATTGGCGTTTGATCATAACCTTATTAGGATGGTTAACTTTTACAAAAGGAATTACCAGGTTTTCATTTACTGATGTTGCTACAAAGTGGATTGAAAAGATTAATTTTAAATGGTTTCAATTTTTTCTTTTTTCACTCTTTATTTTGGGTGTATTTTTATTAAATCAAGCTTATGGTTGGGTGCAAATTTAAGTTTTTGTTCAAAAAGCTGACGAGAATCAGTCTTTTTGATGACGAGCGTCATTGTTTTGTATTTTTGACTATAATATCTTTGTGTAATATTTATTAAGTGTATTAATTAGTACAATTTAAAAAATTCTATGAAACATAAAAAAGGTTGAAGTGATGGAGATTGATTCAACCGATGGAAGTGAGTGTATTTTTAATTTTTTTTACAATGTGATTTGAATACCCGGAAGGAAGGTATTCTATAAAAAAAGGGTAAAGATATAAGCACTTTAAAGGGAACAGAAAGCGAAAGCTTTCTGTTCTTTTTTTTGTGCTGTTATTTTACAACTAATTTTTTTAAATTGATAATTGTAAGTATCATTTTCATCATTAATAAATATCCAGATCCATTTTTATAAAAAATACTGATGAGAATCATTGTTTTTGATGACGAGCGTCATTGCTTCTTAATTTTGTTAAAATTAATTTTGATGAGTTAAATAAATATTAAATTAAAAATGATATCATGAAAAAATTAACTTTAGGTTTATTAGTAATTGGATTTACACTACAATCATTTGCACAGGTTATTAATGATGGTATGTTGGATGAAGTTGTAGTATATGCAACAAATTATAAATATTTGACTGAGGCAGGCACTCGTGACGCAGCAGAACCTGTTAAAATGCTCGAACGCAAAGTTGCAGATTTTGATTTAAAAGAATCAGAGTTGTATCAGGATGAATGGGATTATTATAAAGTATCCTTTTATATTCCTGAAGGAAAAATAGTTGCTGCATACGATAAAGATGGAAATATTTTACGAACCATCGAAAAGTTTAAAAATATAAAAATACCTAGATCCGTGGCGAAATCAGTAGCGAAAAGGTTTCCTGGATGGGTGATATTCGAAGATGTGTATAAGGTTAATTTTCACAAAGATAAAGGCGTAAAAAAAATCTATAAGCTAACTTTAGAAAATGGTGATAAAAGAATGAAGGTGAAAACTGATGAAAACGGGAATTTTATAAAATGATGACAATCATTAAAATCATTGATGAGCGTCATTGCATTGTAAAAATGAATAATAAATATGTTTTGTTAAAATAATTATTAATTTAAAAATTTATAGTCATGACTTTAGTAAAATTTAAAAAACAACGTTTGCCCTGGTATGATACAATGTTTACCGATTTACTCGGTTCAGACAGGTTACTTACCAATGATTTTTTTATGGAAAATAAATGGGTTCCAGAAATGAACATTAAAGAAAACGACAAAAACTTTGATATTGAAATTGCAGCTCCCGGTTTTTCAAAGAAAGATTTTAAAATTTCTATTGAAAATGGAGTTCTTCATCTTTCTGCAGAAAAAAAGGAGGAAATTGAAAAAGAAGAAGATAATTACACACGAAGAGAGTTTCGATTCAATTCATTTGAGCGTACTTTAACATTACCTGAAACTGTTAATGAAGATGGTAATATTGACGCTACATATAAGCATGGTATATTGAAGTTAATCTTGAATAAACTTCCGGAAGACGTGATTAAACACAAAAAAATCATTGAAATTTCTTAACCTTTAAAACAGGGAGTTTTAACTCCCTGTTTTAACTTAAACAAATATTCCTATGAAATCTAAGCAAATTTTAGAAAAAGATAAAACAAAAAGAAAATTGTATAAGTTAAATAAACAATCATCAGTATGGTTGACAGAATTAGAATTTATGCAAGATGAACAAAAATTCTTAGAACATTTGTTGAGTTCACATTTTTTAGATCTTAGTACTGAGAAATATTATGATGCCGCCAAAAAATTGATCAGTAAATTAAAAGAAGTTGAAAGTATTGGAAATTCAACGTTTGATACTATTCAAACTCACAACAAACATCTGGCTACATTGATTGAAAGTTTACAGCTAAAAGGTAAAAAAGAGTTTAAAAAAGAGCATAAGCAAATTGAAAAGGACTTTGACACCTATGTCTTAAAATTTAAATATTGTAAAAAGAAAATTTTTAAGATTATAAAAGATATTATGAAAGCTCAAAAGCAAAAATTATTGATAAAAGAGCAATAAAATTTTTATAGAAAAACATTTTCCCTTTAAAATTCCCCTCATATTAATTTGGTGAGCGCATGTTTAAGATATTATTTTTAAATATGCG
>JAOZVI010000131.1 GCA_029938265.1 Flavobacteriaceae bacterium | reverse complement strand
TCGTTACTCCTTGCCACGCTGTTAAGCGGGCTTGTTCGATATTCTTTTTTGATTTCAGAGCAAGCCTGCCAGCCGTAGGATGGGAACAAGGAATGCTGATTTCAGATTTAAAACTTCGTAATTCTAAGATTGTTAACCCCTGCCAGCTGTAGGATGGGAACAAGGAATGTTGATTTTAAGGTACAGCAAAAGACCAATGAAAATTCTGTAATAATTCAATGATCTGATCTTGATCTTCAATCTTACAGACTAAAAAATCGAAGTTATTTTCAAACATTAATATGATTATACCGCTCTTTTTTAATGATTTATTCATTCGATTTAGATAGGAGTATGGATATTCACTAGAAGAAGGGTAAGGGAAGCGGATATCTTTTATCATCACTAAATTATTGATGGTTTTATAAACTTTTTTAGTTTCATCACCATAGGCTAATAAACCTTCATAAATCAAAATATTAGTCAAAACCCATTGAAAATATATAAAATCATCTTCTTTATTGGTCCACTCACATAAATATGGATTTGGTTCGAAATTAGGATTTTCAAATTTAATTTTTACACCCCAATTTTTGATGGTATTTAAAGAATAATCTTTGTAAACAAAATCAAATTTTTGTGGATTTGAGAGTGCTAACCAAATTTTATTACTCAATTCTTTTTTTTCTCTTTCTGTAAAAATATCTACTGATAATATATCAATAATAGAAGTTACCAATTCCTTGTCAATACCATTGTCTTTGGTATTGGGAATGATCTTTGAATAATGACGAGTTTTACTTTTAAATTTTATATTGGTATAATCCTTTTGTTGCCCTATTGAGGCCAATCCAATAAATAATAAAGTAATTAAAACAAAAGTTTTTTTCAATTTACTTTTAAAAATTACATGTTAATCAATAACTAAACGCTTAAAGATATGGATTATTATACCTAATTTGGCTATAAAAATAAAAAAATCCTTTTCATTAAAACAAAAAAGGATTTTTAATTTGAAGGGAGGGATTTTTATATTTTATGGTTTAACCAATTCCCATTTAAATTTTTGGAAAAGATCGGTTAATCTTTCTTGATTTTCAATTTCGCATACAACAATTTGATAATATCCTTTTGTAACTAGCGCAACAAGACCTTTTTTTTCTAATTCAACATTGACTGTTTCCAAATATGAATAGGCCCAATCATCATCTTTAGGATCTGAAAATTTAAAATCTTTTGTGAGTAATAGCTCATTGAAAGATAATGCAACACTTTCAGCATCATCGCCATATGACATCAAATTATAGTGATCTAGAATTTTATTAAAAGCCAATTGAAAATATGGATATTCATCGTCACTGATGGTCCAATCTGTTAAATATGGATTGGGTTCTAAAACGATTTCACCTTTAGCATTTTTTGTACCCCAGTTGTTATTTGAAGTTACAGCAAAATCCTTATAAACATAATCAAACATTTTTGGGTTTGCAAGAGCCAACCAGGCTTTTTCAATAATTTCTTCTTTTTCAGTTTTTGAATATTTTTTTTCTCCAAGCATATTTACTATTTCTTCAAGTAAATATCTATCTATGCCCAATTCGTCTGTTCTGGGTTTAGTTTCCTTGTACTCATAAACAGAACTCCTGAACTTAACATCAGAATAATCGATCTGAGCAGTCAGAATATAGTTTATCGTTAGGAAAAAAAGTGTGAATAGTAATTTTCTTTTCATATATTATTTTTAGTTAAACTTTATTTTTACATAACGTAAAACACTTATAATTAGCAATTTTTATTTTTAAATGTTAAAGTCACTACTAAAAATAATTGAATACAGGGGATTCAACTATTTGTTATAGAGGTGCAAGGTACAAAAAAAGAACGTTATTAACAAGGTTATTAACAAAATTATTAACAATTTTGATTAAAGATAAAATCAAAAATCAGGTATTATTAAGTGAAAAAAGTAGTTAAAAAGTCTAATGCCGTAAAGTCCATTGATTTCATCTTTGCAAATCACGAGGTGCAAAATATGAAGTTCCTCACCTTTTAAGGGGAGGTGTCCGTAGGACGGAGGGGTTTAAAAATCAGTTATGAAATTAATTAAAACAGATCAAACATTAATCAGGGATGTTCACGTTGTTCTTGAGAGATGTAGAGACAGAATGGAACTAATGTTTCTTTGCAAACTTTGCATAATAACTTTGCGTCCCCTTTGCGAGAAAATGAATTAAGAGTTAATATCATTTTAACCGTTATTGATAATGAAAAATTAAAATAAACTTTATCAGCAACAATCGTTAATTTCCAATCATCACAGGCATAACCAGCATAGTGATAAATTCACCTTTTTCTAAACCATCAATAGGTGTTAAAATACCTGCTCTGTTGGGTAAAGACATTTCTAACTGAATATCATTAGAATCCAAATTATTGAGCATTTCTAATAAAAATCTTGAATTAAAACCTATTTGCATGTCGTCTCCTTCATAACTACAGATCAATCGTTCATCAGCTTTATTTGAAAAATCTATATCTTCTGCAGAAATCTTTAATTCTGTGCCAGCCATTTTCAGGCGAATTTGATGCGTGGATTTACTAGAAAAAATAGAGACTCTACGAACAGAATTTAAAAAAGAACTGCGATCTAAAGTTAATTTATTAGGATTGTCCTTTGGAATAACAGCTTCATAATTAGGGTATTTTCCATCAATCAATCTACAAATTAAAGATATGTTATCAAATGTAAATTTTGCATTTGTATCATTGAATTCAATTGTAACATCATTTTCTGAACCATTTAAAATATTTTTTAATAGATTCAAAGGTTTTTTAGGCATGATAAATTCAGCAACATCATTTGCATGAACATCATTTCTTACATATTTTACCAATTTATGAGCATCTGTTGCTACAAAAGTTAAACTCTCGGGTGAAAATTGAAAAAATACACCACTCATAACCGGTCTAAGATCATCATTGCCTGAAGCAAAAATTGTTTTTGAGATAGCAACTGCCAGAATATCACCCTTCAAAGTTGTAGAACTTGGAGAATCTAATGTAGCTGCAATAGGAAACTCTTCGCCATCAGCGTAAGCTAAAGCATATTTACCGCTATTAGAACTAATTTCAATGGTATTATTATCTTCAACTGTAAAGGTTAAAGGTTGTTCTGGAAAAGTTTTTAATGTATCTAATAATAATTTGGCCGGTATAGCAATAATACCACTCTCATCTGCTTCAACTTCAATAGTAGTACTCATTGTAGTTTCTAAATCTGAAGCAGAAATTTTAAGATTTTTATCTTCAAACTCAAATAAAAAATTATCTAAAATAGGTAATGTATTGTTTGCATTGATAACACCTCCTAAAATTTGGATCTGTTTTAATAACTGCGTACTAGATACAATAAATTTCATTTGTTTAAATTTTATAATTATCTGGTTACCTGTTAATTAAAAAATACAGAACAAATGTAACCACTTCGTTCTCACATGAAAAATATAATCATATTCATTTCATGTGTGTTCTTTTTACTTAATTTAATAGTTTAAGTATCAAGAATACAAATATATTATATTATAACTTAACATAAAAAAATATTTGCACCTTCTATTAAAGGAGACATCCTAATATGTTAAGATTTTCTTAATGTAGTTATTTTTAGTTATTTATTCTTTAGCTTTGTTAACCTACTAACTAATTTGTCTGATGAAAACTTATAATATTTTTTTTATTCTTTTGCTTTTATTGTCTATAGAAGTCAATCCTCAGTCGCCAAAAAAATCTTCATCAGGAGAGATCTATCAATCCATACAAAAATTAAAAATTTTAGGAACTGTTTTATATGTAGCGGCACATCCTGATGATGAAAATACACGCTTGATCTCTTATTTTTCCAATCATATACATGCACGAACAGCATATTTATCATTAACAAGAGGTGATGGTGGCCAGAATTTGATCGGTCCGGAAATTAGAGAATTACTTGGTGTTATTCGTACCAATGAATTATTACAAGCTCGTAAAATAGATGGAGGAAATCAATTTTTTACCAGAGCCAATGATTTTGGTTATTCTAAAAATCCTGAAGAGACGCTTAAATTTTGGAATGAAGAGGAAATTTTAAGTGATATGGTAAAAGTTATTAGAGAGTTTCAACCCGATGTTATTGTCAATAGATTTGATATAGAATCTGCCGGTAAAACTCATGGTCATCATACTTCTTCTGCAATTTTGAGTTCAAAGGCTTTTGATCTGGCAGCTGATGCTAACTATAGATTAAATAATTCTCAAGCATGGAAAAGCAATCGTTTATTTTTTAATACTTCCTGGTGGTTTTATGGGTCTAAAGAAAATTTTGAAAAAGCAGATAAATCTAAAATGTTATCGGTTGATACCGGAGTTTATTTTCCGTCAAGCGGATTATCAAATACAGAGATCTCCTCTTTGAGTAGAAGTAAACATAAATCTCAGGGTTTTGGCAGTACAGGATCTCGTGGAAGTCAAATGGAATATCTTGAATTGATCAAAGGTAATATGCCGGAGAATAAAAATGTATTTGATGGAATTGATACATCGTGGAACAGAGTAGAAGGAGGAACTGATATCAAGGAAATATTAGATGGTGTTGAAAGAAATTTTGATTTTAATGATCCTTCATCGAGTGTTTCAGAATTGGTAAAAGCCTACTCTCTGATAAAAAAAATAGATGATGATTATTGGAGAGAATTTAAAACAGATCAGATTATAGAGATTATTGCTGCTTGCATGGGATTGTATTTAGAAGCAATTTCCGATAATCCAAATGCCACTCCCGGTGATGAGATAAAAATAAACTTGGAGGTAATCAACAGAAGTGATCAAAAGATTATTTTGGACTCATATTCAATTTCTAATGGTATTAATAGTAAAGAGGTTCAAACTAGTTCATCTTTAGAGAATAATAAGAGGTTAAATTTTAAAAATAGTTTATTATTACCTTTAAAAGCTCCTTTTTCTTCTCCTTATTGGTTAATTGAAGAAGGAAGTTTGGGTATGTATAAAGTTTTAAAAAATGATCTAATTGGTAAACCTGTTGCAAATACAAATAATTATGTTTTTTTTAATGTAAGTATTAACGGAATTATAATTCCTTTTAAAAGAAATATTAAATATAAATTTAATGACCCTGTAAAAGGAGAAGTTTATCAGCCTTTTGAAATTGTTCCTGAAGTTTCATCAAAAATCACTTCAAATGTTATACTATTTAATGAGGATTCCCCCAAAGAAATACCGGTAATAGTCACAGCACATAAGGACGATGTTCAAGGAATAATTAAAATGAAAATTCCTATTGGATGGCAAGTGTCACCAGTTGAAATTCCATTTAAAATTTTAAAAAAGGATGAAGAGATCAGTAAGATCTTTATTATTACGCCAACCAAAGAACAAAACGAAGGTTTTGTAGAACCAATAATTGAAAGTAATGGTAATACCTATACAAAATCAATGATCGAGATTAATTATGGGCATATTCCTAAACAAACAGTTCTATTACCGGCAAAGGCTAAAGTTGTTAGATTAGATTTGGTAAAAAAAGGAAACACAATTGGTTATATTAAGGGGGCAGGAGATGAAGTTCCGAAATATTTGCAACAAATAGGTTATAAAGTAACTGTAATTGATCCAAAAACAATTTCTAAGAATTCATTGGGTAAATTTGATGCTGTTATTATGGGAATTAGAGCTTATAATACTTTAGAAATTTTAAAAATTAAACAAAATTTCATTTTAGAATATGTAAAAAATGGAGGAAATTTGATCGTACAATATAATACGAGTCGCAGATTGCTGGTAAAAGAAAATTTGGCTCCTTACAAATTGCAATTATCACGTGATAGAGTAACTGAAGAAGATGCAATGGTTACATTTTTAAATCCTGATCATGAAATGTTTAATTATCCTAATAAGATCACGAAAAATGATTTTGAAGGCTGGGTTCAAGAAAGAGGATTGTATTTTCCTGATGAATGGGCTAATGAGTTTACACCTTTATTGTCGATGCATGATAAGGGAGAATCACCTAAAAAAGGAAGTTTGTTGGTAGCAAAATACGGTAAAGGAAATTATATCTATACGGGTCTATCTTTTTTTAGAGAGTTACCTGCAGGAGTACCGGGAGCATATAAATTATTTGCTAATATGATTTCTTTAGGGAAAAATGATCTTGAAAAGGAGATCAAGAAATAAATTATATATTTCGTACCTATGGCACGGTTGATTTCACGTAATATTAATTGCTACCAGGAGGGAGTCCCTACGGGACAAAAATAGAAAAATAAA
>JAOZVI010000028.1:16305-21627 GCA_029938265.1 Flavobacteriaceae bacterium | reverse complement strand
CGTTCTTTGGCTCCTTTGATAACTCTTTCATTTATATCATCCATTCCTTCTTGTTTTAATTCTTTAAAATGTTCAACCAATACAATACCGTTTAAAACTGCAATACCAAACAATGCAATAAAACCTACCCCTGCTGAAATACTAAAAGGCAGATCTCTTATCCATAATAAAAATACACCACCCACTGCAGATAGTGGGATTGCAGAATAGATCATCAATGCTTCTCTTACAGAATTAAATGCAAAATATAGTAGTATAAAGATGAGCACCAATGCAATAGGAACTGCAACTTTTAATCGAGCCTTTGCATTTTGTAAATTCTCAAATTGCCCACCATAAGTTATAGAGTAACCTGCCGGGAGATTGATCTTTGTTTCAATTAAATTTTGTACATCATCAACAACAGATTGTAAATCTTTGTTTCTCACATTAATACCAATTACGATCCTTCTTTTTGTATCGTCTCTTGATATTTTAGCGGGACCTTTAGTATAGGATATGGTTGCCAATTCATGCAAAGGAATTTTAATACCTGATGGTGAATCTATATAAAGATTCTCCAGGTTGGTAATACCTGATCTATTCTTCTTGTCTAATCGAATAACCAGATCAAAACGTTTTTCTCCTTCATATACGCTACCTACGATTGCTCCTGAAAATCCAGAAGATATCATTTTGTTAATATCTTCAATATCCAAGCCATATCTGGCTACTTTTTTTCTATCATAAATTACACTCATTTGAGGAAGTCCGGCTATTTTTTCGACAATAATATCCGAAGCTCCTTCAACATTTTCGATCAATTTTTTAATTTCATTTGCTTTTTCACTTAGAATATTTAGATCCTCACCAAAAATTTTAATAGCTATATCTGCCCTAACTCCGGTTATTAACTCATTAAAACGCATTTCAATAGGTTGGGTAAATTCAACTTCCATACCGGGTATGATAGCCAATGCTTCTTTAAACTTATCAGCAAGTTCATCCTTAGTTTTGGCAGATACCCATTCACTTTTTGGTTTTAATTTGATAATTACATCACTTTCTTCCATTGACATGGGATCTGTTGGAATTTCTGCAGCTCCTATCCTACTCACAACCTGATCCACTTCGGGAAAATTATCCAATAAAATATTTTCAATTTTTGTAGTTGTTTCAATAGTTTTACTTAATGAAGTTCCTGTTTTAAGTACAGGCTGAATTACAAAATCACCTTCATCTAATGTAGGAACAAATTCACCTCCCATGGTTGTAAAAAGATAAATGGAAAAGATCAATAAAACAGATGATAATCCTAAAACGTTTTTTTTATTTTTTAAAGCCCAGCGAATTGATGGTTCGTATAGCTTATTTAAAAACGTCATCAATCTAACTGAAATATTATTTGGAGAAACTTTTTCAGGTTTTAAAAATATTGAAGACATGACCGGTACATATGTTAATCCAAATATCATAGCGCCAATCAAAGCAAAGCTAAAAGTTAAAGCCATGGGTTTGAACATTTTTCCTTCTACACCGGTTAAAGTTAGAATAGGAATAAAAACGATTAAAATGATAAGCTGACCAAATACAGCAGAATTCATCATTTTTGATGAGCTTTTATAGGTTATTTCATCAATGGCTTCCTGCTTATCAACTACGTTGAGTTTTAATAATTCTCGCCTGTTTGAGGTAATTTGGAATGCGATATATTCAACTATGATCACTGAACCATCAATTATAATTCCGAAATCAATTGCACCTAAACTCATTAAATTGGCATCAACACCAAATAAATACATTAACGATAAAGCAAATAATAATGTTAAGGGGATAACCGATGCAACAACAAAACCCGAGCGCAAATTTCCTAATATTAAAACCACAATAAAGATTACGATCAAACACCCTAGAATTAGATTTTCTGCAACTGTATATGTAGTTTTTGATATTAATTCACTGCGTTCTAAAAACCCATTGATATAAACCCCTTCAGGAAGATTTTTTGAAATAGATTCAACACGATCTTTAACAGTTTCGATCACTTTTTTAGAGTTGCCATCTTTTAGCATCATCACCTGTCCTAAAACTTTTTCACCTTGTCCGTTACCTGTTATCGCACCAAAACGTGGCGCACTTCCAAATCCAACTTCGGCAACATCTTTAATGTAAATTGAAAATCCGTTAATGGTTTTAACTTTAATATTTTTAATATCATCAATAGATTTAATAAGGCCTTCGGCACGAATAAAATATGCTTTGTTTGATTTCTCAATATATCCACCACCGGCAATACTGTTATTCTTTTCTAAAGCATTGAATAGATCAACTGTTGAAATATTCATGGCTTTTAGTTTCTCTGTATTCGTAGCTACTTCGTATTGTTTTAAATAACCTCCCCAGGTATTAACTTCAACTACACCAGGTATTCCTGAGAGTTGTCGCTTTACGATCCAGTCTTGAATAGTTCTTAGGTCTGTTACGGAATATTTGTCTTCAAAACCAGGTTTGGTATCAAGAATATATTGGTATATCTCGCCCAATCCTGTTGTAATTGGTCCCATTTCTGGAGCACCAAATCCTTCGGGAATTTTTTCACTTGCTGATTTTATTTTTTCTGCTATCAATTGCCTTGGCAGATAAGTTCCCATTTCATCTTTAAAAACAATGGTAACTACAGATAATCCAAATTTTGATACAGATCTTATTTCAACTACTCCTGGTAGATTGGCCATTTCTAATTCAACTGGATAGGTGATAAACTGCTCAATATCTTGTGTTGACAGGTTTTTTGAAGTGGTTATAACCTGAACCTGATTATTGGTGATATCAGGCACAGCACCAATAGGAATTTGAGTGAGAGAATAGATCCCAAACCCTATGATAAAAGCAGTCAATAAAAAAACGATAAGTTTATTTTTTAAGCTAAATTTAATAATGTTAGTTAGCATAATTAATTTGTTGTTTTATTAAGTTAGACCCCGATTTGATTAAAAGGTTTATGATGTTTATAACTTTTTAAGTAATTAATACTCAATACTTAACAATTTGAAAATTATAATTGTTAAATGAAAAATATTTAGTAAAAATTAAATTATGCTAATTGAGGTGGTTGGAAAATCTTTTGTTTTTCGAATGAAGAAAAATTGTCCTGATAAAAAAAAATTGTAGATTTCTTTGGTATTTGCACATTTTCAATTGAAAAAGAAACAATATTGATTACAAAAGGAGCCTGTAATTGAGAATTACAATCGTGATTTATTGGTGGGTGTGAGTGGTCTTTTTCTTCTTCTGTATGTTGTTTTTTATGTGATTGTTTGAGTTCACCATAATGCTTTGATAAAAATACCAAAAAATCATCTCCATATCTATTTTTATGTAATTTAGCGTGTTCCATCAATTCATTCAGTTTTAAAACATCACCAAAATGTATGTTAAAACTTTGAATAAGAATTAAACTTGAAATAAATATGGTAAAAATTTTAGTCATATAGTTTCCAAATATATTATTTATTTTTGATACCAATATATTAATAATTAAACTTATAAAAAATGTATCGTTGGTTGATCATCATTGGAATTCTATTAGTTGTCATAGGTTTGGTGCTAAAATTTGCTCCCTGGCTTATCAACTGGTTTGGTAATTTACCGGGAGATATTCATTATGACCGGGGAGATACAAAAATATTTTTTCCAATTACTTCAATGCTTTTGATCAGTTTTATTCTTTCTATGATAATTAGAATTATTAAAAAGTATTTTTAATGTCAATTAATATTCAACAATAAAATTAATATCTTTCTTTTTTATAAATTACACTGATAGATTTAATATCTTTATAGAAAAAATTTATACTGATGACCATAACACAATTAAAATATCTTTTGGCTGTAGCTGAATACAGGAATTTCACAATAGCTGCTGAAAATAGTTTTGTTACACAGCCAACTTTAAGTATGCAAATTCAAAAATTAGAGGATGAATTAGGTATTATTATTTTTAACAGAAAAAAGAAACCAATTGAACTGACTTTAATTGGAGAACAAATAATTGAACAAGCAAAACTAATTGTTAGTGAAAGCAATAGAATTTCTGATATAGTAGATCAGCAAAAAGGATATATTGGTGGTGAATTTAAATTGGGGATAATTCCTACAATTATGCCTACTTTACTTCCATTATTTTTAAAATCATTTATAAAAAAATACCCAAAAGTTCATTTGCTTATTGAAGAACTAACAACCGAGGAGATCATAAAAAAAATAATTGATGGTCATATAGATGCAGGAATTGCAGCAACACCTTTAGAAAATCCTGAAATCTTAGAAAAAGTATTGTATTATGAGCCTTTTGTTGGATTTGTATCAAGAAATCATCGATTATTCAACAATGACACAATACGTGAAGATGAATTAGAAATTGATGATATTCTATTGTTGAAAGATGGCCATTGTTTTAAAGATAATATAATAAATCTGTGTAATTCTGAAAAGTCAGATAATAAAAACCATTTCCATTTAGAGAGTGGCAGTTTAGACACCTTGATAAAACTTTCAAAAGAAGAATTAGGAATGACACTACTACCCTATCTTCAAACTTTAGATCTTCCTGAAGAAGATAAAATACATCTAAAACAATTTAGTGGTACTGTACCAGCAAGAGAAGTAAGTTTGATCTATCATAGATCACAATTAAAAATGCAACTTATTGAGGTATTAAAAAGCAGTATTGATGGAATAATACGTGGTGCTATAGCCTTTAGTGATGTAAAGATTATTAGTCCGTTACTAAAAAAAAGGAGCTAAATTAGCTCCTTTTTTTTATTTATTGCAATTAAACTAGGCGTTAGCTCTGGTTTATCTGCAGTAAATTTTTCTAACCAAATACGTAGTTCTTCAATTTCAAAAGGCAAAAGACGATTTAATGCTTTTTCGAGTTCTTTGAAAAATAACTCAGCATCAAAGCTTACTTTTTTTAGAACAGTTTTGGTGTACTCATATATTGCTCTTGCCATATAAATAAAATAAAATATTTAATAATAATTAGAACGTTGATATGTGATGTTTATTACAAAAATCAAGCCAAATTTTTAAAAATTCAGATAAGTAAATATAATAAAAAAAAATTAGACTTTCACCTTTTCTAATTTAATTAATAATTTATTGACTTTCGATTCTAAATCAGCATTAACGGATTTAAAATGCTTATTTTTATTTTCAATATTTTTTTCATTGACTTTTGCAATCAAATCATCGAAGGTAGCTATTGCTTCATCAATAATTTTTTCAATTTTAGCATTGTTCTTATCATCATTTATAATCTATTTTATTCCGTTTTACCCCA
>JAOZVI010000028.1:11512-16295 GCA_029938265.1 Flavobacteriaceae bacterium | reverse complement strand
CACCTGAAAGTTGACTAACATAACATTCTTCTATTACATCAGATAATACAAAATTGATATTTTTCTTTAAATCTTTTATACTTGCCATTGTTATATTTTTTTGCAAATTTAATTAAATATGTAAGATAATAAACAATATTTTTAAAACTTACATCAATTCAAACAAAGATCGTAATTTTTCTCTCGTAATTGTTTTTTGCCAATCTTTACCCAAAGCATTTTCCCAAAGAGGTACTAAGCCCAACGCAACATCGATCATAATATTAAACTGTTCATCGCTTAGGTCTTTACAAATGCCTTTTGGAATATCAATATGATGTTTATTAACCATTTGCTTAAACTCTTTTACTCCTTGTGGATAAAATTCTTCTAACTGGTTAAAAACAATACAATTGCCTATACCGTGTTTAGTTCCCAACAAATATCCCAATCCATAACTCATGGCATGTGCAACACCAACTTGCGAATAAGCAATGCTCATACCCCCGTGCCATGATGCCATCATTATTTTATCTTGTGAATCTTCGTCTCTGCTTTCTTTATCCAAGAAAACTTCTCGGCATAGATCCAATGATTTTTCACCATAGCTTTGAGAAAAAGCATTTAAATAAGTTCCTGTTAAAGATTCAATACAGTGAATATAACAATCCATTCCTGTATAGAACCATTGATTGTTAGGAACATCTTTGGTTAGTTCAGGATCTAAGATAACCTGATCAAATGGAGTGTAATCAGAATTCATTCCCAATTTTTTTTCCGGTCCGGTTAAAACTGTAGTTCTCGAAACTTCAGCTCCTGTACCTGATAATGTAGGAATTCCCACATGATAAACTGCAGGATATTTGATAAGATCCCAACCTTGATAATCAGCAGAGGAACCCGGATTAGTGAGCATCAAAGCAATTGCTTTGGCATAATCTAACATTGTGCCACCTCCAATTCCAATGATTCCTGATGGAATTTCCTCGAATTCAGCTACAATATCATCTCTAAACTGATCTACATATTTTGTTTTTGGTTCTTCATGAGCGCTGACATAAATAATTTTATCATTATTTTTTAATGGAATTCTATCAACTAACCAATTATTTCCTTTAAAAACATCATCTACAATAAATATAAAAGGAGAATTCTTATTAGTCCTTTTTGGTTCAATGATTTCACCTAGTTGATTAAAACTTCCTCTGCCAAAAACAACACGAGGTACCATAGGAAAATTTTTATATTCCATATTTTTAAATTTTTGATATTATTCTTTAAAATGTTTTTGTGCCTTTATCAGGTCTTCAGGGGTATCAATTTCAATACCCATATAATCGGTTTTAACCATTTTAATATTTTTACCATACTCTAGAAATCGAATACATTCAACTTTTTCAGTTGCTTCTAATGAACGCATCGGTAAATTATAAAAATCTAAAATAGCTTGTTTTCTAAAGGCGTAAATACCTATGTGTTCATAGTATTTTGCCCCTGCATCTTTATCTCTTGGGTAAGGAATGGGTGATCTGGAAAAATATAAAGCAAAATTATCCTTATCAACAATTACTTTTACAAAATTAGGATCGGTAATATCTTTCCAATCTGTCATTTCTTGCATCAAAGATGCCAGATCAATTTTATTTGCATCTTTACCTTTAAAAACATTTATCACTTTTTGTAAAGGTTCTTTTTTAACAAATGGCTCATCACCTTGTACGTTTACTACAATGTCAATATCTAAATCTGCTACAGCTTCGGCAATCCTATCAGTACCGCATTCATGGTCTTTAATACTCATGATGGCGTTGCCACCGTGATTTTCGATGATATCCTTTATGATTTTGCTGTCAGTAACAACATATACAGCATCAAACCGATTGGTTGCTACTGTTGATTCATAAGTGCGAACAATCACGGGTTTTCCTCCGAGATCAGCCATTAGTTTACCCGGAAATCTGGTTGCTCCATAACGAGCTGGAATCATTGCAATAACTTTCATTACAGAACAGATTTTATTGCTTCTACCATTTTCTTAGCCCTATTGTGTACTTCTTCTTCTGTCCATGATAATTTTATCAAACAAGAAATATTTCTCGATATAAAATCATCGGATTGTGGAAATTCAAGTTTTTTTAAATTCTGCATTCCATTTTTGATATGATCTGAAATTGGAAATAATGATCTTAGATCTTTAAAATGTTCCCATTTTCTAACATAATGCCAATTATTATCGAAATAATTCCAATATGCATCTACCCCATATTCACTAAAAGCTTTAACAACTTTATTGCTTAATTCTGCAGTAGGCATAAAAAAGGATAAAAATGTTGCTGAATCTCCTTCTTCATCGGGAATTCTTCTAAAGCAAACTTCAGGAATTGTTCGTAAAGCATCTTTTAAGATCTTTTTATTCTTTTTTTGGATATCGATAAATTCTTCAGTTCTTCTGACTTGCGCCAAACCAACAGCAGCATTGAGTTCAGAAATTCTGTAATTATAACCCATATATGGATGGGTTTCAGCACCTCTGTCATTTCCAATATGATCATGACCATGATCAGTGTATTGATCGGCATGTTTTGCTAAAGTACTGTCATTCATTACCAAAGCTCCTCCTTCACCACAGGTAATTGTTTTAACATAATCAAATGAAAAACAACCAACGTTTCCTATTGTACCCAATGCTTTTCCTTTGTATGTTCCGGCATAAGCCTGACAGGCATCTTCTAAAAGATAAACATCATGCTTAGTGCAGATTGTTTTTAGAGCATCCAGATCAGCCATTGAGCCACACATATGAACAGGCATAACAATTTTTGTTTTGGATGTAATTGCAGCTTCAACAGCTTTAGGATCAAGTGTTAAAGTGTCATCTATTTCAACAAGAATTGGTGTAGCCCCTGCATTTAAAATCGATTCAAAACTTGCAACAAAAGTAAAAGTAGGCATAATTACTTCATCACCTGCACCAACTCCTAAAATGGCCAAGGCTACATTTAATGCTGTTGTGCCACTTGTGGTTAATTGTGCATGTTTAACATCTAATCTTTTTTCTAATTCTTGTTCTAATTCTTTTGCTTTCCAGTGGCCATTACGCATACCATCAAAACCGTAACGCATTAAAACTCCATTTTCTAAAACATCATTGACTTCTTTTTTTTCGGCAGCGCCAAATAATTCAAATCCGGGCATAATTTTTTATTTTAATTATTGAACTCATCTTGACTTTTTGAACTTAAAATGACTTCATTGTCAAATATAATTATTTATCATGAAAGATATTTTATCATTTCATAAATATATCATCAATTTTAAGAATAAACAATTTATAAAAACGCTAAGATATTTTTTAATTTCTTTACAGTTTTATAACCATTATCATTTCCATTCTGTTTAACTATTTCATGTGCCCATGTGGTATGGTATGGAACATGAATTGCTTCTGCACCAATCTTAATTAATGGTAAAACATCAGATTTCAGGGAATTACCAACCATTAAGAATTCAGAGTTTTTAATATCAAGGTGTGATAATAATTTGTTATAATTGTCTGTTTTTTTATCGCTTAATATTTCAATATGATGAAAATACTTCATCAAACCTGATTTTTCTAATTTTCTTTCCTGGTCAAGTAGATCGCCTTTGGTTGCCAAGATCAATTTATACTTGGGATTTAAAGTTTTTAGTGTCTCCTCTACATCATCTAATAATTCTATTGGCTTTTGTAACATATTTTTACCGATATCCAGAATTTGTTTGATCACTTTTGTGCTGATCTTATAATTTGATAATTCTATAGCCGATTCCACCATTGATAAAATAAAACTCTTTATTCCGTAACCATATAAAGAAAGGTTTTTCATTTCGGTTTTAAAAAGTTCCTGATCTAATTTATTCTCGGTTTCATATTTTGACAATAATTTGATAAATTCTTGCTCAGCTTCTCTATAATAGGTTTCATTTACCCAAAGTGTATCATCAGCGTCAAATGCAATTACTTTTATGTTTTTATATGTATCCATCAATCAATATAGATTTCTAATAATTCTGAATATTCTTTTGGTATTAGTGTAATATTTTTTAATGAAGCCGGAATTAAAACTGTTTCACCTATTTTAATATTCTCAGCTTTACCATTTTCTAATTTAAGATCAACCTCACCTTTAACGCACATATAAATTACAAAAGAATCTTTATTGGAATGGTCAATATTAAATTCTCTATCAACAGAAATTATATTTGTTGTAAAATACTGACATACAATAATATTAGTGTTATTATTTAATCTTTTAATATAATTAGTTTTATAATCATTCTGTATAGTAAAATCTATTGCATCTAAAGCATATTCGGTATGTAATTCACGATAATTACCTTGTTCATCCTGTCTGTCCCAATCATAAATTCTATAGGTAAGGTCGCTTGTTTGTTGTATTTCAGCTAGCAAAACACCAGCATTAATAGCATGTACTCTTCCAGTAGGAATAAAATAAACATCACCTTCTTTTACCAGGTCAAAATTTAGTATTTTGGTTATGGTTTTATTCTTTAAATGTTTAAGATATTCATTTTTACTTACCTCTTTTTTAAAACCTACCACTAAACCTGCATTTTCATCAGCTTGCAATACGTACCACATTTCAGTTTTACCGAAAGAATTATGTCTTTTTTTTGCCAATTCATCATTTGGGTGTAGTTGAATACTCAATGGTTTGGCAGCATCAATAAACTTTATAAGAACCGGAAATTTATTACCAAATTTTTTATAAACCTTTTCTCCTACCAGGGATTCTTTGTATTG
>JAOZVI010000028.1:3450-11502 GCA_029938265.1 Flavobacteriaceae bacterium | reverse complement strand
AATGTAACTGAACCAAAACGTATCGGCGTTTTATTTTTTAAATCTATTTTATACCAATAAGTTCCTGAATGAATTTTTTTGTAATTATAATTTCCGTCCCAACCTTCATAATTTCCTTTGTATTTTACAATTAATTCATAAAGGGATTTGCCTTGCAAGATTCCGTTTTTTACAATTGAAATATCATCTTCATGGTCAGATATCTCCCAACTCTCTCCAATATTTGAAACATTAGTTTCTTTGTGAAATATATTCTTTATTTTTTCACCACCCCAAATCTTTTCCTTAAGGATCGGCTCAAATTTTAATGGATAATTTAGCATAGAATATTTTATTTATGCAAATATCGTTAATTTTAATCTTTTATATTTAATTAAAGAATAAACAAATTATTAAATTTGCTTTATGAAAAAATTTATTAAAAATTTACCAAAGGCAGAATTGCATTTACATATTGAAGGTACTTTTGAACCTGCATTAATGTTTGAAATTGCTCAAAGAAATAAGATTGATATTCCATTTAAAAGTGTAGAAGAGATTGAGAAAGCTTATCATTTTTCTTGTCTTCAGGATTTTTTGGATATTTATTATCAAGGTGCAAGTGTTTTGATCAAAGAGCAGGACTTTTATGATCTAACCTATAGTTATCTGCAAAAATGTTCTGAACAAAATGTAAGACATACCGAAATTATGTTTGATCCACAAACACATACAGATAGAGGAATTGCTTTTGAAACTGTAATCAATGGTATTTCAAGAGCCTGTGATGATGCTGAAGAAAAATTAGGTGTAACTTCATTGTTAATTATGAGTTATTTACGACACTTATCCGAAGAAGATGCTTTTAAGACATTAAAGCAATCGCTACCTTTTAAAGATAAAATTACGGCAATTGGATTAGATTCTTCCGAAAAAGGAAATCCGCCTAGCAAATTTAAAAATGTATATGAAACATCCGTAAAGGAAGGATATATTCCTTTGGCACATGCAGGTGAAGAAGGTCCACCGGAATATGTTTGGGAGGCGCTGGATATACTAAAAATAAAACGTATAGATCATGGTAATAATGCTTTGCAAGATCCAAAACTTGTAGATGAAATTATTAAACGTGATATTGCGCTAACTATCTGTCCGCTTTCAAATACTGCTCTTAAAGTAGTAGATGATCTAAAAGACCATCCGCTTAAAAAAATGATGGATCTAGGATTAAAAGTTACTGTGAATTCTGATGATCCTGCTTATTTTGGCGGACAGGTAAATCAAAATTATATCGATATTCAAAAAGCTTTAGATCTCAGTAAAGATGATTTGTATCAACTCGCTAGAAACTCTTTTCAGTATTCTTTATTAAATAATAATTTAAAACAACGATATTTGAATGAGTTAGAAAAATATTATGTTAAAATGTCTTCCTAAAATTTAATTTTTAGTCTTTTATTTAAACATTAAGCAAATTTTATGATAAATATCATTGTTTTATGAAATTCAAAAAGTAATTTTGCCAAAAATTAAATTTTAAATATTTAAAAACATGAAAAAATTAACATTTATTATTATTACTTTATTATTTACAAACTTAACTTTTGCTCAATTCTATGCCGGATTAAGTACAGGTTATAGTATAGGAGCAACACCTCGTGTAAACGGTACTGAAGTTAAATTAAACGGAAGTGTATTGGAAACAACGAATATCTATGGAAGTTATGGTGCTGGTTTTAACGGAACGTTAAAATTAGGGTATTTCTTTAATGAACATCTTGGTGCGGAACTTAATCTAGGTTATTTAAACGGTGCTGAGCAAACTAAAGCTGATGTTTATTTAGCTAATTACGGTATGGAAACAGGTGCCGTTGCTTATTCAAGAATGTACAGAACTACTTTATCTTTGGTTTATAGAATTAATAATGGTCTTTACGGTCGTTTTGGAGCTTTAATTCCATTAGGCGGAAAAACTGTTGTTGAGGCTAATGACAGAAGAGTTGTTGAAGTACCAGTTGGTGTTCATCCTGAAACTGGAGTAATTATGGCTCCTGCAAATGTAGCAACCGATTATGAAATGGAAATTCATGGAACACCTACTTTGGGATTTGCAGCAGCACTAGGATATGACTACACACTAGGAGAAAATCTATCTCTTTTTGCAGAATTGGAATATTTAGGATTGGCAATTAGAACAAATGATTCTGAATATGTTAAATATAATCAAAAGGTTGATATTCACCTTCCACCTGAATTAGGAGGCACAGTAATTACTGATGAAACTACTTTGGAGGATCTTGGTGATGGAAGATATATTGATTATGTTGATTCTATCAAAGTACCTGGTGACAACTGGGTAGATGGGGATGACTATGACAATACTAAAAGAGGTGTTGATTTTAAACAATCAGCTCCTTATGATTCTTTTGGATTTAATATTGGTATCAAATATTCATTTGGAAATTAAACTTAATAGCAATTATCAAGTTTTAAAATATAAAATACTTCGCTTTTTAGCGGAGTATTTTTTTTGTCCAGCAGTAGTAACCTGAGCCCGAGCTAAGATTTATCTCACAGAAAGTCAATAGTGCACTAGGTTTGATACTGAAAATCAAGAAGTAATAATCATTTAGTTTAAGTTATTCCTCCTATATTTTTAATATGTCCCCTAATTTCGGATGATATTTCTTCTATAGGTTTGTTTGTCACGTTAATGATAGTCCATTCAGGATGCATCTTAAAAATTCTGTTTGCATAATTTAACTCTTTTTGTACATGCGACTGACTTGCATATTCACCCGTTAATCCACCTAAATGTATTTCTCTACTCTTTCTCAATACAGCTAATCTTCTAGAAAAAGTTGTAAGGCAAAAAACACGTTCAGGAGGAAGTTGGAATACAATTTCTGGTATTGAAATCCCCAAAATGATAGGGATATTTGCAACTTTCCATCCTTTGTATGCCATATAAACACTCAATGGTGTTTTAAAAGTTCTTGATACTCCAAGCAAAACAATATTGGCTTTATCTAATTCTTCAACATGCTGGCCGTCATCATGCCTAAGAGCAAACTCAATGGATTCAATTCGTTGAAAATATGCTTTATTTATTTTATGGAAAATTCCGGGTTTTTCTGTTGGAGTATTTTCAAAATGATGTGATAGTTGCGCCATTAATGGCCCCATTAGATCAATAGTGCGCAAATTATAAAGGCGGCCTTTCCTCAGAATAAAATGACGTAAATCTCTTGATACCAGTGTATGAATAATTATACCATTATATTCTTCAGCTTCAGCAATAACATCTAAAACCTGTTGCTCACTGCGTACATCGGGGCGAATATGCTCTTGAATTTCAATAAATTCAAATTGAACCAAAGCCGAAGTCAATGATTGTTTTGCAGTTAGACCAGTACCGTCAGACACTATAAAAACATGCTGAAACATGAAATAATTTATATAAGTTATCAAAAAGGTTTAAATGTAAATAATAACAAGTTGATCTTGTTAAATCTAATTATCTCCCTTAAAAGTTACAAAATTTCTTGGAGTTTCATATAAAGTAACTGATAAATCTAAATTTTTATCAATTTTTGTACGAAGTTTATTCCATATTACGATTGAAATATTCTCTGTTGTAGGATTTAATTTTGCAAATTCAGCAACTTCTTCATTTAAATTTTTATGGTCAAATTGTTCTTCAATTTCAGTTTTGATCAATTCTTTTAAAATTTTCATATCCATAACAAAACCGGTTTCAGGATGAATATTTCCGGTAACGGATACAATCAATTCATAATTATGGCCATGGTAATTAGGATTGGCACATTTTCCAAATACTTCAATATTTCTATCATCACTCCAGTCACAGTTATACAAACGATGTGCAGCGTTAAAATGAGCTTTTCTGTTTACTGTTACTCTCATAGACACTAATTTCACTAATTAACATTAATTCATTTTACTTTGTAGGCTAAAATGATTTATATTTTCAGTTTTTTAAAAGATTCTTTAAAAATGATCTTAAACCACTCTGTATATTTTTCGGGATGTAATTCTATATCCTTTTTTACATTGTCTAAAGTCATCCAATGGTAACTTTCTACTTCATCTCTATTAATATTTGGGTCTTCATTAAAATATCCAACCATTACATGATCTAATTCATGTTCTGTTAAACCATTATCAAAAGGTGCCTGATAAATAAACGAAAATACTTCTTTAATATCACAGCTAAAACCCATCTCCTCTTGGAGGCGTCGTTTACCTGCTTCAATATTAGTTTCTCCGTTTCTTTGGTGGCTACAACAAGTATTTGTCCATAAATTAGGAGAATGATACTTATCTGCAGCTCTTTGCTGTAATAGCAGCTCTCTTTTTTTATTAAAAATAAAAACCGAAAAAGCTCTGTGTAAAACTGCTTTTTCATGTGCTTCCATTTTTGGCATCAGGCCAATTTGTTCGTCATTTTCGTTGACTAATATAACTTGTTCTTCAATCATAAAAGCAAAACTACAAAATTTGAATTACAACTGTTAGCATTATATATTTAAGATTATATTTGCCAAAATAATTTTATATCTAAAATGATAAATAACAAAATCTCTATCATAATATTAATTTTTTTGACAGTTTTTACTGGTTTGAGTTGTTCAAAATCTTCTAAAGAGAATTCTGATAATACTCATAAGAATACTATAGAAAAAAAATCAATTTCTAAAAAAGTAAAAACTAAAGCTACTGAAACGATCAATTCAAAAAATGCTGTAAATTATTTAACTGATTATGAAAAAAATAATAAAGAAACTTTACTGGTCTTAAAAACAAGATTGGGTGATATTAAAATTAAGTTATATCAGGATACGCCATTACACCGGGCTAATTTTATTTTTCTTTCAAAAGAAGGTTATTTTAATACTACATGCTTTTACAGAGTGGTTCCTGGTTTTATTATTCAAGGGGGAAACTCTGAAAATTTAACTACGATGCGTTATAGAAACAGGTATTCAAATTATTTTATCCCAGCAGAGTTTATAGCAAAGTATAAGCATAAATATGGAGCTGTTGCGGCTGCACGTGATTGGGAAAATAATCCAACCAAAAGAACTACTCCATTTGAATTTTATATTGTTCAGGATAAGAAAGGTGCGCATCATTTAGACGGAGAACATACTGTTTTTGGTGAAGTGATCAGTGGATTCTCGGTTATTGATAAAATAGCAAAACTTGAGGCCGGAGGTGATGAATGGCCTTTGGATGATGTTTTTATGAAAGTGGAGATCATCAAATGATTTTGGGTTAAAACTCAAACAATTTATATATGTTGCTGTATATTTGCCAACTAATTTTTATGAATGGATTTTTTAGAAGAAATAGAACGTAGAAGAACTTTTGGTATCATTTCTCATCCCGATGCTGGTAAAACAACCTTGACTGAAAAATTACTGCTCTATGGTGGCGCAATTCAAGAGGCTGGTGCTGTTAAAAGCAATAAGATCAAAAAAGGGGCTACTTCTGATTTTATGGAAATTGAGCGCCAAAGGGGTATTTCTGTTGCAACTTCAGTTTTAGCATTTATCTACAAAGATAAGAAGATCAATATATTAGATACACCAGGCCATAAAGATTTTGCCGAAGATACTTTTAGAACGTTGACTGCTGTTGATAGTGTGATCGTTGTGATTGATGTTGCCAAAGGTGTGGAAGTTCAAACTGAAAAGTTGGTTGAAGTTTGTAGAATGCGTAAAATTCCTATCATCGTTTTTATCAATAAATTAGATAGGGAAGGAAAAGATGCATTTGATCTTTTAGATGAAGTTGAGCAAAAACTGGGATTAAAAGTAGTTCCTTTAAGTTTTCCTATTGGAATGGGCTATGATTTTAAAGGAATCTATAATTTATGGGATAAAAAGCTAAATATATTTTCAGGTGATGTCAAACAAACTGTTTCAGAAGGTATTGAGTTTACGGATGTGAATAATCCCGAATTAGATGAAATTATTGGAGAAACCTTTGCTAATACGTTGAGAGAAGAAATTGAACTTGTTGAAGAAGTGTATCCAAAATTTGATTTAGAATCTTATTTAAAAGGTGATCTGCAACCTGTATTTTTTGGATCGGCATTAAATAACTTTGGCGTAAAAGAATTACTGGATTGTTTTATAGAAATTGCTCCTCCCCCACAACCTAAAATGTCGAATATCAGATTGGTAGACTCCAAAGAGGAAAAATTTACAGGATTTGTATTTAAGATCCATGCCAATATGGATCCCAAACATCGAGATCGTTTGGCTTTTGTAAAAGTTGTTTCTGGAATCTTTAAAAGGAATGTTAATTATTTTCATGTTAAACAGGGCAAAAAAATGAAATTTTCTAGTCCGAATGCTTTTTTTGCCGAGAAAAAAGAAATTGTAGATGAATCTTTTCCGGGAGATATTGTTGGTTTACACGATACCGGAAATTTTAAAATTGGCGATACACTTACCGAAGGAGAAATACTGGAATTCAAAGGAATCCCTAGTTTCTCACCAGAGCATTTCCGTTATGTAAATAATGCTGATCCGATGAAATCCAAGCAATTGGCAAAAGGTTTAGATCAGTTAATGGATGAAGGTGTGGCACAACTTTTTACTTTAGATCTTAACGGAAGAAAAGTAATAGGAACTGTTGGCGCTTTACAATTTGAAGTAATTCAATACCGCTTAGAACATGAATACGGGGCAAAGTGTAGTTACGATAATTTAAATGTGCATAAAGCCTGCTGGGTTGAACCTGAAGATGCAAATAATAATGAATTTAAAGAGTTTAAACGTGTAAAACAGCGCTATTTGGCTAAAGATAAAAAAGGGCAATTGGTCTTTTTGGCAGATTCAGCTTTTACCGTGCAAATGACTCAAGATAAATATCCAACAGTTCAATTACATTTTGTAAGTGAATTCAAATGATAGAATGAGTGAATGATAAAATGATTTAATGTAGAAATGAGAGAATAAAACATTAATACAATTCCAGCTGTTTATATTAAAAAAATACTAAAACGTGTCTAACACGACTTCACAATGAAAAATAACTTAAAAAATTAAAAACAGATTATTTGGATTTTATTGAGAATCATTCAATTCATCCATGATCCTTTTGCTACTTTGAAAATCTCCTAATCCTTGATAAATAAGTGCCAATAAATATTTATAATCTTTATTTTGTGGTTCAATTTTTAAAGCCTTTTTCAAATTTTTAGCCGACAAGATCAACATTTTTTTCTGGTAATAATATGTCGCTAGGTTATAATAAGAGCGACTGTCATTTGGATTGATTTCTACCGCTTTTTTAAAGTCGGCTATAGCTTTGTCATCTTCTTTTAATTCGTAATGCAAAAGAGCTCTTAAATAATAGGCTCTTGAATTTTGCGGATCAATTTTTATTAACTTACCTAATGTTTCTAATGCTTTTTGATTGTCAGATGACATGCTGTAAGCTGTTGCCAGATTGGTATATACAGAAAATAAAAAACTGTCTTTTTGAATAGAAATATTATAGTGTTTGATAGCATTTTTTAAATCGTTATTACGGAAAAAATAATCTCCTAAATTTGATCTACCCGTTGAAAAATCAGCATTGGCATAAAGCATTTTTTCAAAATCATCTCTGGCAATTTGTAGCGAAACTTGATCAGCTTCAGAAAGGGTATTGATATCTAATTCAACCATTAATTGTGCTGCACCAATTCTGACTAATTTTGTTGTGTCGTTTACGTGTTTTAATCCTACGGCAGCTTTTTCCTGTTGAGGAAGGTTAGTTAATTTTTGTAGTGCTTTAAATCTAACTAATGCCGAACTATCTGTTAAGGATCTTAAAATAGTATTATAATCATTATTTGATGTAATGGCCATATTATCTATAGCAGTAGCACGTGTAATAAAAGGATATTTGACATCCAATATAAAAGCATTTAATGTTTCTTTTTCATTATCAGTCAGGTTATCCTTACTACTCAAAAGCATTGCATCTGAAAAGTGATCAGCTCTCGTAGGTCCATACCATTTTATTATTTGATCTGCGGCCCATTTATTTGAT
>JAOZVI010000028.1:0-3440 GCA_029938265.1 Flavobacteriaceae bacterium | reverse complement strand
ATGACATCCGTTACAGGCATTGGGTGTATCGTAGATAACACTCTGATCAGGACGCGGTATTCTAAAACTGTGATCACGTCTAAAATCATTTCCCATATAATATCTACCTGTCATATGGCAATTGATACACTGACTAGCTTCGGTGTTTTCTTCATGAAAATGATGCATAGATGAATCATAGGTTGCCGGAACATGGCATTGGTGGCATAATTTATTTCCTTCAAATTTTAATTGCATGGAATGTGGATCGTGACAATCAGTACATTTTATTCCTTCAGCAAACATTCTACTTTGCAAAAATGACCCAACAACATAATCTTCATCCATTATTTGTCCGTCAGGAAAATATAGGTTAGGAGTTAAAGTTTGTATCATATACTGCTCTTCAAAGGGTAAACCAGGAGTAAGATTTTTAGTTAGTTTTACTCTTCGCGAATGGCATGGAGCACATTCATTGATCTGCGAAGATTGATCAGTACTATTTAAGATATGCATATTGCCTGGCTTTTCACCATTATTTGCCCAATTATTATGTTTTTCGGCAGGACCATGGCAACTTTCACAACTAACATTGATAACCGAATAAGTGGTGTGGAACGAATCTTTTTCAACAAAATAATTCTTTTTTAGATTGGTTGAATGGCATTCGGCACACATGGTATTCCAGTTTTGTCCTCCTCTACTCCAATGCAACCAATCATTAGTTACAATTTTATCACCGGCATATTGATGAAACCATTTATTTTTAATCGTATCCCAGGTAACTCTTAAAACTTGTTTTTTACCTTTATCAAAACTAGTAATATATTGTTGTAAGGGCGTAATTCCAAAAACATAATCAATTTTATAATCATTTATGGTATTGTCAATATCTTTAATATTTACATAAAAGCTACTGTCATTTTTATAAAAATGATAATCAATATTATCTATAGTAATTTTATGGTCATCAAAATTTCCTAAAATTGTATTTGAATTGACTTCTTGCATTGCCAGATCATGATGAGAATCACGCCAGGTATCAAATTCTTTTTCATGACATGATTTGCAGCTTTCGTCACCAACATAACCATCAATATGATGTATTATTTTTGAAGTGTTAATTTTATCATAATTATTAGAATCTGTTTTACAAGAAGTTACAAACACTGAAATAAACAAAAAGTTTAAGAAAAATAAGAAGAATTGTCTCATGTGCAAAAGCTTGATATCAATGACGAATTTACTAAATTAGATTAGAAATAGAACATAAATCCAAAACTAATTCGCATGGCATCTCTACTTTTTGAATCATCAATAAAAACATCGTTAAGATATCCGTTGGTGTCTAACTTTTTTGCACCATAATCTAATTCTAAGCCTATGGTCATTCTTTCATAAGCATCATACATTAAATTAAAAATTCCGTAGTAATGATCATATAAAGCATCACCTTGTAAAACGATTATATTCTCAGATAATTCTTCGTCATATAATTGGCGATTAGCATCTGTTAGACTATAATCTGTAAAACCAAATACAATATTAGCATGTAGTTTTTTTGTAAGATAATGCTCATAAGAAGCCCAACCCCCAAAAGCAGGTGTTGCTTCCATTTCATCTTTACTATTAGAATACCCATCATAACCCAAACCAGCTATACTGGTCATATAAGCTGTAACACCTTTTCCACCAACTAATTGAAACTGAAAGTTATTTTTTTGATGTTTATAAATTCCGGATAAGGCCAAGCCATAACCAAAAAAATTATCTGCTTCACCATCTAAAGAATATCTAATACTTCTTAAAATAGATGACAACCTTATGTGCCCCCACTCATGCTCATTTTTAATTGCCATTGCCAAATCTGGCGTTAATTGGTATTCTTCTTCTACCATTAAACCAATCTCTTCAAATCTGATATAATCATTTATTGGTGCTTCAAGACTAATTTCATATTGCCAGTTGGTATTATTAAAAGTATTAAAATATTTAATATGTGGAGATCTTACCCATATGCCTGAAGGAGGTCCTTCCCATTCCATAATATTTGGCCAAAGATTTTCATCACCAAAAGCATTCCAATTTTGCCCAATCTGCCAATGATCCGACTCGATAAAAGCTTTTCTTAATCGCATATGACCATTACCACCCCAAAAATCCCATTCAACAACAGCTTTTACTTCTCTTCCGCTATCAAAAATAAAATTTGATTCAAATTTCATTTGTGTTTGATACATATCTACATGAAAACTACCTGTATCATCTGTACCAAAAACGTTGATCTTTCCAATATTAAAGGTTTCACTGTCTTGCAAGCCACCAAAAACATCATAATAAGCATTTAACTTCATATTTACTCCTAAACTGCTCTTAAATCTAGGTTGGTTATTAATTGAATCTTTTGAAGTTACAGTTAAGTATTTTTCTTGACTAAAAGAAATAAAAAAAGAAAATGGAACAATAATTAAAATGGATTTTTTCTTTGTATATAAGTTTGATTAGTTTATCAAAATTAATAAAAAAAAAGACTCAAGATTTAATCTTGAGTCTAATAAAAATTGTGAAATCAATCTTTTATGTTTTTGATTTAAAAGCATCAAATACTTTGTCGGCATATTTAGGTGCAACTTCTGATGCCGATTTTGGATCAGTAATATCAACAGAAATAACAGACATTAATTGCTTGCCTGGTTCAAAATCAAGATTATAAATTACAGTTTCTAAAATGTACGTTTCAGAAGTGTAAGTTCTTGTTTCAGAAGGAACATAAGTTCCTCCATAACCATATCCATAAGGCGAATATGTACTACCATAATATCCTCCAAAACCACCATAATATCCTCCATAACCCATGCCGTAACCTCCATAACCATAACCACCACCTGTAGTATATCCTCCGGTTTCAGAAGTTACAATTTCTTTATTTTTATCTTTAAGCACAGTCATTACCAGACCTTTAAAACCTTCACTCTTAATTATTTGAATTACTTGATTTACTTCTTCTTCAGTACGTTTTACATTTTGCTTCATAGAAGGAAATTTCTTATAGCTCTCTGTTGCATCAACTCCCTCAGATCTTAATCTTTCGGCTATTTCCTGTTCAAAACGTTGACGAGAAACCATATCATCAGTTCTGGCAATTACTAAAATTTTTGCTCCTTTTAATGCATCTATATTATCTGCTTTCCATGCATCTGTAACTTTTACAGAAGTACCACAGCCTGCAAAACTTATTGTTAAAATCGCTAGTAATAAAATTTGTTTAAATTTTTTCATGTTAAAGATTTGATAATTAATAATTTTGTTTAATATAATTAATTGCAAATATAATTTATTTTTTAAACAAATATATTAGATAAAAGGATTAATTGTTAAACTTAAGAGAATAACTTATATATAATTATCAAAAATTATAAGAATTTGATATGTTTTTTTAGGTTATTTTTTTAAAAAAATAA
>JAOZVI010000027.1 GCA_029938265.1 Flavobacteriaceae bacterium | reverse complement strand
AAAAATCATCTTCTTTTTCCTGTTTTTAACAGGATTTACTTATGCACAACAAGCTGTTAAGCCAAATTTAAGAAACCCTAACAGGACTATTTACACACATTTGTATTTTTTACAAACCGATAGTTATAATGCTTCAAATGCAGCCATAACCATACGTGGAATACCTAAAAAAGAAGCTATTGATAAAGTTATTAAAATAAAAGAAATTTTTGATGGTAAAGGATTAATTGTTGATTTTAAAAATGTTCCAACTGACCCCAATTATTTAGATACGATTTCAAGTTTACAGGCTAATGACCTTGATAAGCCACTACACAGATTTGTTCCATTTCCTGATAATATGCCTGGGATATATGTAGAAAAAATCGGTACACGTTGGTATTATTCAAAAGAAACAGTTGAATCTATTGATAAAATTTATAAAGAGACCTTTCCGTGGGAATTTACCTGGCTCCAAAAAAAGGTTCCTTTTCTTTTTGAAGAAGAAATTAAAGGTGTGCATATATGGAAACCAATTGGAATTTTGGTTTTAATTGCGTTCTCATTTTTATTATATTACATATTAAAACCTTTAATTAATTATGTTTTAAAATTATTTCAAAGATTGATCATTAAAGATAAATCTTATGAGAGATCATTTTATTTACTTAATGAGATTGCCCGAATTTTAGTATTGATATTTGTATTAACTTTTGTAGAGTACCTTTTACCTTCTCTTCAATTATTTAGGATTAATAATTTTTTATTTTTAGGACTGAATATTGCTCAAACTATTTTCTGGGTTTATTTTTTTATTAAATTGGTCAAATTGATCATAATGTATTACGGTGATTTTAGTAAGAAAACTCACTCAAGATTGAATGAACAATTAGCACCAATCTTAAATAAGTTATTATTGTATTTCATTGTCTTTATTGGTTTTTTGCATATTCTAACTTTATTTGGTGTTAATCCTACAACAGTTATAGCAGGTGCTTCAATAGGTGGAGTGGCTATAGCTTTTGCAGCACAGGATTCAGTTAAAAATTTAATTGGAACACTTAATATATTTATGGATGAACCTTTTCGTTTAGGCGATTGGGTTGTGATTGGTGGCGTTGAGGGTATGGTTGAGAAAGTAGGAATGAGATCAACAAGAGTTAGAGCAGCAGATACTTCAATATTTCAGATACCAAATAGTAAGGTGTCCGAAATGGAAATCAATAATAAAGGATTGAGAAAGTATAGACGTTATAATACTGAACTAGGTATTAGATATGATACACCACCTGTATTAATTGAAGCCTTTGTACAAGGGATTAGAAAAATAATCATTGAACATCCTGATACCAGAAGTGAGTCTTATAATGTAGAATTTACTGACTTTGGTGATTCTGCTTTAAAAATTATGGTTAATGTATTTTTTAAGAAATTGGACTGGGGTGATGAACAATCTTCAAGACATAGGTTACATATAGCTATTGTAAAATTAGCAGCTGCTTTAGGTGTTGAGTTTGCATTCCCTTCTTCAACCTTAATGATTGAACAGATACCGGGGCAAGAGTCTTTGGCAACAAAATATGATACAGATCTTAAGAACATCGATAAGAATGTGCAAAAGGTTTTGAATGAATTTAAAGAGATTGATCATAAAGTTGATCCAAATGCATCGTCTATTCCGGATTAGTTTATTATACTAGTCTAAAGTCTGGAGTATTAAACTTTAAGGTACTACCACGAATTTAATGGAGATATTAACTCATTTAATATTTTGATTCAAAGAAGTTTACTTATATTTCTCTATATATTCATTAATCGTATTAATAACTGAAATATCTTTCCATTCGTTCTTTAATTCAAAATAATCAAAAGGTAATTTTGAAGGTTGATTTTCTAAAGTGCCATTGGCAAATGATCTTTGTAGAATGTCTTCAACTAAAAAATCAAGAGCAATACTTTCTGGATGATATTCGTTTTTTAAATTGAGTTTAAACAATTTTGCTGAAGAATTATACCAAAAAGCCTTAAATCCACTGCGGTAATCTTTGATCAATTCGTAAAGGGTTATGCCCGTTTGTCTGTTGATCAGTTTTATCATGATCCTACCTTCAGTACGGGTCATTTTTTTTAATTTATCCGTAAATTCACCTTCCATATATTTTTGAATCTTACGAATCTGTTTTTTTCTTTTGCGTTTCGATTTAATTCCTGAAAGTTCATTATTGATGTCTGTTAACTTTTCAGATGCAAGTTTTGCGTAAGGATATGCATGATGAACCTTTTTATAATACCAGTAATAATACTTTTTTTCTTTGGTTGAGTCAAATTTCCTGCGTTTAAAAACAATTATTTCATCTAGTGGTATGGTAAGAGAATCGTTTTTTATGATATAATAATCATCTTTCCTTATATTTTTCTCTTTTTTTTGGGAAAAAGTGAAAAAAGGAATCATAAAAAAAAGTATGAAACAAATATTTTTCATGGCAATCAGATAGCTCAAAAATCAGTCCAAAATTAAGCATATGTTAGTTTATTAACGGTTAAATTATTAATAAATTTTTTAAACCTTTTGTATTTTGGATTCCTTGCCGGAACTTCTTATTTTAGTAAAAAATTAAAGATCATGATAAAACAAAAGATACTCAATAAAAAATCAATAGATTTCTTAGAAAAATATTTAAATAATGCTGCACCAACAGGTTACGAATCCGAAGGTCAAAAAATTTGGATGGATTACCTAAAACCTTATGTAGACACTTTTATTACAGATAATTATGGTACAGCTGTGGGTGTTATTAATCCGGATTCGGAGTATAAAGTAGTCATTGAAGGTCATGCTGATGAAATATCCTGGTATGTGAATTATATTACGGAAGAAGGATTGATCTATGTAATAAGAAATGGTGGTAGTGATCATCAGATTGCGCCTTCTAAACGCGTGAATATTCATACTAAAAAAGGGACCGTAAAAGGAATTTTTGGATGGCCTGCAATTCACACACGCATATCAGGCAAAGAGGAACCACCTAAGTTAGATAATATCTTTATTGATGTGGGTTGTAAGAACAAAGAAGAAGTTGATAAGTTAGGTGTTCATGTGGGTTGCGTAATTACTTATCCTGATGAGTTTTTTATTTTAAACAAAAACAATTTTGTTTGTCGTGCCTTAGATAACAGAATGGGTGGGTTTATGATAGCAGAAGTTGCCAGATTATTGAAGGAAAATAAGAAAAAATTACCTTTTGGTCTATATATTACCAATTCAGTACAGGAAGAAATTGGTTTGCGTGGTGCTGAAATGATCACACAAACCATAAAACCAGATTTAGCAATTGTTACTGATGTATGCCATGATACAACAACACCAATGATTGATAAAAAGAAAGAAGGTGAAACAAAATCGGGAGACGGACCGGTGATTTCGTATGCCCCTGCCGTTCAAAATAATGTCAGGGAATTGATAATTGAAACTGCCGAAAAAAACCTGATTCCTTTTCAACGTATGGCTTCATCCAGAGCAACAGGAACAGATACTGATGCTTTTGCTTATTCAAATGGAGGCGTACCTTCAGCATTGATCTCTTTAGCACTTCGTTATATGCATACTACTGTAGAAATGGTACATAAAGATGACGTGGAAAATGTGATTAAATTGATTTACGAAACTTTATTAGCAATTGAACCAAATAAAGGATTTAGCTATTTTAAATAATAAACTATGAAATTAATAAAACCAATTCAAGATCTATATGATAATGATTTTTCTCATTGTTATGGATGCGGTAGGTTAAATGATGAAGGGCTTCATTTAAAAACCTATTTAGAAAATGATTATACAATAAGCAGATTTACACCAAAAGATCATCATATTGCCATTGAAGGTTTTGTTTATGGTGGTTTATTAGCATCGTTGATCGATTGCCATGGCACAGGCTCAGCTGCAATTTTTTATGCAAAAGAAAATAAGATAGAGCTCAAAAAGGGAAATTCACCCAGATTTGTTACCGGAAAATTAAATGTAAATTATTTAAAACCAACTCCACTTGGCAAAGAATTAGTGATCACTGGTGAATTGATCGTGGCTGCAAAACGCAAAGTTAAAACAAAGATCAATGTGCTTGTTGATGGAGTTGTAACAGTAACAGGTGAGGTAACAGCTATTCTTTTACCGGAGAATTTTGGAGGTTGATTATTTTTTCATTTCTTTGCAAAAAACAAGAATTAATTAAAACCTTATAAATGAAAAGAGTAAGCATTTTGTCCTTTGTGGTATTTGTGCTAATTAATGTAAATACATTGATTTCACAAAATTCTTCATCAAAACAAATCATTGAAGAAAAAGTTAAGAATAAATCAATTTCAGCAGCTGGAGTTGTTCTTTCATCGCAAAAATTATTATTAGATCTTTATTCAAATAGAGAATTTGAACTAGCCTGGAAAGATGAAAAAGACAGAAAAGACCTGATAGTAGCTATTCAATCGGCATATGACGAAGGTTTAAACCCTTCTGATTATCATATAGAAATAATTGAAAACCTAACCAAATCAAACTACAAGAAATTAAATAATGAAGATGCTGTAGAATTAGATCTGATCCTTACAGATGCGTATGTTTTATATGCTTCTCATTTGGCATCGGGCAAGGTTGAACAATCAAAAATTAGAAAAGAATGGGACATACCTCTAAATACAAAAGCATATAGAGTAGATAGTTTATTGGCTGTTTCTTTAAAAAATAATAAGATAAAAGAATCTCTTGAAAAAGAGAAACCACAAACAAAATTGTATAAAAATTATAAAAGATCGCTTAAAAAATTTAGAAAGATTGTTAGTGATGGTGGTTGGAATAAAATTCCTGAAGGTGAAACATTAAAGAAAGGAATGGCCGATGACAGAATTGTAAAAGTTAGAGAATATTTAGCTTTAGAGCAAGATTTTCCAATGGTTCTGGAAAACGCAAATGTGTTTGATGAAGAATTAGAGAAAGCAGTAGCAGAATTTCAAGACACTTACCGTACCGATGAAGATGGTGTAATTGGAGCAGGAACTTTGAAACTAATGAATGTTTCGGCTGATGAAATTGTCGATAAAATAAGAATCAATATGGAAAGAGCCAGATGGTTGCCCCCTGTTTTTGATAATGATTTTTTGGTGGTTAATATTGCCGGTTTTTATGTGAAAAGATTTACAAATGGTAAGGAAGTTTTTTATTCAAAAGTTATTGTAGGAAAAGTACATCATGAAACTCCTATTTTTAAAGGAGAGATGAAATACATTGAAATGAACCCAACATGGACACTACCATATTCTATTGCCACAAAAGAAACTTTACCAAAATTAAAAAAGAATCCAGGTTATCTAAATGATAAACATATGATAATAATGGATAAGAATGGTAAGTCATTAGATCCTAATAATATTGATTTTAGTCAATATTCAAGAGGTAATTTTCCATTTATTTTAAGACAGACTGCAGGTCCATGGAACGCTTTGGGTCAGGTTAAATTTATTTTTCCAAATCAGCACTCAGTTTATTTACATGATACTCCATCAAGAAGTTTATTTAAGAAAAAAGATAATAGAGCATTTAGCCATGGATGTATTAGGCTTGATAAAAAGTGGGAGTTATTGATGAGTTTAACGGGTGATTCATGGGATATGGACAGAATAAACAAAGTACTGGAATCAGGTGAAACTACAAGAATTGATTTAAAAGAACCAATAAATATATATTTATTTTACGGAACAATTAGTTATGGTAAAGATGGGAAGATGTACATTGATAAAGATGTTTATAATCGAGATCCGGCAGTTCTAAAAGCATTAAATACTCCGGTCTTTTAAGGGTAATAATATAAATTTGCGGTATGATCACATTAGCTTATAAAAAAAACGAGAAGTCGGTAAAGACAACTGATCTTAAGAAAATAATTGAAATACCACACAGTGAATATTTATGGCTTGATCTGTTAAATACTACTGAGGAGGAAAGGTCTGTGCTTGAAAAGATGTTTAAAGTTAAGCTTCAATTGCTTAAAAAAAAGAAGATTAGGCATAGTTTTAGATTTATTGAAAAAGATGATATAATTAAGATTAATACAAGGTTGTTACACTGGGATGGGAAAAAATTGATCGGTAAATCAATTTTATTTGTGTTAAAAGATAGTTTTTTGATTACAAGTCACAATATTTCTCATTTATCTTTTGATGATGAGTTTATGGAATTAGAGTCCTCAAACATGAAAGGGATGAATGGTAAAATAGTATTTTTAAAAATTTTTGGAAAAATTCTCGAATACGACATTGATATTATTGAAAGGGTAACTCAGGATATTGTAAGTTTGAGTAGGCAAATCAATAGTAAAGAGAATCTTGATGAGGATCTGATTTACACGATAACTACTTTGCAGGATAGACTTATTGTGATACGGAGAAATATTATTGACAAACAGAGAGTGATTCTTTCGCTTTCAAAAACTGATCATTTTACAAAATCAAATAAGCTTAAGATTATAACTGTTATAGAAAAAGATATTCAGTCTATTCTAGATTATATTTCGTTTGACTTTGAGAGATTAGAATATTTACAAAATACTTTGATGGGTTTGATTAATTTAAGGCAAAATATTATTATGAAGATCTTTACAATTGTATCTGTAATATTTTTGCCTCCAACGTTAATAGCTAGTATTTACGGTATGAATTTTCAAAATATGCCGGAATTGAATTTTCAATATGCCTATCCGGTGGCTATAACAGTTATGGCCATTTTATCATTGCTTGCTTTGTACTATTTTAAGCGTAAAAAATGGATTTAATTTTATAATTTATTCTAATGAAAAGGCACCATTATTTTTTTATTGTATTCATTTTATTAAGTTTTTTTTCATGTAATGAAAAGAAACAGTCGTTAAAATTAATAAAAGTCACAGAGTATAGTTCGACTAAAGTATCTGACTCTTCCCTTTTAAAAGTTTTAAAGAAAAAATATAATTTAGATGTAGATATTGAATATACACTTTCTGAAAATTATGCTCTTAAACAATTGTCTGATAAAAAGGCAGATCTGGTAATCATTCCAAATAATGCTACGAGCGAAGATATGACTATTAAAGCTATTATTCCATTATTACCTCGTGTTTTAATGATAATGACTAATAAGAATGTGAAAGATAGAAGTCTGAAAGATATTCTGGAAAATGGAACAGTTTATTTTGAAGATAGTTCTAGATTAGATAGCATATTTTTTGACAAGCTGTTTTATAGTTTTAATATTGACGAAAATAAAATTGATTCAAAGCTTGGTTCAACTGAATTAAAAATTAATGAAAAGTCAGATAGTTTAAAAGTATATATAGGACTTATGCACCTGGATAATGATGATGTGAGGGAACTTATTCATCAAGATTGGTTGTTTTTCTCTTTAGATGATATTGATAATTATGGCAAGGGCTCTAAAATTGAAGGGTTTGCCTTGATGAATATGAGCGTAAAACCATTTATTATTCCAAGATATATATTTAAAGGAAAACCGGATAATTCGGTATTAACGATTTCTATAAATGATATACTAATTACCAGAAGTGATGTTCATAATGAGATTATAAATGGTATTACAAAAACTATATACAATAATAGATCAAGACTTATCCAGATGAATTCGGTTTATAATCTTCTTGATTTTAATTATGACAACCATGATTTATCTTTCCCGCTACACAAAGGTGCAATTCAATTTTTGGATAGAAATGAACCACCTGTATGGTCAAAATATGTAAAAATGATATGGCCATTAATTTCTATATCTGTAGTGCTTTTTGGAGTTTTTGCTTCTTTTAGAACAAGATTTAAGAGAAGGAAAAAACAAAATATAGAGATGTATTACAATTCTTTGCTCGATATAAGAAGTAGGTCTGAAGAATCAATAGATACAGATATTATTGTAGATATATTAAAAGAATTGAAGGCAGTAAGAGTAGAGGCAATGAAATCTCTGGCTGATAAAAAGCTGGATCCAGGTGAATCATTTAATATTTTCCTGGCGTTATATAATGATACAAAAATTGATTTAATTGAAAACCTTAAAGAAATTCGTTTGAAAAGTCAGGAAAATAAAGCCTAAAAGTTATTAAGCTCTAATTCCAGTTTCAATTTTTCCGGTTTCATTATCTAATTCAGAACCTCCCATGGAGTGAGGAATCATATACATGGCAAAGAGTACGAGCATAGCAATAATTGGCCATAATCTATTTTTTGGGTTTTTACGAAGTACAAAAAATGCTACTACCCAAAAAAGCCATGCAAAAAGAGTTTTATTATCTGTCCAGTCACCGCCAAAAGGCCATCCGGTCCACAATTCTCCAAAGGCATATTTTTGCACAATAGGACCTAATATTAAACCACCAATACCAAATACAATAAGCGTTATCCGTACGAATTTAAAAGTTTTATCTCCTCCAAAGACCGCCTCAATACCAGCACGTGTACCAACAAAAAGCGCTATGATCATTAATAATACATGAGGAATTAGTACGGATCTTGGAACAAATCCTTTAAAGCGAAGCACAATTGGTTCTTCAGCAGCAATTGACATTTTTTCATCACCTTTATAAAGGTCGATATGATATTCTACTTTCCCCGCCGACGGTTGTTCGGGAAGCATGGCAGAAAGCACTTCAATTTCTTCACCTTCTCCAAAAAAAGCTTTTTTATGAGAAGATTTACGTTGCATTTTTACTTCTTGCCAAGGTTCATCAACCTTAAAACGTTTATAAAATATAGTAGCTTCTACTTCCTTATCTTCCACTTCTAAATTAATATCGCAGGGTGTGCCAATTTCGTTTGATCGCAATAAACCAAAATTATATTCCTGTCCGGATAGTTCTACCTTTACTTTTTTTGGATAAGTAGGTCCAGTCATTCGTTGATAAAACATGGCACTTACTGTAATTATTACAGTTATAGTCCAAAGTAGAAAAGAATTTGATTTACGCATATTATTTTTTAATTTATCTAAGTCTGTGTTTTTTTACAAGTCTGCAAATTTACATTTTGTTCTGAAAAGATGGGTATTATTAGTTAAAAATTTTAGAAGTGTTTTACTTTTTAATGGTAAGTCAAGTGGTGAATATTTTCCGTTCTGGAAATATTCATCCCATAGATTATATTTATTAAAATCTACTTTGTGGATTTGAGGGTTATAGTTTTCCCAAATATAAATTTTTAATAATACCATCCGAAAGCCCGATCTTTGGCACAAAGATCTGTTTGGCTTTGCTCCATTTCATTGCAGAAATATAAATTTTTGATGCAGGTATAATTACATCAGCCCTGTCTGGATTTAGATCTAATTCGCTGATACGTTCATTGTATGTCATTTCTTTTAAAAACTTATAGTATGAATTTAGATAAATATATGAAAGAGGACTGCCTGGAGCTCTATTGGATAATTTGAATATTTTATTGATATTACCTCCTGATCCGATCAATGATAAGTTTGGTAGATCTTTGCTTGTTTTTTTGATCCATTTTTTTGCATCTATCCATGTTGAATCATCAACTTTTTTATCTAATAGTCTTACGGTTCCAAGTGGGAAAGATCTAGAATCGATTAATCTTCCTTTGTTGAAAAAAGTAAATTCGGTACTGCCGCCACCAACATCAACATATAGATAAGGTTTATCACTTTGGATGAGCTGTTTAAGATCAGTAGATGAGATAATTTCAGCTTCTTCTTTTCCGTTGATAACATCAATTCTAACACCTGTTTTCTCATAGATTTTATGGATGATCTCCATATTATTTTTTGCTTCCCGCATTGCAGAAGTAGCACAGGCCTTATACTTTTCAACTCCGTAAACTTTCATGATCAACTGATAAGCCTGCATGGCATCACACAATCTATTTTTATTGGTTTCAGATATCTCTCCTGTTGAAAACACATCCTCTCCTAAACGAATTGGAACACGAACTAAAGAAGATTTCACAAATTTTGTCTCTTTCTTTTTGAATTCTATTACATTAGAAATTAAAAGTCTTACTCCGTTAGAGCCAATATCAATTGCAGCAAATCTATGAAGTTTCATGGTTAAAATTAATTTTATGATTTTTCAATATCATTGTAGCATTACATCATTATTTCAACAATTCTAAATAACTATTTATGATATTTAGGAAATTCTGTAAATAAAGTTTTACCGTTCTTAATATTTTTCCAATGGTCAGTTTTAAATTCAATAGCAACTACACCACAAGTTGGAACATGATCAATATTTTTATGACCGTATTTATTAACAAAATCACTTATTCCGTGATCATGACTAAAAATTATTGCAGAATCAAATCCGTTATCCAAGGCCTTTACAGTTTTGATAAGATAGCCATCACTAAAATTGTAGAGTGATTTACTAATTTTTAGATTGGCCAAAGGGAAATTAAAAGAATAACTAAATACCATAGCAGTATGTAAGGCTCTATTAGCACAACTGGAAACAAAAACAGAAGGAGTTTCAATTTTCTTTTGTAAAATAGTTGAAATTAAATAGGCATCATTAATGCCTCTTTTTTTTAAAGGCCTGTCAATATCTTTTATTCCTTCATATTCCCAGGAAGATTTGGCATGACGGACAATGTAAAGGGTTTTCATTTATTATATATGAATTTTATATAGATAAATCAAAGATATAAAACTTTTTTCTTATAGCTTAGAAATGAAACATTAAAACTTAACAACTAAAACCTTAAACTTTGTTCAAGGTTCTAATCTTTCAATTTTCCAGTTGTAATCTTCTTGAAGCGTATATCTAATTCTATCATGCATTCTGTTGGGTCTTCCTTGCCAAAACTCCATTGAATAGGGTTTAACAATATAGCCACCCCAATTTTTTGGGCGAGGAATTTCGCTGTTACGGAATTTCTCATCATATATTTTTAGTTTTTCATCTAAAGCTTCCCTCGATTCAATAACTTTACTTTGATTTGACGCCCAGGCACCTAATTTACTTCCATGAGGTCGGGTTTCAAAATATCCATCGGATAAATTTTCAGCTATTTTTTCAGCTTTTCCATTGATGATTATCTGGTGTTCTAAACTATGCCAGAAAAAAGAGATACAAACATTGGGATCTTTTGCAATAGCTTTTCCTTTATCACTGTTGTAATTGGTGTAAAATATAAAGCCTTCCCAGGTATAACGTTTTAATAAAATAATTCGGTTTTTAGGTAAATTATCTAGACCAATAGTAGCAATATTCATAACGTTAGCCTCTTCAATTCCATCTGATTCATCGGCCTGATAGAACCATTTTTGGAATAATTCCATCGGATTTTCAGGTATATTATCCTTTAGCAAAGCATCTTTTTCGTAAGATTTTCTATAATTGCTCAGATCTTTTTCCATGGGGTCAAAAATAGATAATTTTTTGAGAAAATATGGTTATTTATTCTTTAATCGGACTAGAAAAATTGTCAAATATATCTGAAAAATCAGTATCAAAACTATACAATACATTTTCTGAACCACTTGTTCTTTTTATTGAATTTCCACTTAAAATATAATGTTCAAGAGTGCCACGTGTAGTATTTGTTTTCATGCCGTAATAGTAGCGGGTTTCAGTAAAATCAGGAAAATTAATATCTTTAACAGATACTCTGTAGCGATCATTAAAAATATCGATTACTAAAAAAGCATCATAATCGTGTTGTGCGTACTGAGGCAAACCACTTCCGGATATTTTATAATTTTTGATGATCGTTGAAGTTTCATGACCCATTATATCCAGACCCGAAGTAAAACTTATACTTTTTAATTGCTGATCTAATTTATTGATATCATCCAATTGATAATATTTTTGCCAAATAAGTTTGTTTTTAATAACATAAAAATTCCCAAGAGAATCTGTTTTACTAAATTGTGCAAAACTGATGGAAGTGATTAGTATTAATAAAGTTGTTAATATTAGAAGGCTTTTATTTTTGCTCATTTTAATGAAAGTTATAGTTCGGTTTTGTTAATAGATCATTTTTTCTTAATCAAATATAATCCAATAAAAGTAAAAATTCCGTTAAGGATTAATATTTCATAACCAAAAACAAAACCGTTAAACCAATGCACGGCATTTTTATTTAAAATATAGGTAAGTATTACAGAGAGAATTGCAATTAGCCACACCCATTTATCTTTAATCTTAAACTTTGTAAAGATTCCGAATGAAAATAAACCTAAAAGCGGACCATAAGTAAAAGTTGAAACTTGTAAGAGGCTATCAATAACGTTTTCTTTTAGCATATGCCTAAATGATATGATCACTAAGATCAATAATATTGAAATACCAATATGTGCTTTTTTACGAAGTTTTTTTTGCTGGTCTTCTTTTCTTTTCTCAATATTCAAAAAATCTATACTAAATGAGGTAGTTAATGAGGTTAAAGCACTATCAGCGCTTGAATAAGCAGCTGCGATCAAACCTAAAATAAAAATAATTGCCAAAGGGATTCCGAGATTGCTATTTAAGGCAATTTCAGGATACAAAAGGTCAGTTTTTACATTTCCGTCTATTACAGGAATTGATATATTAAATTTTTCTGCATAAATAAATAATAAGGCACCCAAAAATAAAAAAACCAGATTTACCAATATTAAAATAAAACCCAATGAAATTACATTCCATTTTGCTTCTTTGGTATTTTTACAAGTCAGGTTTTTTTGCATATTATCCTGATCGAGACCTGTCATGGCAATAGTAATGAACATTCCCCCTAAAACAGATTTAAAAAAATATTTTTTATCATAAAAATCTTCGGTAAATAAAACTTTATTGTATTGTTTGTAACTATCAGATTGTAATATTTCAGAAAAAGAAAAATCTAATTTATATAAAATGACATAGATCGTTGCAATTACGGCAAAAAGCATTAAGAAGGTTTGTAAAATATCTGTCCAGACTATGGTTTTGATACCACTTCTGAATGTATAGATCCAGATGAGTAGAACTGAGAAAATAACAGTAATTTCAAAAGGAATATTCCATGCGTCAAATATAAAATATTGTAAAACAGAAGTGACTAAAAACAATCGAAATGAAGCAATTAACATTCGTGAAATAAAAAAGAAAAATGCCCCTGTTTTATGGCTGGTTTTACCAAAACGCTGTTTTAGATATTCATAAATAGAAGTGATATTTAGCCTGTAATAAAGTGGAATCAAAATAAAAGCAATAACAATATAACCCAAAAAATACCCGAAAACAATTTGCATATAGCTAAATTGTGTGCTTTGAACCCAACCGGGAACGGAAATAAAAGTTACTCCAGAAAGTGATGCTCCGATCATACCGAATGCAACTACATACCAGGGAGATTTTTTATTAGCTTTAAAAAATGCAGTATTGCTATCATCTTTGCCGGTTATAAATGAAATTACAATCAAAATAATGAAATAAGCTAAGATAATAAGTAGTAAATGAAAAGATTTCATCTTTTAATAAGGTTAATATAGCAAATAAACAAAAATTTATATAGTTTTATGCTCTTTAAAATTATAAAAATAAATAATTAAAATGAGCACAAAACAACGTATTTTATCAGTTGATATTTTTAGAGGTGCAACCATAGCTGCAATGATCATGGTTAATAATCCCGGAACCTGGAGTCAGGTTTATGCGCCATTCTTGCATGCTGAATGGCATGGTTTAACACCAACCGACCTGATATTTCCTTTTTTCTTATTCATTGTAGGAATGTCGATCACCTTTGCTTATACAAAAAAGAAGGCCATAGGTATAACAGGTGATGTTTATAAAAAAATTATTTCCCGAACGATAAAATTAATTGTGTTGGGCTTGATCTTAGCCGGGTTTTTAATTACTTCACCTTTTTTTAAAGATCTTTCTACATTGCGATTGCCGGGAGTTTTGCAGCGAATTGGTGTTGTTTTCTTCATTGCTTCAATTATGTTCTTACATTTTAACTGGAAAACCCTATTAGGGATATTTGTAGTTATTTTAGTAGGATATTGGCTTATAATGACACAAATTCCTGTTAATGGTGAAATGCCTTTATTGACTATAGAATCGAATTTTGCTTCGGTTGTTGATCTAAATATTCTTACAGTTGATCATATGTACAGAGAGCTTTATGATCCTGAAGGAATTCTAAGTACTTTACCTGCTATTGCAACTACAATTTTTGGAATGTTTTTAGGAATGATCCTATTAAATAAAGAAAAAACGCAAAAGGAAAAATTAAAATACTTTATTATTATCGGAGTTGTAGCACTTGTAATTGGTTATGCATGGAGTATAGTTTTTCCGTTGAATAAAGCATTATGGACGAGTAGTTTTGTTTTGGTTACTGGTGGATTGGGAACTTTGGTTTATGCGGCAATCTATTATGTTGCTGATATTTTAGATCATAATGATTGGGGTAAACCTGCAATAATTTTTGGTTCAAATGCAATCACGGTTTATTTTTTATCGAGTTTTACGGCAAAAATATTTGGTAGGGTCAAGTTACCAAGTGGACAATCATTACACGGATATTTATACGAGATATTAGCATCAATAATTACCATTCCAAAATTGAGTTCATTAATTTATGCTATTCTTATTATTTTGTTCTACTACTTTATAGCACTTGTTTTATATAGAAAGAAGATTTTTATAAAAGTGTAAAAAGATTACATTTGCAAAATGGATTTTTCTTCTAAATTGTTAGAAAATGCAGTTAATGAAATGTCGCAATTACCAGGTATTGGTAAACGAACTGCATTGCGTTTGGTTTTACATTTGTTAAGGCAACCTAAAGAACATACCAAATATTTGGCTGAAGCTTTAAAAGATTTTAGAAATGATATAAAACTCTGTAAGAATTGTCATAATATTTCTGATGTTGATCTATGTGAAATCTGTGCAAATCCGAAAAGGAATAGTGAAATAATTTGTGTTGTAGAAGATATTCGCGATGTAATGGCAATTGAAAATACAGCACAATTCAAGGGTAATTATCATGTTTTAGGCGGTAAAATTTCACCTATTGAAGGTATTGGTCCTCATAACTTAACGATTGATAGTTTGGTTGAAAAAGTGAAAAACGGACATGTTAAAGAGCTTATTTTTGCTTTGAGCTCAACTATGGAAGGTGATACAACTAATTTTTATATCTACAAACAATTACAAGATCTTGACATTAGATTATCAACCATAGCCAGAGGTATTTCAGTAGGTGATGAACTTGAATACACCGATGAAGTCACACTTGGTAGAAGTATAATTAACAGGGTACCTTTTGAAAATAGTTTAAAAAACTTATAAAGGTTATTCTTTTAAAATCTTTTCTATCGTATTTAATTCTTCAGCTGTAAATCCTAATTTAGATTGTATATTAACAGCCTCTTCAATTTGTGAAATTTTACTGGCACCAATAATTACAGAGGTGATTCTTTGATCTTTTAATATCCAGGAAAGTGCCATTTGAGCCATTTTCTGACCTCTTTCGGCTGCGATTTTATTTAGTCTTTCAATTTTTGAAATTTTTTCAGGTGATATTTCAGATGACTGTAAAAATCCATGGGCTTTGGCAACTCTGGAATCTTTTGGAATTCCTTTGAGATATTTATCAGTGAGTAAACCTTGAAAAAGAGGACTAAAAACTACTGAACCTACACCATTTTGTTCTAAAGTATCTAATAACTTATCTTCTACCCATCTTTCGAACATATTATATTTGGGTTGATGAACAATGCAAGGCGTGCCTAGCGAATTTAAAATATTAAAAGCTCTTTGAGATTGTTCAGCTGAATAATTTGAAATACCAACATATAATGCTTTTCCTGATCGTACGATTTGATCTAATGCCATCATTGTTTCTTCAAGTGGTGTATTGGGGTCCGGACGGTGACTGTAAAAAATATCTACATAATCTAATCCCAAACGTTTCAGGCTTTGATCGCAACTTGAGATCAAATATTTTCTAGAACCCCAATCCCCATAAGGCCCCATCCACATATTATAGCCGGCTTTTGAAGTAATGATCATTTCATCTCTGTATTCTTGAAGTTCAGTTCTTAAAATTCGTCCGAAGGTTTCTTCAGCTGATCCGGGTGGAGGACCATAATTATTGGCAAGATCAAAATGAGTAATGCCCAGATCAAAGGCTTTAAAGATCATTTTCTTTGAATTTTCATGTGTATCAACTCCACCAAAGTTATGCCATAAACCTAGTGATATGATTGGTAAACGTAAGCCGCTTTTTCCACAGCGATTGTATTGCATTTTGTCATATCTTTTTGTGTCCGCTGTATAGTTCATAGAATGATTATTTTGAGATTATTCATTAAAGATAATAAAAATGATAATGAAATCTATAATGATAAAAATTAAATATTATTTTTACATAAAACCAATTTCAATTGATAAAACTATCCATTATAATTGTCAATTATAAAGTGCCTTATTTTTTAGAGCAGTGTTTGTTAAGTGTAAAAACTGCATGTAAAAATATTAATGCTGAAATTATTGTAATTGATAATAATTCGGCAGATGAGAGTTGTGTGATCATTCGTAAGAAATTCACCAAGGTTAAGCTAATTGAGAATAAAACTAATATTGGTTTTGCTAGGGCGAATAATCAAGGTGTATTTGAATCAAAAGGAGAGTTTATCTTGATTTTAAATCCTGATATAGTTATTGCAGAAGATTCCTTGGATAAGGTACTTTTATTTGCTGAAAAGCAACAAAAAATGGGAGCTTTAGGGATTAAATTTATTGATGGGACAGGTAATTTTTTACCGGAATGCAAACGGAATATACCAACTTTAAAAATTGCGAATCAGAAAATTAGAGGTAACACTAAAAAATATTATGCAAATCATATATCAGAAAATGAAATCGCGCAAGTAGAAATATTAACAGGTGCTTTTATGTTGATGAAACGAGAGGTTTATTTAAAAATTGGTGGTTTTGATGAAGATTATTTTATGTTTGGTGAAGACATTGATTTGAGCTTTAAATTGTTAAATAATGGTTTCAAAAACTATTATTATGGAGAAAGTTCCATGATTCATTACAAAGGAGAAAGTACTGTAAAAGATATTTCTTATCTCAAGAATTTTTATGGTGCAATGCAAATTTTTTATAAGAAACATTACAAGGAAAGTATATTATCAAATTTTGTTTCAAATGTTGCTGTTAAATCAATGGTTTTATTAAAATCAACTTCTGGATCAAATAAAATTCAGGAAAAAAATATCATTCAAAACCTGTTGATTGTTAGTATTGATAAAGAGAAAATTAAAAAGGTTGAGAGAAGTATAAAGCCTCAAACAACAGAAGTAAGAGATAAGTTACCAACAGATCATACACATTTTGACATGATCGTATTTGATAATGCATTTATTTCAAATAAAGAAATAATTGAAATGATTGCCCAATTAAAATCAGTAAAAATTTCAAAAAGAATTATTCCAAAAAACACTTCTTTTTTGATAGGGAGTGATTCTTCAACAGATAGAGGTAAAGTGGTTCAGTTTTAAAACTTTTTACTTTTCAATTCTAATCCTAACATCAACTGCAACAATATTTTCCTCAGTTGCTAAAAGAGGGTTGATGTCTAACTCAGCAATTTCAGGAGATATTTGTAATAAAGTGGAAAGTTTAGCAATTGTTTCTGCAAAAGCTTTAATGTTTATTCCTTTTTGTCCTCTAACCCCTTTTAAAATAGGATAGGCTTTTAATTTTTCTATCATTTTCAATGATACTTGTTTGGTAACAGGAATCATTGCTGATTGTACATCTTTTAAAACTTCAACAAAAATGCCCCCTAAACCTGCCATAATTATATGAGGAAAATCACCTTCTTTTTTGGCACCGATAAAAACTTCAGTGCCTGAGATCATAGGTTGTACCAAAATTGATGTTGCCTCTTCAATTTGCATTAACTTTTTAAAATTTTGCACCAATTCTTCTCTGTTTTCCACATTTAAAATCACACCACCAACATCTGATTTATGCAAAGGTCCAACCACTTTTTGAACAACTGGATAATTTAATAATTTTGCAATTTTTAAAAGTTCCTGTTCATTTTTCACTTCGTATTCTTTAACAAAATCAATACCCGTTAATGTCAATAGTTTTGCTGCTTTTTCAGGGCTTAGATACCCGCTTTTAGAAGCTCTGATTATTTTTCTGATGCTTTTAAGATCAGTATCTTTACTTGAGATCCTTTCATTAATTGGAGGTGATAGATTATATACTTTTGTCAAGGCATTTCCGAATAAAACTTCATCATTAAACGCTATATTCTCTTTAGAAATAAATTCTGCAATTTCATTTTTTACATTCACTACAGAGGGGAGAATTGCATAAATAGGCTTTTTACAGGTTTTGATTTTTTTGTCTAAAACTGAATAAGCATCATAAACAGTTGTTAACCCGGGACTTCCAAAAATAACAACCATTGCATCAATATTGTCAAATTTATTTTCACAATAATCAATAATGGTTTCTAATTGCTCAGCAGTGCCGGTTGCTAAAAAATCAATAGGATTTGTAACTGATGATCCGTTAAACAATTCATTTAATAGCTCTTTACTTTGTTTACCTTCTATAACCGGAATTTTAAGTTCGTTTTTTGACAAAACATCAGTAAGCATTACAGCCGGTCCTCCTGCATGTGTAATGATAGCAATATTTTTTCCTTTGGCTTCTTTTTGCATTAAAATTCCGGCAACGGTTATCAATTCATTTCTGCCGTAACAGCGGATAATTCCGGCTTTTTTAAAGAGTGTTTCTACAAAAACATCCGAACTTGCTAATGCACCTGTATGAGATGATGCTGCGCGGTTTCCTTCTTCTGAACTTCCTGCTTTAATCGCTGCAATTTTACATCCTTTTTTTATAAGTGAGCTTGTATGTTTTAAAAATTTTGCAGGGTTTTTAATGCTTTCGATGTATAATAATTTAACTTTTGAGCTTTCTCCATTTTTGTATTTGGCATCGAAATATTCTAAAACTTCTTCAACACCATTCTGCGCACTGTTGCCTACCGTATAAACACTTGAGAAAGTTAAACCGGTACTTTTTGCAGCCTCTATAATAAAAACAGCAGTTGCTCCTGAACCGGAAATAAAATCAACTCCATTTTTATTGAGTTTTGGAATTGGTGTTGTAAAAACGCCTGCATATTTGCTGTTGATCAAACCAATATTGTTGGGCCCTAATAAACTACCTCCAGCCTTTTTTATAAGATTGACTATTTCAAATTCTAATACAGCACCTTCCAGATCTTTTTCGCTAAATCCTGCCGAGAATATGATAAATCCTCTAGTTTTTTTTTGTTGACCAAGTATTTTTACCGTTTTCGGGATGAATTTGGCCGCAATTGCAATAATAGCCAGATCTACATTGGGAATATCAATAACATTATGAAAGGTTTTTACACCTTGAACATTATCTTTTTTTGGGTTTACAACGAATAATTTTCCCTTGAAATTATGATCAATAATATTTTTTAATACCCTGCCACCCGGACTTTGTAGATTATCAGAACCACCAATAATGACAATGCTTTTTGGGTTAATTAATTTTTTATGAAGCATAATATTTAATATTAAAAGTTATAACCAATGCCAAATTTTAATCCTATTTCATTTAAATGCTGATGGTAATTCTCTTTTTCAAAGGGAATTATTGCATGACTTCTATAAAAAGGATTGACAAAAACTGTCAGATCATTAAAATCATATTTTCCTCCAATTCCTATTCCGAAACCTATCCCTGATTGATTGTCAGTAGAAGCATATTCTTCACGGTTCAATTCAAAATCAATTAAAGCACCACCATTAACAAATATGTATTTTAAAAAAGTATAATTTGCATAGATCGGAACAGTAAGTATTTCAATATCAACATTTTTTGGAGTCATATCAATTCCCGGATAAAAATTAGGAGTTATTTCAATTTTGTTTTTAGAATACTCTAATCCAGTTTCTAAACTAAAATATTTGAATAATGCTTTTTCGTAGCTAAAACCATATAAATTACTACCTTTTCCCGCATAACCAGGGCCTCCAATGAGTTCTGCTTTCCTTAACAATGCATTATCTGAAAAGCCATAAAAAACTGAAATTTTATTTTGTGAAAATATTGTTTGACTGAAAAATATTAAAAAGAATAGAAATATGTATGTTTTCATTTTATAAATAATAATTTTATAAGATGTAAAGTAAAATTAAAAAAATGGAAAAACTTATGATTTTTATCAACTTAGTAATGCAATAAATTTTGTTACTTTGAAGTAAACAAACTTAAATAATGGAATATTTATTTTCTCATATGGTTAATTCCATGCATGCCGAAGATGTTAAACTTTTAATGAAACAATCTTCCGGAAAAAGTATGATCTCTTTTGCAGGTGGTATGCCTAATAATGATATTTTTCCTTTAAAACAAATTGACGATATTTATAATACTTTACCTGATAATTTAAAAAAACTCTGCTTTCAATACGGGCCAACTTCTGGATATCCGCCATTTGTTAATACAATTAATGAATATTTAAAAAAGAAAGGTTTACCTGTTGCAGATAATAGATTATTGATAACTACGGGTTCTTTACAAGCCATCAGTATAATTACTCAAGAATTTGTTAATAAAGGAGATATCATACTAACTGAAAATCCATGTTTTGTTGGTGCACTTACCGTTTTTGAAACTTATGGTGCTGAAATTCACGGAATTCCTGTTGATAAAGATGGTATTGATATTGATGCTTTAAAGCAGAAGATTGCCGGTTTAAAACAAACTCCAAAATTTTTATATGTAACACCAAATTACCATAATCCGGCAGGAATTATTTACTCACCTGAGCGAAAAAAGGCTTTATTGGAAGTTTTATCTGGTACCGGAATAATTTTACTTGAAGATGATGCTTACAGCGAATTGTATTTTAATGAGGATGAAAAACATCTAACAAAGCCGATGATATCTTATGAGGCAAAAAGTGTGGAAATTATTTATACAGGATCATTTTCTAAAATTCTCGGACCGGGATTTAGATTGGGCTATATGTTATCGTCACCTGAAATTAATGAAAAAGCAGAAAGTGTTAAGCAAGCTTTAGATGCCTGTACTTCTAGCTTTATGCAGATTTTGGCAAATGAATTTATGGTTCAGGGTAAACTATATCCTTATTTAGAATTTTTACGTAAAGAATACGCAGAGCGTAAAGATATGATTCAAAAGTATTTGGTGAAATATATGCCTAAAGAAATTACATGGAATGAACCGAAAGGCGGTTTTTATATTTGGTTGAAACTTCCTGAAAACATAAAATCTACAGATGTTTTTAAGGAAAGTGTTAAAAAAGGTGTAGTTTTTGTTACCGGAAGAACTTTTGATCCGATGGGCAGAAAAGATGATTGTTTACGACTTTCATTTTCAAATATGCCAAAAGAAAGTATTGAAGAAGGAGTAAGGATATTAAGTGAAACTATTAAAAAGGTTTTAATTCACTAGCTCCTAAAATCCCCCAAAGGGGGACTTTTATTGTTATATTATTATTGCAAAGCTCTCAACCTTACAGGGAGTTTATTATTCACTATAAACAAACTCCTTAAAATTTTTAGCTAATTCTTTACCTTTTTCAAAGGCTTCTAAAT
>JAOZVI010000130.1 GCA_029938265.1 Flavobacteriaceae bacterium | reverse complement strand
TTAAATCAAAGTATCTTTGCTGTATGGAAAATAATACAACAAAAATATTTGGTTTAAGAGCGATCATTGAAGCGATAAACTCCGGTCAGGAAATAGAAAAAGTTTATTTACAAAAAGAACTCAGTGGTGCTTTGGCAAGTGAACTAAATGCATTGATCAAAAAAAATCATATCTCATTGAGTTATGTTCCGGTTGAAAAACTAAACAACTTATCAAAAAATCAAAACCATCAGGGAGCAGTAGCTAAAATCTCGGCTATTTCATTTACAGATCTAGAAGAACTTATTGAAAAGGTAATATCAAATACCAATAAAAAACCGCTTTTCCTCCTACTCGATCAGATCAATGATGTAAGAAATTTGGGAGCCATTATTCGTACCGCTGAATGTAGTGGCGTTGACGGTATCATAATTCCTACACACGGTAGTGCTCCAATTAATGCAGATGCTATAAAAACTTCGGCTGGGGCAGCATTTAAGATCCCAATTTGTAAAGTAAATCACTTACTGGACGCCATATATCAATTACAGGCTGTTGACATTCAAATTGTGGCTGTTACTGAAAAAACTGATACCAATTATTACAAAATTGATTTAAACAAAGCTACTGCGCTTATTTTAGGATCAGAACAAAAAGGAATATCTCCATCTGTTTTAAAAAATGTAACCTATATGGGAAAAATACCCTTACTTGGCGAGATCGAATCATTAAATGTTTCTGTAGCCTGTGGCGTTGCACTTTATGAGATTGTTAGACAAAGGTTTTAATTTGAAAATTGTTCAATTATTTCTTCTTGTTTTGGCGGAATGAAATTCCCATTTTCATCAAACATTTCATCAAAAGCATCTTCTTGATAATCATCTTTTTCCCAATCAAATTTTGATTTTTGTGGTCCGGTATTTTTAAAATATACTGCAAAAATAAAACCTACTATAAAACCTGATAAATGCCCCTCCCATGAGATCTCTTCTTTTATAGGTAACAGATACCAGACCATACTACCATATAGAAAAATAACCATTAATGATACTGCGATCAATCTGTAATACTTTCTTAGAATTCCACTAAAAAATATAAAACTAAAAAGCATATAAATAATACCACTTGCCCCAATATGGAAGGATTTTCTTGCAAAGATCCATGTTAATATGCCTGTTAGAATAGTTCCGTAAATAAGTACTTTGAATGCTATTTTTCTATAAAAATAAAACAGACTAAACATCAACACAAATAGTGGGAAAGAATTTTGATATAAGTGTTTGATATCTCCATGAATAAATGGTGAAAAAATAATACCCTTTAAACCTGAAAAAGTTCTGGGGTAAATCCCATATTTATTAAAATTGTATCCAAATTTAACCTCAAACCAAAAAACTAACCATAAAAACAGCACAAAATAAAGGGGTATTGCCAAGATCATTGGTGAAAATTTGAATTGTTTATGGTCGTTCATGTTACAAAAATACAATTTTTATATCATCAGAAGATTCCCTTTTGCAAGGGATTAACAGTTTACACAAGCTAATATAAACTTAGTACTTTAAAGTATGTTCTTTAAAGTTTATCCTTATTTTTACAAAATGAATGAACCACTCGCGGAAAGAATTCGTCCAAAATCATTAGAAGAGTTTATTAGTCAGCAACACCTTGTTGGAGATAATGGTGCTTTAACAGATCATATCAAACAAGGAATAATTCCATCATTAATATTGTGGGGACCACCCGGTATAGGAAAAACAACTTTGGCAAATATAATTGCCAATGAATCTAATCGGCCTTTTTATTCGCTTAGCGCGATAAACTCAGGCGTAAAAGATATAAGAGACATTATTGATAAAGCCAAAAAAAGTGGTGGTTTATTTACTACAAAAAATCCGATTTTATTTATTGATGAAATTCATCGATTTAGCAAATCGCAACAAGATTCATTACTGGGTGCTGTAGAAAAAGGATGGATCACATTGATTGGTGCCACAACTGAAAATCCGAGTTTTGAAGTTATTCCTGCCCTTCTCTCCCGCTGTCAGGTATATATTTTAAATGAATTTGATAAAGACGACCTGATTGTATTATTAAACAGGGCTCTTAAAGAAGATGTTATAATTTCAAAAAAAGATATTACTTTAAAAGAGACGGATGCATTATTACGATTATCAGGAGGTGATGCTCGTAAACTGCTAAATATCTTCGAATTAATTGTGAATTCTGAAAAAGAACCTATTATTTTAACCAATGACCTGGTTTTAAATAAAGTCCAAAAAAATATTGTTCGGTATGATAAAACCGGAGAACAGCACTATGATATTATTTCTGCTTTTATCAAATCAATACGTGGAAGTGATCCAAATGCAGCTGTTTATTGGCTAGCCAGAATGATAGAAGGTGGTGAAGATGTTAAATTTATAGCTCGAAGAATGTTAATTCTGGCTTCTGAAGATATAGGTAATGCCAATCCAACTGCATTAATATTAGCCAACAATACTTTTCAGGCTGTTTCGATCATAGGAAATCCTGAATCAAGGATCATTTTGAGTCAGTGTGTCATTTACTTAGCAAATTCTGCAAAAAGTAATGCGAGTTATATGGCTATAAGAGAAGCACAGCAAAAGGTAAAAGAAACCGGTGATTTATCTGTACCGCTACATTTGCGCAATGCTCCAACCAAATTAATGAAGGATCTCAATTATGGAAAAGATTACAAATATGCTCATAATCATTCCGATAATTTTACAGAGCAAGAATTTTTACCCGAAGATATTAAAAAAACTAAATTTTATGAACCAGGAAATAATTCTCGTGAAAATAGTTTTAGAGAGATCTTAAAAAAACGTTGGAAAGGGAAGTATGGTTATTAGAAGTTAAAATGTTGAATTTTGAATGTTTAGTTTTCAATTTTATATTCCTTCACTTCAATTTTTCCATTAATAATAATATCGACCTTTAAATTTCCTGCATCATCAAAATAACCAGTTGTATCTTCAAATTTACCTTGATCATTTTTCCATGAAACACGATAAACATTTGGTATTGAGGTTTTTAATAAAGTTGCTATCATTTCACCTTTTTGATATGTATCATCTTTGCTTTGATTAATATAAGCAACCAAACTATTGTTTTGTTCAATTAAAAAGAAAGAAATTTTATCATTCTTATACGATCTTGCAACCGATTTTTTTGAAGGTATTGCCTTTACCGGTTCTGAAACAACCGGAGCTGCAATAACCGAAGGTACAGGTACTTCTCTAGGGATAACCTTTGGAACTTGTGTTTGAGCTACAACTGCTGTACTTACAGCCATTCCCGGATCAAAACTATAATCCAGATCATCTATTGAAATGAATGCATTTCGCAATGCTTCATTATAAGATTTTTGATAATCTTTTTCTCTACTTTTTCCTTGAATAGAAGTAAATACAACTTTATTATGACAATCAGTTAATTCAATATTTAATTTTGAAGTAAATAAATTTGATTTATCGAGTAATCCAGCGGTTACTGCCAAACATGGATTATTAATCAGATCAGCAGGATAACTATCACCTTCAATAAGTGTTTCAAATCCATTTTTTGAAAATAAAAATTTTGTAAGCGAGTTTAATCGGTATTTATCTTCTTCTTTAAAAGAATCATATTTTTTTGGTACAATTACATACTTATATGCATTTAAATTAGTTTGCGCAAAATTTAAAGAAATATAAAATATTGCAAATAAGGCAATAAGGTATTTATGAATCATGTTATTGTTTTAAAGATTATTCGAAGATAAAGTTCATACCAAACTGAAAAGATTGATAATTGCTATCTTTAATTGTGTACAAATTTAACAAATTATCTGCAGTAGCATAAAAATTAAAATCTTTATAGTGAGTTGAAATTCCAAAACCAATATTTTTATAGGAGAATTTATCGTAAGTATATGTTACTTTAGAACTGATATACTTATTAAATTGATGTGAATAAAACGCCGTTATTGCCCAAACTATTCTGTCTGGTCTTATAGCTGTAAATGTTTGAAGTCCTACTTCACTTATTAAATATTCCTGACCGGAATAAGCTGTACTGCGAACATCTCTAAAAACATAATTACTTCCATCTTGTCTTCTTAAGAACTGGTATTTTCCTGATAAATTTACTTTTGGTGAACGATATGTATTATAACCGGTTTGTAAGGTATCTATAGGGATTTTATCAAGATCAATATAGTCTCCATTATCAAAAACATCTTCCCAATAACTAATCTCGCTTCCTGGTGTTGGATTAAAGTATGCATCATTTTGCAAAATAAAATCTGTATCCATTTGATATGTGGTTACTTTATTGGTATAACTAACATAATCAAGATCAAGAAGGCTTCCTGTTACAACAACGTTTTCTGTCGGATGAAATGTAAATCCAAGATCAACACCTACACCTAAATTACCATTTAAAAAGAAAAGACCTTTTAAATAATCAGAAAAACCATATGACAATCTTGTTCCATCGGGATTAATAAACCCTGATGTATTAACTCCTAATTGCATATCATTAAAATCATGATCAAATCTACCTGAATCATTACCTAAATAATAATAACCATAATTTTTTATTGAATTGATGCTTGTAGCCCCAGAAATTAGTTTTAATCTTGCACCAACATTTAATCTATCACTCATTTTTTTTGAGATCCCAACATGAAAAACACCCACCATATCAGCTATAATATTTAATCGATCAAATTTAGTATTTACATCATATTCAGGAATTCCGTTTCCATCTTTATCATCACCTTCAAAAAAAAGTATGGCGATCTCTTTAGGGTAGTTTGCATGAGCATCAATTTCCTGATACATCCCAAAACTTAAATAATAATCGGGATTTCTTAGTCTAAATCCGGCATTTAGCACTTCAATTTGTTGATTTGCTGAATAATAATCTGAATTATCTAGATTATAACTGTAAACCCTACTCAATATCTCATTAAAACTATCAGTACCAGCTAAAATATTGTTATAGGTCATATCATCATTGGTTGCACCTGCTTGAAAAAAAATATTTGATAAAAAGGGTACGCCAATATGTTTATTATAATCTACTTCAGCACCGGGATTTAACATCAAAGTTTGGGGAATCTGATCAAAATCATATAAAATTTGCTTGTTTTGCGCAATTGAATTGTTGAGCAAGAAAATAAAAAACAGATATACATATAATTTGTTATCCATGGAGGGAAATTTCAAGCAAAATTTTTATTGAAAGGTAAATATAAGTTAAATTTTCAAAAACGATATACTATAATTTTATAAATATTGCTTTAACTCTATTAATTTTGAAACACTTAACACCTCTTCTGTAGCTATTTCACCATTAAATTCACAAAAAATAGCTTGCATTCCAACTGCTTTTGCACCTAAAATATCTGCTTCAAAATTATCACCTATCATGATGCTTTCATGTGGACTAGCTCCTGATAATTCCAGAGCATAATTAAAAATTACTGGATTTGGTTTTTTTGCACCTACTTTATCTGAAGTGATTATATGATCAAAAAAAGATAAAATTCGAGAATTTTCAATCTTTCTATGTTGTACTTCTTCAAATCCATTGGTAATAATATGCAAATTATACTTTTTACCCAAATATTCTAAGATTTCAAAAGCACCATCAAAAAGTGTTTTATTTGTTGGTAAATAATCTATATATTGTTCTGATAACAAATCGATTAATTGATTATTTACTTCATAATTCAATTCAATAAATGTTTCTTTCAATCTATTATGTCGTAAATCACTTTTGGTAACTTTATCATCTCTATACAATTTCCAATACTTATGGTTTATCGGTTTATATTTCCTCATAAAATCATCAAAATTAAGATCGATATTATTTTGTTTAAAAATATGAGCAAAAGTTTTATTTGAATTATATTCAAAATCCCATAAAGTATGATCGAGATCAAAAAAAACGTGTTTTATATTCATTTGTGTGTTATTAATAAAAAGTGTTTTATTTTAGCTTACTAAAATAACCAAATTAATTGACGAAAAAAAAGCTGCATATTTTATTTTTAAACAGTTGGTATCCATCAGATATTTTACCCAACAATGGTGATTTTATACAACGTCATGCTGAAGCTGTTGTAACAAAAAACAAAGTCACTGCTATTCATGTTATTACTGATAAATCTTTAAAAAACACTTTTATTTCGGATAAAACTATTAATAATGTTCGAACCATCATAGCATATATTAAACCAAAAAGAACAAAATTTGGCAAGCTTTATCAGTTTTATAAAAGCTACTTTAAATTAATATCATTAAGTGGTAATTTTGATATTGTTCATGTAAATAAATTATACCCAGCAGGAATCATAGCAGTTTTATTAAAGTTATTAAATGGAAAACTCTATCTAATTAGTGAACATTTTACAGGATATTTAAAACCTCAAAACAAAAATATTAGTAAAACTGAACTGTTTTTATCAAAAATAATTGTCAAACAAGT
>JAOZVI010000129.1 GCA_029938265.1 Flavobacteriaceae bacterium | reverse complement strand
AACTTTTATAGATATTTATTCATGTAAATCATTAATAGTTTGATGTATTTATTTTTTAAAAGTTAAACTAAATGATTAAAAAGATTTTTTACAATTTAATTTTATAACAAAAAAATAACTCAGAAGTATTATAACAGAAACAATTATAAAAACTATTTTGAAATTAATATAATAAATCAACAATCCTGCAAGTAAGGGAAAGATAGTTGAAAATATTTTTCCGGCACCTGAAATTCCGGCATAAACTGTCCGGTTCTCATTTGTTGAAATATCTAATAAAATACCACTGTTAGATATTTTAAATAAGGATACAAATATACCTGATAAGATAAAAATAAATTGATAATAGAATTGATTATCGCTTAATAATAAAGCAAGAACAGGTATAATACTTCCAATAATTATTGCAACAATTAATAGTGTTTTATAATTGATACTCTTGGATAATCTATAAAAAATAAAGCTTGAAAGTAAGGTGCCTGTAATTCTAAATAATAGAATATTACCTATAAATTGGTACGATAAATCAAAATTATCTTTGGCAAACAAAATTAAAAAGGGCATAAAACCAATGCCAAGACCGAGAGTATTTATTATTAATAAATAATATTTTAGATTTTGATTCTTTCTTATTTCACTAGGAATGAGTTTAAAAAACTCACTCAAACTTCTTTTAACCGGATTTACTGAATGAACTTCTTTTAAATTCCAAAATCCCAAAGAAGCAATTAACAATAATATTCCTGCAATAAAAAAAAGTAAAGAATAATTCTCAGGATAATCAAAACGTTTAATAAGATCTCTGGCAACTATTGCTGATAAAAAGGCACCAATACTTGCAATAATTTCTTTAATCGAAAAAAAATGTTTTCTACTTTCTTCTTTTACCGATTTTCCAAGAATGTCGATATATGAAACATTTGAATAGCTGCCACTAAGAGAAAAAATGGAGATTAAAATAAAAATAAATAAAATTATTGTGTCTCCTTCTAAAGATTTGGAAAAAAAGAACATAGCAGACATTAATAATAATGCCATGACCCGAAGATTAATTCCCACAAGCAGATACTTTAATTTTAGTGAATTTTTAGATAATATTGGAGCAAATATTAACTGAAAAATACTTGATCCTCCCAACATTATTGCTGTTAAAAACCCAAGATGTACAGGGTTTCCTCCCGCTTTTACAAGCATTGAAGGAATAATAGTGTCAACATCCATAAAGTTAGAAGCAAATGCAAGAAATACTGCATGCCACAGAAAACTCCGAAAATTTATTTTTGATCTTTTTTCGGATATCTGCATTAATAAAATTTTATACGATGTATAATTATTTTCATATTCAACTCTTGTAATTATTAATGCATCTCAAATAAATAAGCTAATATATCAAATTAGCATATCTTCAAATTAATTCATTTTCAAATTAATAATACTTCTTTTTAAAATATAATGAAACATTCACCAAACCAATCAAAACCGGAACTTCAATTAACGGACCAATAACTCCGGCGAAAGCCTGAGGCGAATTAATTCCGAAAACAGCAATTGCAACAGCAATAGCCAACTCAAAGTTATTACCTGTGGCGGTAAATGCAACAGAGGCATTTCGCTTATAGTCTACACCCATTCTTTTTGCAATAAAAAAACTTACAAAAAACATTATACCAAAATATATGATTAACGGAATTGCTATTCGCACTACATCCATAGGTAATTCTAAAATCATTTCGCCTTTAAGGCTAAACATTAAAACAATAGTTGCAAGTAAAGCAATTAATGTAATTGGTGAAATAAACGGAATAAATTTTCGATTATACCAATCAATTCCTTTGATTTTTACTAAATATTTCCTGCTTAAAAATCCGGCAGCGAATGGAATTCCTAAGTAAATCAATACACTTTGTGAAACTTCCCAGATCGAAATATTTACATCATAACCTTTTATACCAAAATACGGTGGTAAAACCGTAATGAATAACCATGCAAAAAAACTGTAAGTAAACACTTGAAAAACACTATTTAAAGCAATTAAGGTCGCGCCATATTCTCTGCTTCCTCCGGCAAGATCGTTCCAAACAATTACCATGGCGATACATCTTGCAATTCCAATTAAGATCAAACCCGTCATATAACCCGGATAATCCTGTAGAAATATAATTGCCAATACAAACATTAAAATTGGCCCGATGATCCAATTTAAAAAAAGAGAAAGTGACATCAATTTCGTGTCTTTAAATACTTTTGGGATCAAACTATAATCCACTTTTGCCAATGGAGGATACATCATCAATATCAAACCAATTGCCAGAGGTATATTGGTAGTTCCAACAGATAATTTTTCATTGATCTCTGCCATATTTGGAAATATAACCCCAAGCCCAACTCCTATTGCCATTGCAAGAAAAATCCATAAAGTTAAATAACGATCTAAAAATTTTAAACGCGTTTTCATAAATGATTATCTAATTTTTTACTGCTTTTATAATTTTTTGTATTGAATTTTTCACTTTCTCTTTAGAAGTAGCAATATTCATTCGCATAAATAAAGCACCTTCTCTACCAAACCAGTGCCCGGCATTCATGCCAACTCCCGATCTTTCAGTTATTTGTTGAAACATTTCTTTTGTATCATTAAAAATATCTGTAAAATCTAACCAAACCTGATAAGTTCCTTCGGGTTTAATTAGCTTTATTTTAGAGTTACTTTTTGCCAGTTCCTGATCTATAATATTTACATTTTCTTCAATTGTCTTTATCAAATTTCTCAACCAATTATCTCCTTTATTATATGCTGTTTCTAAGGCAACTCTTGTCAGTGCATTTGTTCTTCCCAAATTATATTTATTAAAACTTTTCTTTACGGAATTACGAATGTTTTCATTAGGAATAATTGCCATTGAATCAGAAATTGACGGCAGATTAAATGTTTTTGCTTCTGAACTACAAACAACTAATTTTTCCCATTCATCTGAATATGATAGTACTGATGTGAATTGATTGCCAAATAAAATAATGTCTTTATGAATTTCATCAGAAATCAATAAAACATTGTTCTTTTTACAAATTGAAATGATTTTTTTAAGTTCCGTTTTTGTCCATACTCTGCCAACAGGATTATGCGGATTACACAAAATCAGAATTTTATTTTTTTCTTCTTTTGCCTTTTCCTTTAGATCTTCAAAATCTATCTTGTAATGGTTACCATCAAATTTTAGTGGATTTTTTATAATTCTCCTGTTAGTTTTTCTAATTACATCACGAAACTCCATAAAAACAGGAGGTTGAATTATAATTCCATCACTTATATCACTAAAATTTTCAATAACTGTAGAAATTGTTGTTGTGATAGACGGACTGTACAAAACTTCATCTATTTTTAAATCAATATTATAGTGATTCTTATACCATTTTCTTTGAGCGCTGTAAAAAGATTCAGGTTTATACTCATATCCAAAACTCGAATTTTCAACTCTATCAATAAGCGCTTTTTGAATAGGTTTAGCAATTGCAAATTCCATGTCGGCTACCCACATAGGAATAACTTTATCACTTCCAAATAATGAATTTAAGGAATTTGGATTTGTTTTAGTTAAAGGGAGATTTAAAAGATTTTTATCAATTTTCATTAGAAATATAATCTGATTTTTAAAGTTTTATATTTACAAAAATATTCTATTTTCCTAATAACCTATCATACAACTACTGATAGATCATGTTCAGATAAAATAAGAAAGCGGCTGAATATTATTAAAAGCTAAATATTATCCTCAATATAATCAATCACCTTTTGCATTAAATGAACTCTGTCTTTTCCTCTAATATTATGAGGATATCCCGGATATGTGAAAAAGTCTATTTGTACACCTTTATCTACACTTGCTTTAAGTAATTTCATAGAATGTTGTGGTACGACAACATCATCAATTTGTCCGTGAATAATCAATAATTTTCCTTGAAGATTTTCAACATAATTAGATAGATCTGACTTTTTATACCCTTCCGGATTTTGCTCTGGTGTATCCATATAACGTTCACCATACATTATTTCATAGTAAGACCAGTCAATAACCGGACCTCCGGCAACACCAACTTTAAAAACATCCGGATTACGCAACATCATACTTGTAGTCATAAATCCACCAAAACTCCAGCCGTGAATTGCCATTTTATCAGCATCTACAAAAGCCAACGATTTTAAATAGTCAACCCCAACCAATTGATCTTCCATTTCTTTGTCACCTAAATTACGATGCGTGGCCTGCTCAAATTCTGAGCTTCTATTATGGCTTCCTCTATTGTCTAAAGTAAATACTATATACCCCTTTTCTGCCAAATAATACATCCACATTGGCGCAGCACCCAACCAAGAATCTCTAACCATTTGCGCATGAGATCCACCGTAAACATATACTACAACGGGATATTTTTTATTCTTATCAAAATTTGATGGTTTTATCATTCGGGCATTTAAGTCAAAGCCTTCTTTATTTTTAAGTTTTATAAGCTCTGGTTTTGAATACGCATATATTTTTAAAGGATCATTTGCTTTGGATAATACTTTTTTAACTTTAGATTTTTGATCGATTATTGTAATTTCCTTTGGTGTATCAATATTAGAAAAAGTATCAATTAATAAACCATTTTGGTTTAAAGAGGCTATATGTGTTCCTTTACTTTTTGTGATTTGATCTTGTTTTCCTTTATGCGTAGTTTTAAAAACTTGTCTTTCTAAAGCATCGTTTGTGGCTGCTTGAAAATAAATATTGTTCTTTTTATCAAATCCGATAAAATCTGTAATATCCCAATTTCCATTACTTACTTTTTTGAGTAATTTTCCATTTGTATCATATAGATAAAGTTGCTTATAATTATCTCTTGAGCTAAACCATAAGAACTGATCATCATGATCTGGTACAAATATTAAACCATGTTCAGGCTCAACATATTGTGTATCTTTTTCTTCAAATAATGTTTTAATAAAAGTGCCTGTTTCAGCATTGTACTGATTCATTTTAAGATGATTTTGATCTCTATTCAAAATACCTATAAAAATGCTTTTTTCATCAGGACTCCATGTAACTGAGGTTAGATACTGATCTTTAGGTTCACCTGTTTTTATATAAATTGTTTTTTTACTTTTCAAATTATAAACCCCCAAAGTAACATGATGACTTTTCATTCCTGCCATCGGATATTTAATATTTTTTAATTCAGCAGGACGAACATTCATATTGGCAAGCGGATAATTTGTAACCATAGTTTCATCTTTTCTATAAAAAGCTAATTTATTGCCTTTTGACGACCAGAATGTGCCTTTGGTAATTCCAAATTCAAATCTATGAACGGCTTGTCCATAAACAATTTCTTTATCAGTTTCTTTACTTAATTTATCGATATTGCCATTTGCTCTTCTAATAAATAGATTATTATCAACAGTATAAGCGAGATCTAATGTGATTTTATTAAAATTATTATTTCTTGCTTTTTCATCAAAAGAAAAGGTTTGAAAATTTTTATTTTGAAGGTTATACTTAATATAATTATTCCCTTTACGGAAATAAAATTCATTATTATTAAGCCAGGTTATACTTGGAAATCTGCTGAGTTCCTTTTTTAATACTTCTGCTTTATTAAGCGTTTCAACAGATAAAATTTCTAATTTTTCATTGCTAGAAGGTGATGAACTTATCAAATTATTACCCTCGGTAAAACAATAGTTGTCCGTTTCGGGAATCCATTGTAATCCTGAAATCTTTTTTGGCGCCAATTCACTTCTGGAACTTAAAATAGATTCCTTTAGGGTAAGTTCTTTTTGTTGTCCTAAAACTGTAAAAATAGTTGTAATAAAAATGACAAATAATACTTTATACTTATACATATCTATTTTGTTTTATCTTAATTTTCACAAAAGTACGTGCAATTATGCTTTATACAGTTTTTTATAAATACTTTTTTACAAAAAAATATTCATCCCCCTAAGGAAATGAATATCATAAAATTATTTTTACAGAAATTAATCTAAAAGATCAATCTTTTTGCATCCATGTTAAAATTATTATCCCTAATCTACCAATTAAGAAAATACATAATCCAAATGCAGGAGCTAAAAAGCTGATTTTTAATCCACCTGCCATAATAGCGGGGGAAACATCTCCAGCAAGTTCGATTGCATCAAAAGCAGCAATCAGACCTAAAATTTGCCCAAGAAAACCCCAAACAACAGCAAATAATCCTATAGAACCTATCAGACTCATTGTTTTGTCGATATTCCCTTTTTGAAGAAAACCTTTAACGATCAGAATTAATACTAAAATTAGTATTATAAACAGTGGATACATAAAAATTGGTCCGCCATCATTTAAAAGTGAGAAAAACATAATATTTAGATTTAAAGTTAAACTTGAACAAATGTAAAAAAATGTAAAGCCCATTTAATTAATTTGCGATGGTTGAATAAAAACCTCCGACAGATAACAAATTTAACCAATAAAACGTAATTGTCATTTCTTAAATTGCAAAAATGAGCTATAAACTAGTATTTCATCTATAAAAAAATAATCTTTGAAATAATTTGCGCATCTT
>JAOZVI010000006.1 GCA_029938265.1 Flavobacteriaceae bacterium | reverse complement strand
AATAAAAGTTATTTATGGCGGATTGAAATACTACGATGAAAAACCTAACTCGGATAAATTATTACGTTGGGTTTATGGAAAAAAAAGAGAGGAAATTTCTTTAGATCAGAGATTAAAAACAGATGAAATACATTTTTCTTCAGCAAATTTTTTAATTGATAAAACAACGTTTAGTAAAATAAAATTTGATGAAACATTAACCAAATATGGACATGAAGATACTCTTTTGGCAATTGAACTGAGAAAGGAAAATATATCCATAACTCAAATGGATAATCCTGTTTATCACTTAGGATTAGATTTAAATGATTTGTTTATAGAAAAATCTAGAAAAGCTGTAGAAAATTTAATGGATTTACAAAAACAAAATAAAATCAGTATTAATGATAATAGGCTTTTAAAAAGTTTTAACCATTTAACAAAAACAAAAACCGATTATTTAATGTCATTGTTTTTTAAAAAATATGCTAAAAAAATGGAAGAAAATTTAAACTCACGAAAACCTTCACTTCTTATTTATGACATATATAGATTGGGATATTTAAGTGATATTTATAAAAAATAATTACTATTTTAAATTGTTAAAAATAACTTTTAATTTTTTAGATTCATTTTCCCAGGTATAAATTTCAGCAGCTTTTATAAGGTTTTTTCCCCAGGTTCTATTTAATTCTTTGTCAAATAAAATTTTATTTACAATTTCACCTAATTCTTTAGTATTGTGTGTTTTGGTAATATATCCAATATTATTTTTTGTAACAAACTCAGCTACTACTTCTCTGTTTGAAGCTAAGATCGGAATTTGTGCTTGAATATAATCAAAAACTTTATTTGGTAAACTATATTCATAATTCAAGTTTGTTCCTTTGTCTAATGATAATCCCAAATCAGCAATTTTTGTATATTCCATTAGATCTTTATACGACATTTTATCTTTGATAATTACTTTTTCTTTAAGTTGATATCGTTTGACATATTTTTTTAATTTATCAAAAACATCTCCACTTCCAATAATGTATAAAACAGCATTTTTAACATATTGCATCATTAAAACAGCTTCTTCAGCACCTCTGTCAATATTGATTCCACTTCCCTGTAAGATCAACATTTTTTTATTTCCTTTTGTTTTATTTGATAATGATATATCAATATTTTTATTAATAAGATTTGGACTAATATTTTGAACAACTTGTACAGGTACATGATATTTTTCAGAATATAAATCAGCAATTTTATCATTTACCGTATAGATATTTTTAAGTTTTGGAATAATTGCTTTTTCAATTTTAAGCCAAATATTTCTGACTTTTGGTCGAGAGGTTAATTCAGGAACTTCAGTAAATAGTTCATGACTGTCATAAACTAATTTTTTAGAAAGTAATTTACTGACAAGAAAATTAGGTAATAATGTATCTAGATCATTAGCTAAAAGTATATCTGATTTTAAGAATAAAAGTTTTAAAAATAAACGAATATTGTATTCAGCATAAAATAAAAACCCTTTATTAAATAAAAGAGACATTCTGATAATTTTATAATTCCTTTCAACAGCTAAACTATTAGGCAATTTTCTTCCAATAAGTAAAATATCAAAATTTAGATCAAGTAAGGTTTTACAAACTTTTTTAACCCTTTGATCGGTTACTAAATCGTTGGTTGCTGAAATAATGATTCGTTGCAATTCGAACTACTTTAATTTTTTATATAATTATCAATATAAATTATTGGTAAAAACATTAAAATATTATATTTGCTAAACTAACCAAAATACACCAAATACTTGTGAAAAGCAGGTTTTTTGAAAAATATATATGAATTTGACTAAACCGGATAAAAATAAAAATTGGTATGCTATTTTCACAAAATCAAGATTTGAGAAAAAAGTATATGAAAGAATGATAGAAAATGATATTGAAGCTTTTTTACCATTAATTAAAACTATTAGACAGTGGAGTGACAGAAAAAAAACTGTGCAATTACCTTTGATACCTTCATATGTATTTGTGCAAATGAATGAAAGAGATCTCTATAAAGCTATTTCTATTCCGGGCGCTGTTAATGTATTAAAACATTTAAAAAAACCTGCAAAAGTTAGAGATTATGAAATTGAAAACTTAAAGATATTAAGTGACAGTAATGAAAAATTTGAAATCACAAATAATGTGAGTGTTGTTTCAGGTGATAATGTTGAAGTGACCAAAGGTCCGTTTATGGGATTAATTGCAGTTTGCGAAAAAACCAGTAGCAGTCACAGAGTTGTAGTTAATATTGAGTCTTTAGGAAGTGGCTTTAGTGTAAATATACCTTTGAGTTTTTTAAGAAAGATTGAAAAGAAATCAAAAGTTTAAAAATAATCCTATGGCAGAAATTAAGAATAAAACAATATTGGTAACCGGAGGAGCAGGATTTATTGGTTCTAATCTTTGTGAAGTATTGTTACAAAATAAAAACAAAGTAATTTGTTTAGATAATTTTGCTACGGGAAAACGTGAGAATATTCGAGAATTTCTTCCTAATCCAAATTTTACTTTAATTGAAGGTGATATTAGAAACTTAGATGATTGTAAAAAAGCTACTCAAAATGTAGATTATGTACTACATCAGGCTGCATTAGGTTCAGTGCCCCGTTCCATAGCAGATCCTATCACAACCAATGAAGTTAATATTTCAGGTTTTTTAAATATGCTGGTAGCATCCAGAGATGCAGGGGTAAAAAGATTTGTTTATGCGGCAAGTTCTTCCACTTATGGTGATTCAGCTTCTTTGCCAAAAATTGAAGATAAAATAGGAAAACCTTTATCTCCTTATGCAATAACCAAGTATGTAAATGAGTTATATGCAGATATTTTTCAAAAAACTTATGGTTTGGATACAATAGGCTTACGATATTTTAATGTGTTTGGCAGAAGGCAAGATCCGGATGGTGCTTACGCGGCTGTAATTCCAAAATTTGTAGGTCAGTTGATCAATCATGAGTCTCCTGTTATCAATGGTGATGGTGAATTTTCAAGAGATTTCACTTACATTGATAATGTGATACAAATGAATTTATTATCCATGAGCACTACAAATCCAAAAGCATTGAATACCGTTTATAATGTTGCATTTGGACAAAGGGCTACGCTAAATAAATTGGTAGAAAGTTTAAAAGATTCTTTAAGCCGATTTGATAAAAGCATTGCTGATGTAGAGATAAAATATGGACCAATAAGAGAAGGTGATATTCCACATTCATTGGCGTCTATTGAAAAAGCAAAAGAATTATTAGGATATAATCCTAAATATTCATTGAGTGATGGTTTACAACAGGCTATACAATGGTATTGGGAAAATTTAAAATAAATAATTAATGAATTTAACAGTTATTGGAACCGGTTATGTCGGTTTAGTTACAGGAACATGTTTTTCGGCAATGGGAAACAATGTGACATGTGTCGATATAGATACTAAAAAAATAGAAGATCTAAAAAAAGGCAAAATTCCGATTTATGAACCTGGATTAGAGCAAATGGTAAAAAAGAATTTTGATAAAAAAACGCTACATTTTAGCACCAAATTAAATGATGGTTTAGAAAAAGCTAAAGTAGTATTTATTGCTGTAGGAACACCAATGGGTGATGATGGTTCTGCTGATCTGCAATATGTTTTAAGTGTTGCAAAACAATTGGGGAAAGAGATGATAAATCCTTTGGTTGTAGTTGATAAATCTACTGTGCCCGTTGGAACCGGTGACAAAGTAAAAGCAGTTATTCAGAAAGAGCTGGATAAAAGAGATGTTGATATTGAGTTTCATGTAGTATCTAATCCGGAGTTTCTAAAAGAAGGTGCTGCTATTGAAGATTTTATGAAACCGGATAGAATTGTAATTGGTGCTGATAGTGAAAAAGGTTTTGATATAATGAAAGATCTGTACGCTCCTTTTACCCATAATCATGATCGAATTATAACAATGGATATACGTTCGGCAGAAATGACAAAATATGTTGCCAATGCTATGTTGGCTACAAAAATCTCATTTATGAATGAGGTTGCTAATATTTGTGAATTGGTTGGCGCTGATGTAAATCAAGTTAGAATTGGAATTGGATCAGATACCAGAATTGGTTATAGTTTTATTTATCCCGGAAGTGGATACGGTGGTTCATGTTTCCCTAAAGATGTAAAGGCGTTGAAAAAAATTGCTGAAGATAAAGGGTATAAAGCAAGATTAATCACCTCGGTTGAAGATGTAAATGATCGTCAAAAATTGGTGATAGCTGATAAAGTGGTTAAACATTTTGGAGAAGATCTCAATGGAAAAATTTTTGCCTTATGGGGATTAGCATTTAAACCAGGTACTGATGATATGCGAGAGGCTCCGGCAATTTATATTGTTAAAGAATTGGCTAGAAGAGGCGCAAAAATTCAGGCTTATGATCCAAAAGCAATGGATGAGGCACAATATTTTTACTTAAAAGATGTTAAAGAGATTACATATTTTAATTCTAAATATGAAACTTTACAAAATGCCGATGCAATGATTCTTTTAACAGAGTGGAAAGAATTTCGTTCACCGGATTTTGAAGAGTTAAAACAACAATTGAAAACACCTGTCATATTTGATGGACGGAACCAGTATAGTACTTTAAATTTAAAAGATAAAGGTTTTGATTATTATCAAATAGGCGTAAAAAATAATTAGTATTGTTCTGAATAATTGTCATTATAAAATAAATATTTATATTCGTATAAAAAATGTTAATCTTATGAAAAAATTTATCCCCTTATTAATTTTATTTTTATTAGTAATATCTTGTAAAACTAAAGATGATGTCGTTTATTTTAATGGTATTGATTCTAAAGACAACATTATTGGAATTGACAGTTACAGCCCTACATATCATATTGATGATGAATTAATTATTATCGTAAGTGCTATAGATAGTGAGGCTGCCAGACCATTTAATCTAATGGCAGTTTCTTATAGTGATGATGTAAGGTATGCAAGTGTTGGAAGAGAGAGATTACAATCTTATATAATTGATCCTGAGGGTAATATTGATTTCCCTGTTTTAGGAAAAGTTAAAATTGCAGGATTGAATCGTGAACAAGCTACCAATTTGTTTGTAAATAAATTAAAAGATTATATCAAAGAACCAATTGTTAATATCAGAACATTAAATTATAAAATTACTGTTTTAGGTGAGGTTGCAAGACCAGGTACATATACCGCAATTAATGAAAGAATAACTTTGATTGAAGCCTTGGGTATGGCCGGAGATCTAACTATTTATGGAGAAAGAGAAAATGTGTTGGTAATTCAAGATTATGATGGCAAAAAAACATTTACCAGAGTGAATTTGAAATCAAAAGATCTTTTTGATTCACCTGCTTATTACCTATCTCAAAATGATGTGGTTTATGTAGAGCCTAATAAAACACAGGCAAGAGCCTCAGGTATTGGTGCAAGTACAGGCGTAATATTTTCATCTTTAGGAGTAATAATTTCATCTGCAGCGCTTATAATTACAATAATTAGTTTGAATAATAATTAGAAGGCTATCTTTTAAAAAAAAGCCCCAATTTGGGGCTTTTTTTTATTGTTCAATATATTTAATTTCATGAGTGAGTTCAGCAAATTGTCTAAACATTTCACTAACTCCACAATAACGATCTTGAGATAGGTTTACGGATTTTTCGATTTTATCCTTTTTAAAATCTTTTCCGTAAAAACGGTATTCAACATGAACTTTATGATAATATTTTGGATGCACATCAGTTAATTCTCCGATAACATCAATTTCAAATTTATCAACTTCGGCACGCATTTTTTTTAATAGAGATACTATATCCATTCCGGAACATCCTGCAAGTGAAGAAAGCATTAAAGATTTTGGTCTTGGACCTAAACCTTCTCCTCCAACATCCGAATCTGCATCAATTTTAAAACTTCCACCTATACTATCAACATTAAAAAGCATGTTTCCTTCCCACTGTATTCCAATTTTATTTGTCATTGTATTATTGTTTTTGAATTTTTATCTGTTAATTTTATACCTGTTCCGTTTAATTTTGAATAAATAATTTTTCCAAAATCTATGTTTACACCATCTGCAATATCTTTTGATAATAACATAGCGCCATCCATGTCAACATAATCTAATTCTGGTAATAAATGAGCAATTGCCGAAATTCCTACAGAAGATTCGGTCATACAACCCACCATTTTTTTCATACCGTACTTATTAGCTTCTTTTAGCATTCTTCTTGCCGGAGTTAGGCCACCACATTTTACCAGTTTGATATTGATTCCATGAAAATGATTGTGACATTTGGCTACATCAGCTTCTGTTTGGCAACTTTCATCTGCTACAATTGGTAATACAGAATTTTCAAATACCATTTTTGCTCCATCCCAATCTTCAGCCGGCAAAGGTTGTTCTAAGAATTCAACGCCGAGCTTTTTTAATTCGATAGCATTTGCTATGGTTTCTTCAGCTGTCCATGCACAATTTGCATCAATTCTAAAGACGGCATCAGTGTGTTTTCTCAATTCTCTTACAATCTCAATATCTTTCTTAGTGCCGAGTTTAATCTTATAGATTGGCCAGGGAGTTTCTAACATCTTAGATACCATTTTTTCAGTAGTATCAATTCCTATGGTGTAATTAGATAATGGATTATTATCAATATTATAATTCCAGATTTCATACAGTTTTTTACCTTTTTTACGAGCATAAAGATCATTATAAGCCAGATCTAATGCACATAAAGCAAACATGTCATCTTTTAAATATGGAAACATCTTTTTCCAGAATTCTTCAGGAGTTTCATCAGTGTCTTGTTCAATAAGATCTTTACAATTTTGCAGATCCTGGAACATATTTTTTAAAGTCTTATAATAATATGGATTTTCTGAAGCCTCGCCATAACCGGAAAAATCACCATCTATTAATTCAACAATCATTGTAGGCTTTACATCAAACGACTGTCGTGAAATTGTAAATGTATGCTTTAAAGGTAAATCGTAAGATCTTAATATTAATTGCATGATTGTGCCGATTTTTAAAAAGCAAATGTATAAAATTTTATTCGTGAGACTCTAAAAAATTAATTTCAATTTTTTAGTTAGTCGAACTAATCCCGCTACCTGTGCTGAACTTGTTTCAGTATCAAGCGGGATCTGGTTTAATACCTCGACCCTTGGGTCGATTCCTATTAGTGGGTTCAGGGCTTGCCCTGAGGTTTAATACCTTTTATCCCAAAATTGAAAATTATATAACCAATAAATAATAATTTATTTTGTTATAAAAATCATAATGGATTTCCACCAACCACTATTACAAATTCCCCTTTTGGAGCTTTATTTTCAAAATGTTTAATTACATCTAATACACTTCCGTGGATGGTTTCTTCATATAATTTTGAAATTTCTCTAGAAACAGAAATAGGCCTGTCATCACCAAAATACTCTGCAAAATGACCTAAAGTTTTGAGTAATTTATGCGGAGATTCATAAAAGATCATGGTTCGTGTTTCTTCTGCTAAAAATTTTAATCGGGTTTGTCTCCCTTTTTTTACAGGTAAAAACCCTTCAAAAACAAATCTATCGTTGGGCAAACCCGAATTTACCAAAGCTGGAACAAAAGCGGTAGCACCAGGTAAACAATCTACCTCTATATCATTTTCAATACAGGCACGTGTAATTAAAAATCCGGGGTCTGAAATCGCAGGTGTTCCCGCATCAGAAATCAATGCCATAGTTTCTCCACTTTTTAATCTTTCAATAATTCTATCCAACATTTTATGCTCATTGTGCATATGAAAACTACGCATGGGTGTAGATATTTCAAAATGTTTTAGCAGTTTACCTGAAGTACGGGTATCTTCGGCTAAAATAACATCCACTTCTTTTAAAACCTTTACAGCTCTAAAAGTCATATCATCAAGGTTACCAATAGGGGTTGGGACAAGGTATAGTTTCATATCCAGGTTTTATTATTTCATTTCTTATATAAAATTTTTAATCTCCATACATTTTGTCAATAATTTCCTTATATTTTTTAGATATTACTTTTCGTTTTAGTTTTAAAGTTGCTGTAAGTTCTCCGGCAGCAATTGTAAATTCTTCCGGTAGAAGTGTGAATTTTTTTATTTTTTCGAATTTAGAAAAGTTTCTCTGAAGGTCTTCAAAACGCTGTTTAAACATTTCAATAATTTGATTGTTTGTAATTAATTCCTCAATACTATCAAAGCTAATCTTATTTTGTTTTGCATATTTTTTCAATGCATCAAAATTGGGAACTGTTAGAGCAGAAACAAACTTTTTTTGATCGCCAATAATAGCAATTTGTTCAATATAAGTATCATTTACAAAAGCAGTTTCAAATTTTTGAGGTGCTATATATTTACCTCCGGACGTTTTCATCAAATCTTTAATTCTGTCTGTAATATACAAGTTGCCCAATTCATCAATTTTTCCGGCATCACCGGTTTTAAGCCATCCATCAATAAATGTACTTTCTGTCTGTTCAGGTTTTTGATAATAGCCTTTCATCACACCGGGGCCTTTCACTAAAACCTCATTATTATCGCCAATTTTTATTTCTGTTCCGATAATTGTTTTTCCAACAGAGTTAAATACAAATTTAGTTTTTCCAAAAAGAGAAACTGTAGCCATAGTTTCGGTTAAACCGTAGCCAATTTTTATATTAAGACCTACACTATGAAAAAACTGAACAATTCTGGCGTCAATAGGAGCGCCACCACAAGGCATCATTTTAATACTTCCGCCAAAAATAGCCCTCATTTTACTAAGTACTAATTTATCGGCAATTTTATATTTGAATTTTAAACCAAAAGGGACTTTTTTTTCTAATCTTATGTGCTGGTTGTGATAGTTTTCCCCAACAGATAAAGCCCAATTCATTAATTCAATTTTCGTTACTGAAGAGGAGTTTTTATTTTCCTGAATTGCCGAATAAACTTTTTCAAAGAACCTCGGGACAGAGCACATATAATTTGGCTTCACTTCTTTTAAAGAGTTTGCAATAAATTTAGGATTTTCATTAAAATAGACTTCAATACCGTTATGCAAGCAGGCCAATGCCCAATTGTGCTCAAAAACATGGGTAAGCGGTAAAAAACTCAGTGAAGATTCTTTATCGGTATAATCTAATTCAATATCATGAGCTTTGATTGTATCAGAAAAATTGGCATGATCAAGCATTACTCCTTTGGGCTCACCAGTTGTTCCGGATGTATATATAATACAGGCCAGATCAGCTAAATCACTTTCATAATATCTTTTTTGAAGTTCGGTATTAATTTTTTTATCCTGTTTAACAGATAAAAAGTCATTAAAAAAGATAGAATCTGTTGATTTTTTTAGTTTAATATCATCTCGTAAGGCAACGATTAATTTTAAGTGTTTGTTGTTTTCTAAAAGTATAACGGCTTCATCATATTGCTCTTGTTCTCCGGCAAATAATACACTAATTTCAGCATCATTTACAATATATTCAACCTCTTTTGCTGAGCTTGTTGCGTAAATTGGAACAGTAACTGCTCTAATGCTCATTATTCCAAGATCAGCAATGATCCATTCTGGTAAATTTTGGGCAAAAATTGCAATATTTTGTTGGGTTTTAATGCCAAAATGTAAAAGTGCTTTAGAAACATTTTCAATTTGATCTCCAAAATCTGTCCATGAAATTCCAACCCATGAATGTGTTTTATCACTTTTATAATGAATGGCATTTTTTTGTTGGTATAATTTGACCTTTTTTCTAATATTTATTCCAAGATGATTGTATTCCATTTTCAAATTATTTTAAAGTATAGTTTTGATATTAAATTTAATTGTTAGATAAAAGCTTATTATATCAAAATACGCCTACTCTAGTTCAAAAATCACATTTATAGAACTAGTGATCTTTATTTTTTTAAATTCTATATCTAAAGGAGGAGCTGCACTTACAGGACTATAAGATTTCATTTCCATTTGATAATTACCTTTTGTATAATTTCGAACATAATTTTCGGAAGAAATATAAATGGCTTTTCCAATTTTTTGGCTAATACTCTGTGTGAGTAGTTCCGCTTCCATTTTAGCTTTTAGTAATGCTTTTTTTCTCATTAAAAACTGCGTTTCTTCCTGTTTTGAATATTCAACTCTAGCAATACTTGTATTCGAAATTCCAATATCTTCAAGGGCTACAAAAACTTTAGTCAATGTTTTAGCGTTGTTAATTTCTAAGCTAAACGATTTTTCTTTAAAAATATCTTTCTTTTTAAGAATATATTTTTTGTAGTTGCTCGACATATCATTTACTTTCAATTTTTCATCGGTGTCAATGCCAATATTTTTTAAGGACTTATACATTTTACTTTCTAATTGTTCTATAGAAATATTTCCTTTTGTATCGCTTTCGCTGATGTTGATATTGATAAAAATTTTGTCAGGAGTGACTAATGTATCAGCAGAAGCAAAAGTTTTATAGTGTGGCTTATCGAGATAGTTCTTTGTTTGTGAAAAAGCAACTGAACTGATTATTATCGTTGCAAGGACAAGTAATTTTTTCATGGGTTTTGATTTATAGAGAATGTTCAAAAATACGATTAAATCCTCACTCTTAATGAAAATATTTATCAGATGAAAAACAACCATACTGGATATATGCATCAGATAAATTATATTTAGTTTTTATATTATGAGTTTATAAGATAAAATATTGGAAATCGGGTATTTTTTAACGATAAATAATTTAAAAATAAAAAACATAAAACTCACTTGCTTTTTACTAAATTTGCAACCCACCTGTCGGCGTGGCAGGATCGAAATTTTTAATAAATTATGTATAGAAGTCATACCAACGGAGAATTAAGATTAGAAAATGTAAATCAAGAAGTTACCTTATCAGGATGGGTACAAAAAGTACGTGATAAAGGATTTATGATTTGGGTTGATCTGCGAGATAGATATGGAATAACACAATTGATTTTTGATGAAGAACGATCTTCTAAAGCATTAATGGAACAAGCCAAAACATTAGGTAGAGAGTTTGTAATTCAGATAAAAGGAAATGTAATTGAAAGAACTTCAAAAAATTCGAATATTCCTACAGGAGAAATTGAAATTTTAGTTTCAGAATTAACTGTTTTAAATGAATCAAAAGTGCCTCCTTTTACCATTGAAGATGAAACTGATGGTGGTGATGAATTGCGTATGAAATATCGCTATTTGGATATTAGAAGAAATCCAGTTCGTGAAAACCTAATTTTTCGCTCAAAAGTGACAATGGCTGTTAGAAATTACCTTTCAAAAGAAGGTTTTATTGATGTGGAAACGCCTTATTTGATCAAATCAACACCAGAAGGGGCACGTGATTTTGTGGTTCCTTCACGTATGAATGAAGGTCAGTTTTATGCTCTACCCCAATCACCGCAAACGTTTAAACAATTGTTGATGGTTGGTGGAGTGGATAAATATTTTCAGATTGTAAAATGTTTTAGAGATGAAGATCTTCGTGCCGATCGCCAGCCAGAATTTACACAAATTGATTGCGAAATGGCCTTTGTAGAACAGGAAGATATTTTAAATGCTTTTGAAGGTTTAACACGGCATTTATTAAAAGAGATCAAGGGTGTAAAGATTGGAGGTTTTCCAAGAATGACTTATGATGAAGCTATGAAAACTTATGGAAACGACAAACCTGACATCCGTTTTGATATGAAATTTTGCCCCCTAACCCCTAAAGGTAGAACTTATGGTTTTTCTGTTTTTGATGATGCTGAATTAGTAGTAGGAATAAATGTTAAAGAATGTGCTACTTACACAAGAAAACAGATTGATAAATTAGTAGATTGGGTAAAACGACCACAGATTGGTGCAACGGGTCTTATTTGGATCAAATTTAATGCTGATGGAACGCTAAGTTCATCTGTAAATAAGTTTTTTGATGCAGATGCTTTAAAATATTTTGCAGAACAAATGAAAGCAGCACCAGGTGACTTAATGCTGGTCATGGCTGGTAATACCGATAAAACACGTACACAATTAAGTGCTTTACGAATGGAAATGGCAGAGACTTTAGGTTTGCGTAAACCTGATGAATTTGCACCACTTTGGGTTGTTGATTTCCCTCTTTTAGAATGGGATGAAGAAACAAACCGTTACCACGCTATGCACCATCCATTTACATCACCAAAACCTGAAGATATTGGTTTATTAGATTCTGATCCTGGAAAAGTAAGAGCAAATGCCTATGATATGGTATTGAATGGAAATGAGATCGGTGGAGGTTCTATCAGAATTTTTGATAAGAAAATGCAATCCAGAATGTTTGATCTTCTTGGTTTTACAAAAGAAGAAGCTCAAAATCAATTTGGGTTTTTAATGAATGCATTTGAATACGGTGCTCCTCCCCATGGTGGAATTGCTTTCGGACTCGATAGGTTGGTTGCAATAATGGGCGGACAAGAAACAATTCGTGATTTTATTGCATTCCCAAAGAATAATTCAGGCAGAGATGTAATGATTGATGCGCCTTCTAATATTGATGATGAACAATTGAAAGAGTTGAATTTAAAACTTGATCTCTAGTAATTTATATCAAAAGAAGTTTTTTAGGATAAAATCCATTTTTTTATTTAATTTCGAGTTGACTAACTTATGCTTTAACAGATGAAACCGAAAACAAAAATTCATAAGAAATTAAATCAATTAGAAGCAACCGCAATTAGTGGTAATGATATTAGTTCCTCGGTTTTATATGTTTCAGCGCTATCAATTGCTTTTGCCGGGCAATATGCATGGATCACATTATTAATAGTTTCATTGGTTCTATTTTTATTTAGAAAAATTTATGGTGAAGTTGTTGGAGCATTACCTTTAAACGGAGGTGCTTATAATGCTTTATTAAACACAACAAGTAAATCAGTTGCCTCTTTTGCAGCAACTTTAACCATATTATCCTATATGGCTACCGCAGTAATTTCTGCCAATGAAGCAATTCACTATCTACATTTTATCGTTCCTTCCATGCCAATTATTATTGCAACGATAGTTTTATTGAGTTTATTTGCAATTCTAGCAATTGGCGGAATTACAGAATCGGCAAAAGTTGCTATCGGAATTTTTCTTTTTCATTTAGTTTCTTTATTTATTTTAACAGTTTTTGTAGTTATTTATTTATTAAATAATGGAGCAGGATTATTTTTAGAAAACTGGCATTTACCATTAAAAGAAGGAAGTATAATTACTGCAATATTTTTTGGGTTTGCAGCTTCTATGTTGGGTGTTTCTGGTTTTGAAAGTTCGGCAAATTTTGTTGAAGAACAGCAAAAAGGAGTTTTCCCAAAAACACTAAGAAATATGTGGGTTATAGTGAGTATCATTAACCCATTAATGGCAATTTTTGCCCTTGCTTTATTTACATTACCTATGCTACAAAGTGATGCTTATCAAAATACACTATTAATAGAAATGGGGAAATATGTAGGTGGTAAATGGGTGGCATTATTAATAGCTATTGATGCATTTTTAGTTTTAAGTGGCGCGGTTTTAACTAGTTTTGTTGGTGTTACAGGTTTATTAGAACGAATGACCTTGGATAGAATAATGCCAAAATATTTTCTAAAAAAGAATAAAAAAGGTAGTTCTTATCGTATAATTTTAGTGTTTTTACTTTTAGCTATTTCAGTATTATTGATAACAAAAGGTGATGTTGGCTTATTAGCAGGCGTATATACAATTTCATTTTTGTCTGTAATGGCATTATTTGGTATTGGTAATATTTTATTGAAAACCCGTAGAAGTAAATTGCCAAGACCTGAAAAAGCTACTTGGATATCAGTAATTATTGCAATTATTGCAGTTATTTTTGCTTTAACAGGAAATATCATCATGAAATCCGAAGGTGATGCACCAAGTAATTTAACTGTATTTCTCGACTATTTTATACCATTTATGATATTTATTATCATTATGCTTAACAGAACAGTATTGTTAAAGATTGGTATAAAATTATTTCATTATTTATTTAAACCTTTTCGTAAATCATTTTACAAAATTGATAAGAAATTTTTAACAATTATTGAAGACATTAACAAGCAAGAGTTTGTATTTTTTACCAAAGGAGAAAGAGTAAATTTACTTAATAATGTAATGCTTTATATTCGTGATAATGAGCATACAAAAAATGTTAAAATTGTTTATGTTAAAGAGGAAGAAGCTGAAATTCCAAAAGATCTGGCAAAAGAAATTGACTTTTTAGATAGGGCATATCCGGAAATAAAAATTAATTTTGTGTTAGAAGAAGGAAAATTTACACCTGAAAAAATCAGAACTTTATCAGAAAAATGGAATATTCCAATTAATTTTATGTTTATCGGTTCACCAACAGAGAAATTTCCATATAAAATTGAAGATTTAGGAGGTGTTAGATTAATTATTTGATATAATAAATGTTAAATTCGAAAATACTATTTACTAAATTTTTAAAATGGAGGTATAAGCATATATCCAATAAACAGTTTATCAATATTGCCAGTACTATTATTGGTTTACTTGCCGGACTTGGGGCAGTAACGATAAAGAATTTAACACATTTAATTCAAGAGTTACTGGAAGGAGAATTTATTAAAGAAATTCACCATGGATTTTATTTTATTTTTCCAATTATAGGATTATTATTAGTTCTTTGGGTTATAAAATTTATAGTAAAAAAGCCTGTTGGTCATGGTATCCCTTCAACATTATTTGCTATTTCAAAATTGAAAGGTATATTGCCCCGTCATCAAATGTGGGCATCTTTAATTACAGCTCCTTTAACTGTTGGTTTTGGAGGTTCGGTTGGATTAGAAGGCCCTACGGTTGCAACCGGAGCTGCTTTGGGCTCAAGTTTTGCACGATTATTTCATTTGAATCAAACTACACGGACTTTATTGATTGGAGCAGCTGCAGCAGGAGCTATGTCTTCTATATTTAAAGCACCAATTGCTGCTATAGTTTTTGCTGTAGAAATATTTAGTTTAGAATTAACTTTAGCTTCAATGATTCCTTTATTATTGGCATCTATTACAGCTGTATTAACATCTTATTTCTTTTTTGGAGATGATGTATTACTCCATTTTAATGTTCAAGATAAATTTGAATTGATGGATGTATCCTTTTATATTCTTCTGGGAGTTACTTCTGCAATGTTTTCAATTTATTTTAGTAAGGTTTATTTTGGTGTTGGCAATTTTTTTAAACGATATACTAGTCCGTATAAGCGTTTGTTAATAGGAGGTGTTTTATTAGGAACCATTGTATATTTTATTCCACCTCTATTTGGGGAAGGGTTTGTAACAATAAATAACGTATTAAAAGGCAACATAACCGATGTTATTACAAACAATATTTTCCATACAGTAACAGATAATATTTGGATTATTTTTGCATTACTTTTTGGATTAGTAATATTTAAAGTAGTTGCCATGTCTTTTACTTTTGGAGCAGGTGGAGTAGGAGGTGTTTTTGCCCCAACTTTGTTTACAGGAAGTATTTCTGGCTATCTAGTAGCAATGATTATTAATTATAGTAACTTGTTTAATCATCAACTATCACTAACAAATTTTGCAATGGTTGGTATGGCAGGATTGATGGCAGGAGTACTTCAAGCTCCTTTAACAGCAATATTCTTAATAGCAGAAATTACAGGAGGGTATGAACTTTTTATTCCTTTAATGATTGTTGCTTCTATTTCTTTTTTAATTACAAAAAAATATATTCCACATAATATTTATGCTGCCGAATTAGCTAAAAAAGGTCAGCTTATTACACATGATAAGGATAAAAATGTATTGATGATGTTAGATCTAGACAAAGTTATTGAAACCAACTTTGTTATTCTTTCTCCTGATATGAATTTAGGAAAAATTGTAAACAATGCAGTAGCAAAATCTACACGAAATCATTTTCCGGTAGTGAATGATGAAAATGAATTCTTAGGTATATTATCTCTTAATGATATAAGAAGTGTTATGTTCAATAAAGATTTGTACGAAACGGTGCAAGTTAGAAGTTTAATGCATGCTGCAACTGATATTATTCATTATGAAAAAGATTCTGCCGAAGAAATTCTAAATAAATTTAAAAGAACTGGATCCTGGAATTTAGTGGTCATAAAAAATGATAAATACTACGGTTTTATCTCTAAATCAAGGTTGTTAACCGCTTACCGCCGAAAGCTAATACAGGTTACTTCCTAAAGAAAGTATTATTCCTTCCCCGTTTTTTTAATCATAGAATATTTCGGGGTAGTTCATTTCACTAAAACTATATTTAATTTTTTTTTATTACATTTAACGAATATTTAATCTTAAAACTTTATACTATGAATTTTATTATTTTTATCGTTATTGGTGCAGTAGCTGGTTGGCTGGCAGGAACTCTTATGAAAGGAGGCGGATATGGATTCTTAATTAATGCTATTTTAGGAATCATTGGTGGTGTCTTTGGAGGATGGCTTTTTGGTGTTCTTGGTATAGATATAGGAGGTGATTTTGGACCTTTTATTACTTCCGTTGCGGGTGCAATGGTTATTTTACTTATAGCCGGATTATTTAAAAAATAGCTTTGAATTTTTATACTATTAAAGCGGCTTTTTGCCGCTTTTTTTGACCTCTACTTGTTCACAAAATCTACAACTTTATCAGGAAAATCTGTAAAAACCCCATCAACACCAGCACCATTTAAACCAAAATCCAATAATTTTTCAAAAGAAGGAAAATCTCCTAATTGATCGGCTCTAAAGGTAAATGCATGTACCTTTAAACCTGAAGCATGTGCATCTTTTACCAGATCAGAAAAGATAATTTTACCATTTTTATCATATCCTGCAATTAAAAGTTTTATCCAAGGTCCAATAGCATCTGCATAAGTTGCATATTCAGATATTAATTCTTCTTGCCCTGGGATTTCTATTAACTGAGTTAAAAACAGTTCACTTTTCAGATCATTTCTTATTCGTTTTAATTCAGTTGCATCAAAGCATTGTAAAATACAATTGTTAGTTTTATTTTTATAACCGTAATCATTTAAAATTTTTAATACGATCTTAGAAATATCTTTTTTGTTTTCACGATGAAATTCAGGGTTTTTAATTTCAGGATAAATGCCAATATTTTTACCGGTACTTTTATTTAATCCTTGGATCAATTCTATTTCATCTTGAAAAGAGTGTAATTTAAAATTTGATTTTCCAACCGAAAATCTATTTTGAAAAACAGCTTTTCTAGTTTTAGAGTCAAATCTTTCCGTTACATTTAATTGTAATAATTCATTATAAGAAAAATCAATTACATAAAAACGTCCGTCATCCCTAATTTTAGCAGGAAATTTTGCTTCAACATCTGTTATATCATCCAGGTAAATATCATGAATAACGATAGGGATATTATCTTTGCTCAAAACAAGATCTTGTTCAAGATAGTCAGCATTCATTGCATATGCCATTGATTTTGCTTCTAAAGTATGTTCAGGCAAATATCCTGATGCACCACGATGTGCTATAACCAGTTTTTTATTTTTTTCATTCACTTTATTTTGAGAATTTAATTGATGGATTAGGGTAATAAAAGATAAAAAAATTAAAACATAAATTTTATACATTGAATACAAATTTTAAATCCTAAAGATATAACTTTTTGTAATTTTGCATTTAAATATTGTGTTAAGTATGAAATTAATTATAACGACAGTTTTTGTTATTGTTACAGGATTAATTATTTATGGGTTTTATATTAATTCAATCAATGAAGGACAGGGAGAAAAGTTTATCGGATTTGGAGTTTTGATCTTTGCTTTTGTTTTTATGCCACTATTTATATATCATCGCTATAAAGATAAAGATCTATCAAAATATCGTTTATTTCAAAACCGAAATGAAGATAAAAAAGATCGTTAGGATGTCCTCTAGTTCAAATTTCTTTTTTCGATAAAAAAACGTTTGATAATTTCACCGCATTCTTTTTCTAAAACACCACCAACAACTTTAGTCTTTGGATGCAAAGTTGTATTAAAATGTTTGAAACCTCTGTGTAGATCTGATGCGCCAAATACAATTTTGTCAATTTGTGTCCAGTAACTTGCTCCGGCACACATTTGGCATGGCTCTAAAGTAACATATAAAATACATTTATGTAAATATTTTCCACCTAAAAAATCAGCAGCAGAGGTAAATGCCTGCATTTCGGCATGAGCTGTTACATCGTTTAAGGTTTCTGTTAAATTATGCGTACGAGCAATAATTTTATCATTGATTACAATAATTGCTCCAATTGGCACTTCACCTTTTATAAAGGCGGTTTCAGCTTCTTGAAGCGCTTTTTTCATAAAGTATTCATCATTAAAGGGGTTTTCCATACTAAAAATTAATTTTATAAACTTTTAAATTACAATCGTAGTGGTTTAAAATTTTTTGTAACACATCAGGATCTTTATTGCTATAAAAATATTGGTAAGGGATTGTATTATTTTTATTGAGTAGATTTTCCAAGTTTAAAATATTTTTGGTTTGACGTGCAATTGCTTCGCCCGAATCAAGAATCTTAACTTTATTACCTACTATTTTCTTAATTTGAGGTATTAAAAAAGGATAATGTGTACATCCTAAAACAAGATGGTCAATATTTTTTTCAAGCATTGGTTGTAAATATTTATTTAAAAGATCATTCATCTCTGATGTTTGAATTTTATCAGATTCTATTAATGAAACCAAACCCTCTCCAACTTTTTCAACTACCTCTATTCCTTGAGCAAATCTTTGTGATGTTTCAAATAAGAGATCACTTTTTAGAGTCCTTTTAGTTGCTAAAATTCCAACAGTTTTTGTTTTAGAACTTAAAGCTGCAGGTTTGATCGCCGGTTGTACTCTAATAAATGGAACATCATACTTTTCTCTTAAATATTTAACTGCATTCGTAGAAGCAGTATTACAGGCCACAACAATTAGTTTACAACCTTTTTTTAAAAGAAAATCCGTATTTTTAATGCTGAATTCAATAATTTCTTCTTCAGATTTATTTCCATAAGGAGCATTTTTACTATCTGCTAAATAAATGATGTTTTCATGGGGAAGTAATTTATGAATTTCTTCAAAAATTGTGATACCACCAACTCCGGAATCAAATATACCTATTGGGTTTTCATTCATTTTATAAACAAATATAAGCGTTGTTTTTTGCTTACATCAAAGATAATCGTAGTTTTGTTTGTATGAAAAAAAATAAATTAGAACATATTAACAGTCCTGCTGATTTAAAGAAACTAAAGATATCTGAATTACCTGATCTGGCAAAGGAGATCAGAAGATTTATCATCGATATCGTTTCTGAAAAAAAAGGTCATTTGGGTTCTAGTTTAGGTGTGGTTGAACTGACAATTGCTTTGCATTATGTTTTTGATGCACCAAATGATCTATTGGTTTGGGATGTTGGTCATCAGGCATATCCTCATAAGATTTTAACAGGAAGAAAAGATGTTTTTCATACCAATAGACAATATGGTGGAATTTCTGGTTTTCCAAAAAGAGATGAAAGTATCTATGATGCTTTTGGAGTTGGTCATGCTTCTACTTCGATCTCTGCTGCATTAGGAATGGCAATTGCTTCAAGATTAAAAGGAGATTTAATTAAGCATCATATTGCAGTAATTGGTGATGCCAGTATAGCCGGAGGAATGGCTTTTGAAGCATTAAATCACGCTGGTGTTTCAAATTCTAATATATTGATCATTTTAAATGACAATGAAATGGGTATCGACCCAAATGTGGGGGCATTAAAAAACTATTTAACTTCAGTAAAAAACGGGAAGGGTATACATAAAACAAGCTTATGTGATGAGCAGGACAATATTTTTGAAGCTTTAAATTTTTCTTATTCCGGTCCGGTTGACGGACATGATATTGGGGTGCTTATCACGGAATTAGATAGATTAAAAACAATTAAAGGTCCTAAGTTTTTACATGTCATTACCAAAAAAGGAAAAGGTTTACATCAGGCGGAACAAGATCAAATAACCTATCATGCCCCTGGTAAATTTGATAAGATCACGGGAGATATTTATTTAAATAAACATGGTAATTCAACACCTAAATTTCAAGATATTTTTGGATTAACTTTAGTAGAGCTCGCCAGGCAAAATAAGCGCATTATTGGGATAACGCCAGCAATGCCAACCGGTACTTCATTAAAATATATGATTGAAGAATTTCCTGAAAGAGCTTTTGATGTTGGAATTGCCGAACAGCATGCTGTAACATTAGCTGCAGGAATGGCTACACAAGGAATGATTCCTTTTTGTGCGATTTATTCTACGTTTTTGCAGCGTGCTTATGATCAGGTAATTCATGATGTGGCTTTACAGAAATTACCTGTAATCTTTTGTTTGGATAGAGCGGGTTTAGTTGGTGAAGATGGTGCAACTCACCATGGTGTTTTTGATTTGGCATATTTGCGAACAATACCAAATATGATCATTTTTGCTCCGAAAAATGAATTAGAGCTTCGCAATATAATGTTTACCGCTCAATTAGGTTTAGATGGTCCGATTGCAATACGATATCCAAGAGGAAGGGGTTTTATAAAAAACTGGAAACAACCATTTAAGAAACTCGAAATAGGTAAAGGAGAAATTGTAATAGAAGGAGATGAAATAGCGATTTTAAGTATTGGAACTATTGGAGAAAAAATTAAAGGGATCGTGAAAAAATTTCCGGAAGGAACTATTGCCCATTATAATATGCGCTTTGTAAAACCACTGGATATTAGTTTGTTAAATCAAATATTTAATAAGTTTGAGAAGATAATAACTATTGAAGAAGGTGCTTTAACCGGAGGTTTTGGTAGCGCTGTTTTAGAATTTGCCAATCAAAATAATTATAAAAATATGATAAAGAATATTGGAATTCCAGATCAATTTATTGAACAAGGTACCATTGAAGAACTTTTACAATTGGTTGGATTAAATGAGGCTTCACTTTATGAAACCATTAAATCATTTTTAAAGGATTAAATTTTTTACATTTTATATGAGAACTTTTATTTTTTTATGTTTTATTTTTATTTCCACTTTTTCATATGCTCAGATAAAGGATTCTGCTAAGGTTTTAGAAACTTCTAAAGCTAAAATTCATATAGACACTACACAAATAATTATGGATTTTAAAGGGTATAATAACATTGATATTTTAATGAATAATAAAATTTATAGAGCCGAATTAATCTCTATAAATAAGAAATTATTGGATTCTCTTTTAAAACCCTACTATATTGTATCTGTTGATTCTTACAGTAAAGACACTCTTTTTACACCTCGTTACAGGATGAAAATTAACGAATTTACAAATGACACTTCTTATGTTGTAAAACCAAAGGCTAAAATCTTTATCGGTACTAAGCTTGATTATAAAATGGATATATTTACAATACCGGAACAAGTCAATCAAATTAAGATGAATAAAATTGTCCGTGTTGTAGATCCTGAATGGTGGAAAAATGAAAATAGTATAGCATTTGATTTCAATCAGGTAGCTTTTAAGAACTGGAATGCCGGAGGTGTTAATTCTATTGCAGGATTGTTAAAAGTTAATTTTACACGAACCTATGAGAATCAGAATATTCTTTGGGAGAATGAAATTAGAATGCGTTATGGGTTGAATAAACAGGAAGACAGGGAACTTAGAAAAACAGACGATGAAATTAGATTAAATTCAACTTTTGGGTATAAAAGAAATATTAATTCTAAATGGTATTATTCCATGAAATTTAATTTTAATACTCAATTTACGGATGGTTATAAATATCCTGATACTGAAAATCCAATATCAAGGTTTTTTGCCCCTGCCTACCTGTTTTTTGGAGCTGGAACACAGTATATTTTAAAACCTAAAGATCTTACCGTTTATTTATCACCATTAACTTTTAAATCTACTTTTGTTTATGATGATAAATTATCAGAAGAAGGTGCTTTTGGGCTTGAAAAAGGAAAAAATGCAAGGATAGAATTTGGTACTTTAATTCAAGGTCGTTGGGAAACAGAGATCTTTAAAAACGTAGCTATGTTAAATCAATTGTCATTGTACACGGATTATTTTAACAACTTTGGGAATATTGATGTAGATTGGCGATTAGATTTTAAATTTAAAATAAATAAATTATTTGAAGCAAACATAGGCACACATCTAATTTATGATGATGATATTAAATATAAAGAAGTTAATGAAGATGGTGAAATTGAAATTTTTGAAGCCAGAGTACAATTTATGCAAAAACTTGGTATCGGAATTTTATATAGTTTTTAACTAAAATTTCTTCTTTTCTGCAAAATTTCGCATTTCTTCGTGCAACTTTGTGTAATTGCTGTTTCACAAAGTTATTCAAAGGTAATTGATAAATAATTGCAAATTAATTTTTATCGGATATCAATTCCTTTTATTTTTTTGTGAATTAAAATGGCGTAACCATCTGATAAACCAGATATAAAGTTACAGGTATTTAAAACTCGAGTATATAGATCATCAGATATATTTTTAAATTTTTCAGGAAGAAGTAACATGATTAATTGATCATAACTTGATGCAGAATGATCAAATGTATTATTTATAGCTGAGATAAAAACATCTAAAAGATCTGCAATAATTTTATATCCGGCAATTTCTTTTTCTACAACATCTTTACTCTTATAGATCTTTTCTACACTAAGTGTTATGATATCATTGATCTGTGCTTCATATTTACATTTTTCAAGTAATGAATTTTGATAATTTCCAAGTAATATACCTTCTTCATTTTCAATATATACTTTAGCAGCTTCTTGAATTAAATTACCAATGGCTAAAGCTCTTAAATAGCTAATTCTGTCTTTTGTATTTTGTAATGAATGGTATTTTTTGGTATTAATTGAATCTCTCACTAAATTTATTAAATATTCTAAGGCATAGTCTTCAGAAACCAGATCTAAATTGATGCCATCTTCAAAATCTATAATGGTATAGCAAATATCATCAGCAGCTTCAACTAAAAAAGCCAAAGGATGTCTGGTATAGGCTAAATTTTCATCGTTTCTTAATTTTTCTAAACCGAGTTCATTAACTACATCTTTAAAAAAAGGAATATTATTTTGAAAGATTCCATACTTTTTATCTGCAACATTTTTAGTGGGTTTTTTGGGTAAAGATTCTTTGGGATATTTAATAAATGCACCTAATGTTGCATATGATAGTCGCAACCCACCTGAAATTCCATTTTTAGTTTCGGTTAAAATTTTAAAACCGTTTGCATTTCCTTCAAAATCGATCAGATCTTGCCACTGTTTTTTTGTCAGTCGATCTTTGAATATTTTTCCGTTACCGGAATTAAAATATTCTCCAATTGCTTTTTCGCCACTATGGCCAAATGGAGGATTGCCAATATCATGAGAGAGAGCTGCTGCTGCTGCTATTGCACCAAAATCATTAGCTTGATAACCTTTATCCTTTAAATTGGGATATTTTTCAATAATGTGTTTTCCTACAATTCTGCCTAATGAACGGGCAACAACGGAAACTTCCAGGCTATGTGTGAGACGCGTATGAACAAAATCAGTTTTTGAAAGTGGTACTACTTGAGTTTTATCCTGTAAGCTTCTAAAAGAATCTGAAAAAATAATTCGATCATAATCTACTTCAAAACCTAATCTGGATTCATCCTGATCAATTCGCAGTCGTTTTTGTGTATCTCCATATCGTTTTAAGGAGAGTAATTGTTCCCAGTTCATGATAAAAATTTAGATTTTGCAAGGTACATTTTTTTGAAATACACCTTCTTGATCTATAAAAAAATATTTTTGAAATGAAATCAATAATAAATTTCATTTATATAAACATTTAGATTAATTTTATAAGATGTTTTTTTGGATTCTACTTTAGAACAGGGAATATAATTTAGCAATAACTCAAAATATTTAAAAATGGAAAATATTTATTTATTAATGGTAGTAGCTTTGGCAATTCTAGCCATAGCTGATCTTGTAGTGGGCGTTAGTAATGATGCTGTAAATTTCTTAAATTCTGCGATTGGTTCTAAAGCCGTTTCTTTTAAAACAATTATGATTGTTGCCAGTTTGGGTATTGCGTTTGGTGCTGTTTTCTCAAGTGGTATGATGGAAGTTGCCCGTAAAGGAATTTTTGTACCAAGTGAATTCTATTTTAATGAGATCATGATTATTTTTATGGCGGTAATGATTACCGATATATTATTACTCGATTTCTTTAATACTTTAGGAATGCCAACATCAACTACTGTATCTATTGTATTTGAATTATTGGGTGCTGCAGTTGCCATGGCACTAATAAAAATTGGTGCTGATAATGGTACTTTTTCTGATGTTTCTAATTATATCAATACTGCAAAAGCCACACAAATTATATTGGGAATTTTGCTTTCTGTAGTAGTTGCTTTTTCCGTTGGAGCTTTTGTTCAATTTATTTCGCGACTGTTATTGTCGTTTAATTTTGAGAAAAAAGCCAACTGGGTTGGTGCTTTGTTTGGTGGTGTTGCATTGACGGCCATGGTATATTTTATCCTTATGAAAGGGATTAAGGGTGCAGATATTGCAAAGCAGAGCTTTGATATTATTGGTGGTGCAACAATTAAAGATTTTTTAGAGAACAATGTTTTTTCAATTGTCACGGTTAGTTTTGTAATTTGGTCTTTACTTTCCTATTTTTTCATAACTATCCTAAAAACAAATATTTATAAGTTAATTATTTTGGTAGGTACTTTTGCCCTTGCATTAGCATTTGCAGGAAATGATCTGGTTAACTTTATTGGTGTACCAATTGCCGCTTGGCAATCCTACCAGGCTTGGATAGATCCTTTAGTTAATGTTGATGGTTTGGCAGCGGCTGAATTTTCTATGGATATTTTAGGAAAAAAAGTTGCTACACCTACATTACTTCTATTATTTGCAGGTTTAGTTATGGTGTTGACCTTATGGTTTTCAAGTAAAGCCAAAAATGTAGTTAAAACTTCACTTGATCTGTCTAGTCAGGGAGAAACACAAGAACGCTTCAACCCAAACTTTTTTTCAAGAACATTAGTAAGAGGATCTATGATGATTTCAAAGTACACAGAAATCATGATTCCAAGTTCTTTAAATAAAAAAATTGATAAACAATTTGAAAAACCAGTTATTGAACTGGATAAAGGTAAAATACATGAATTACCTGCTTTTGATATGGTACGAGCTGCTGTGAATTTAATGGTGGCAGGTGTATTAATATCAATTGCCACTTCGTACAAATTACCATTATCAACAACTTATGTAACTTTTATGGTAGCAATGGGTACTTCTTTAGCAGATAGAGCCTGGGGTAGCGAAAGTGCAGTATATCGTGTTGCAGGAGTATTGAATGTTATTGGTGGATGGTTTGGAACAGCCCTTAGTGCATTTATTGCTTCAGCTTTGGTGGCTTATTTAATTCATTTGGGTGGTGCAACTATGATTGCAGTATTATTGTTATTTGTGGTAATAGTTTTGGTAAGAAACTATATGAGTCATCATAAAAAAATTGGCCAAATTAAAGCAGAAGACAGCTTGAATAAAGCTGAAAGTAAATCAATTCATGGGGTAATTGAAGAAAGTGCTGATAATATTTCTAAGGCACTAAAAAGAGTTGGCAGAATTAATAATACTACGATAAATGGTTTGGTAAATCAAGATCTGGCAACCCTAAAAAAAGCAAAGGGGAACGTAAAAAAATTAGAGACTGAAATTGAACATTTGCAAAATGATATTTTTTATTTTATTAAAGATCTGGATGATTCTTATCTCGGTGCTAGCAAGTTTTATATTGATATCATTGGAAGTTTACAGGACATAGCGCAATCTTCAAGTTTAATAGCAAAAGTTAGTCATAAACATATTAATAACAATCATAAAAAATTAAAGAAAAGACAAATTGAAGAATTGTTAGAAATTAATGATAAACTGATTGAATTATTTGATAAAATAAGAAAAGTATTTGATTCACGTACATTTGATAAAATAGTTCCTGATATCATAGAATCAAAACTATCATTACTTACAGAGGTTAGTGATTCTATTCATAAACAAGTAGAACGAACAAGACAGAAAGACACAACAAGTCCTAAAAACACTACATTGTATTTTCTAATTTTATTAGAAACAAAAGATTTAATAAAAGCTTGTATGAATATTTTGAATTTGTATTATGATGAGCATGATTGGGAAAAGAAGAATTTTGGATGATTAAAATTGAATAAATTCAAAAATTCAAGATAAACTCATTAAAAATGGTCTTTTAAATCGAAACATTGATCTTAATCAGTTTTATTCATTGACTCTTTACCGTGAAGCTAACTGCTTGCTATAATTGGAAACACTCTAAATTGGGCTATAATTAGTTTATTAGTTGTTATTGCATTTTCAAATTCTACTGATGTTTTTGCATTTATTAATTGAAATTAAAGATTAACAATTCATATTAAAAAACAAAACAGATCATTAACATATTTTTCAACATTTTTTTAAATAAGAACATACCATGAAGATTAAAAGTTTTTCTTTTTTATTGGCTGTAATTGCCTTTTGTTTTCAAGCAACAATTCTTGCTCAAAATGAAGCCCGTCTTTTGAGGTTTCCCACAATTCATAATAATCAGATCGTTTTTACTTATGCAGGTGATCTATATACTGTTGGATCTGTAGGAGGAACAGCTCGTAAATTAACAAACGACATTGGTTACGAAATGTTTGCCCGTTTCTCTCCTGATGGTAAAACTATTGCTTTCACTGCGCAGTACGATGGTAATACTGAGGTTTATACCATGAATTCTCTGGGTAGTATTCCCAAAAGGATTACTTATACAGCTACTCTAAATCGTGATGATGTTGCAGATAGAATGGGACCTAACAATTTAGTGATGGGTTGGATGAATGATAATAAAAACATTGTATTTAGAACAAGGAAAAAATCTTATAATAGCTTTAACGGGTCATTATATACAGTAAATATTGATGATGGTTTATTACAAGAACTTCCTTTTCCTAGAGGAGGTTTTTGCTCTTTTTCACCAGATGATCAAAAATTAGCTTTTAACAGGATCTTCAGGGAGTTTAGAACCTGGAAAAGATATCGTGGAGGTATGGCCGATGATGTTTGGATCTTTGATTTTAAAACTAAAAAAACCATAAATATCACCAATAACCCGGCACAGGATATCATTCCGATGTGGTATGGTAATAAAGTTTATTATATATCTGATCGTGGAGAGTTTAAAAGAATGAACCTTTATGTTTATGATCTACAAAGTAAACAGACAAAAAAAATTACAGATTTTAAAGATTTCGATATCAAATTTCCTTCATTGGGAAGCAAAGCAATAGTTTATGAAAATGGCGGGTATATTTACAAAATGGATCTAGGTACAGAAACATCACAAAAAGTGAATATTACCATTATGGAAGACTATGTATCGGGAAGAAGTGAATATAAAGATGTGAGTAAAAATGTTAGTAATTTTGAGATTGCACCCGATGGGAAACGTGCTTTATTTGGTGCCCATGGTGATGTTTTTACCGTACCCGAAAAATATGGAGAAACCCGAAATTTAACTCAATCCTCTGGAATTCACGAAAGAAATTCTAAATGGTCACCTGATGGAAAATGGATATCTTTTATTTCTGATAGAACGGGTGAAGATGAGATTTATAAACAGACCCAAGATGGAAGTGGTGTAGCGATTCAATTAACCAGCAAGGGTAAGGCCTATAAATATCAACCTTATTGGTCGCCAAATAGTGAAAAAATACTATGGTCTGATAGCGAGCATAAACTAAAATATATCGATGTAAGTACTAAAAAAGTAGTTGATGTTGATCATGATCCAAATGGAGCTATACGTTCCTTTGCTTGGTCGCCGGATAGTAAATGGATTACATATGTAAAGTCAGGTGAGAATCGTTTTTCAATAATTTTTATTTATTCTCTTGAACAAAAAAAATCATATCCTATCACCAGTAGTTGGTATAATTCAGGACAATCTATTTTTAGCGATAATGGGAAATATTTATTTTTTGTTTCAAACAGAGAATACAATACAGGTTTTAGCCAGGTAGAGTTTGACATTTCTTATAATGATATGGGTAATATTTACTTTGTAACTCTGGCTAAAGAAACAGAATCTTTATTTGAACCAAAAAGTGATGAAGTAGGATTGGATAAAAAAGAAGATAAACCGGATGACAAAGAAAAAAAGAAAGATAAGAAATCAACAAAAACTTCAACTGTAACTAAAATAGATGTTAATGGGATTCAAGACCGAATTGGTAAATTACCTTTACCTGCTTCACGCTATTTTAACTTAGCATCAGTTGGGAATAAATTATATTTTAACCGTTCCGGAAGTAAAGATAAAAAACCAATTTTTTACATGTATGATTTTGATAAAAGAAAAGAAACAAAATTAGGAATTGTTGGAGGTTATGAAATTTCTGCTGATAAGAAAAAAATGATGGTTTCTCAAAATGGTTCGTACGGTATTATTGATCTGCCTTCATCAGAAATTAAAGTAAAAGATAAGTTAGATCTGGCAGATATGCAGATCTATATGAATAAACAAGAAGAATGGCAGCAAATATATAATGAATCATGGCGTCAATTACGCGAATTTTTCTTTGATCCAAATATGCACGGTGTAGATTGGGAGGCTATGAAGAAAAATTATGCTCCTTTGGTAAAACATGTAAATCACAGAAATGATTTAACTTATGTTATTGGCGAATTGGTTTCAGAGTTAAATGTTGGTCACGCGTATGTAAGTGGAGGCGACAGACCAATGCCTGAACGGATTAAAATGGGTTTGCTTGGTGCAGAAATTGAAAAGGATAAATCAGGTTATTTTAGGATAACTAAAATATTAAAAGGTCAAAACTGGGACAAAAGTTTAAAATCACCACTTTCAGATATTGGTGTTAATGCTAATGAAGGAGATTATATTTTAGCCATTAACGGGCAATCTACAAAGGAAATGAACAATATGTACAAAGCCCTTGTAAATACTGCCGGTAAACAAGTAAAGCTTGTGCTAAACTCAAAACCTGTTGAACAAGGCAAGAGGGAGGTTACAGTTGTTCCCGTTTCAGATGAATCGCAACTGTACTATTTAAAATGGGTTACTGAAAATATAGAAAAAGTAAATAAAGCAACAAACGGTAAAGTGGGCTATATTCATATTCCTGATATGGGAATTGGCGGTATGAACGAGTTTGTAAAATACTATTATCCTCAGCTTTCAAAAAAAGCATTGGTGATTGATGTGAGGGGTAATGGAGGTGGTTTTGTTTCTCCTTTGATCATTGAACGATTAAGGCGGGTTGCTGTACAAATTAATATTTCTAGAAATGGAACGCCGGTCTTTAATAGAGATGGTTCAATGAATGGGCCACTGGTTATGTTATCAGATGAGTTTTCAGCATCAGATGGTGATATTGTAACTTATCGGTTTCAAAAACAAAAGTTAGGTAAAGTTGTTGGTAAACGTACCTGGGGAGGTGTTGTTGGCTATGGTGGTTTTTTACCTCTAGTTGATGGAGGAGTATTGATAAAACCGGAACATTCACGTTACGATCTTGAGGGTAAAGAGTGGATCATGGAAGGAAAAGGTGTAGAACCGGATATTTTTGTTGATAATGATCCTTATTTAGAATATACCGGAACCGATCAGCAATTAAATAAAGCCATAGAAGTGATCTTGGAAGAATTAAAAACAAAAGAAAGATCAATTCCTGATCCTCCACCTTATCCTGATAAAAGATAATATTACGCCTGCAAGGTTTTATAAACCTTGCAGGTCTGATTTCAATTGCTTGTAAAAGCACTTATTTTTACATTTATTAAAAGTATGAATCTATCAAATATTAAATTAGTAGTTACCGATATGGATGGTACACTGCTTAATTCAAAAGGGAAAGTAAGTAATAAATTTTTTGATTTATTTGCACAAATGCAAAAACAAAATATTCATTTTGTTGCTGCAAGTGGAAGACAATTTTATAGTATATCTGAAAAATTACATTCAATAAAAAATGAAATATATATTATTGCCGAAAATGGAGGATTGGCAAAATACAAAAATAATAATCTGGTATTTAATGCATTAGATGAAAATATAATCAAAAACATTATTCCGCTTTTGCGAGAAATTAAGGATACATATATTGTTCTTTGTGGTGAAAAAGGAGCCTATATAGAAACTGAAAACCAAGATTTTACTAGTATGTTTCAAGAATTTTATCCAGAATATTTTTATCTGAATGACCTTCAAAAAGTAAAAAATGATGCTTTTTTTAAAATAGCTTTATATCATTATAAGAATTCTGAAAAATTTATTTATCCTGCTATAAAACACTTAGAAAAAGATTTGCAAATTCAGGTTTCCGGTGAACATTGGGTTGATATTTCACACCCAAATGCAAACAAAGGAACTGCACTTAAAGTGCTCCAAAACAAACTAAACATTAGCAAAGAGGAAACAATGGTTTTTGGAGATTATAACAATGATCTAGAAATGTTAAATCTGGCACATTTTAGCTATGCTATGGAAAATGCACATCCTAATATTAAGAAAGCTGCTCGTTTTCAAACCAAAAGTAATGATGAAGAGGGTGTAGAATTAGTTTTACAAGATCTTTTAAAAGCCAAAGCAAATAGAAAATAAAATATATATAAATTAAAACCCTAACAGATCCTTGGTAATTGCTCACCTATAGGCATATGGACAACTCGTTTACCTCCTAAAGGATTGGTAATTAAAACTTTCCCATTGTGATCATCAATAAATTCGCCTATGATAGAGGCGTGACTGGCTTCTTCAAATTTTCTTAAATAAGCAACCATTTCGTCTGCAATATCTTCAGAAACAATCGCCATAAACACACCTTCATTTGCAGAATATAACGGATCTAAACCCAATATTTCACAAGCAGCTTTTACCTGCTCATCTACCGGTATTTTTTCATCTTGTAGTACAATACCCAGATCCCTGTCAGTGGCAATTTCATTTAAAGTACTGGCAACACCTCCTCTGGTTGGATCTCTAAAAAGATGAATATCTTCTCCAAATTTATCAAGTAAAGCAGTTGTAATATGATTTAAACTACGTGTATCACTTTCTATAGTAGTTTCAAATTCTAAACCTTCCCTTACGGATAATATTGCTATTCCATGCGTAGCAATATTATCACTCACAATGATCTTATCGCCTTTTTTAATATTCTTGATATCAATATTTGCTCTGGGATGTAATTTTCCAATTCCTGTAGTATTCACAAATATTTTATCACCTTTTCCTTTATCTACTACTTTAGTGTCTCCGGTAACAATTCTAACACCAGCTTTATCAGCAGCGTATTTTATAGAAACCAGAATATCCCAAAACTCTTTTATAGGTAAACCTTCTTCTAAAATAAAACTCAATGATAAATATTGAGGTATTCCACCGCACATGGCAACATCGTTTACAGTACCGTTTATCGCCAATTCGCCAATATCGCCACCCGGAAAAAAAACTGGTGAAATTACAAAACTATCAGTTGAAAAGGCAACTGTATTGCCTGCAAAATTTAATAATGCACCATCGTGATGTTTGTCTAATTCGTCATTTTTTAACAGATTAAAAACACCACTTTCTAATAACTTGTTGGTTAAAAGTCCGCCACTACCATGTGCTAAAGTAATGATATCAAAATCAAATTTTGGTATAGGACATTGCAATTTAAAGATACTTTTTTCCATTTTTTAATTGATTTTTTTAAACATGGTTGAGAAATTATAATAAGCTGCACAAGCACCTTCTGAACTTACCATCGGAGCTCCTAAAGGATTTTGTGGAGTACAAGCTTTACCAAAATGTACACAGTCTAAAGGTTTTTTAAGACCTTTCATAATATCGCCGGCAATACACTCCTGGTTTTCGATTACTTTTTCTATAGCAATTGAAAACTTTTTATCAGCATCAAAATGCGAATAATCATCATTTAATTTAAAACCACTATTTTCAATATTTCCAATTCCTCTCCAAATTTGATCGCCTGTATCAAATACTTTTCTAATGATATCTTGTGCTGAGGTGTTACCTTTTTCTTTGACCATTCTTGTATATTGATTTTCTACTTCGGCACGTCCTTTTTCTAATTGTTTGACAACCATTAAAATTCCTTGTAAAATATCCAAAGGTTCAAATCCGGTAATGACAATGGGTATTTTGTATTTACTAACCAAAGGAAAATATTCCCAATAACCCATGATAGAGCAAACATGACCAGCTGCTAAAAATCCATCGATCTTACTTTCAGGGTCTTCCATCAAAGCAGTAATCGCTGGAGGGACTAAAACATGAGAGGTTAAAATTGAATAATTCTTTATACCAAGTTTTTCAGCATGCATTACTGATAGAGCATTAGCAGGAGCAGTTGTTTCAAATCCTACAGCAAAGAAGACGACTTCTTTATCAGGATTTTTTTCAGCAAGTTTTACGGCTTCCAGGGGTGAATATAATATTCTAACATCGGCTCCTCCGGCTTTAGCTTCAAGCAAACTTTTTTTAGAACCGGGTACTCTGAGCATATCTCCAAAACTACAAAGAATTACATTCTTCATTTCAGCTAAAAAAATTGCTTTATCGATCAAATTCAATGGCGTAACACAAACCGGACATCCGGGACCGTGTAGCATTGTAATTTTATCAGGCAATACATTTAAGATGCCATTTTTTACTAAACTATGGGTTTGACCTCCACAAATTTCCATGATCTTCCATGGTTTTGTGACAGTTTTTTTAATTTCCTTTAAAACTTTTTTGGCAAGTTTTGGGTCTCTGTATTCTGATAAATATTTCAATTCTTTTATTTTTTAGTTTAGTCTAGCCAAAATTAAATTTTTTAAGGAAGGTATAACAATTTTTTGTTATTAATTTCTTTTTGAATAATACATCAATTGTCCGAAGGGGATTCCTTCATCATTGGGAGAAAATTCATTATGAAAAAACAGATCAAATTCATTTCCCATAAATTTAATTACCAGATCAACCAATAACGAATTTTGAAAAACCCCGCCACTAAAAGCAATTTTATTAAATTCAAATTTTTGAGCGATAAGTATAATATATTCTACCAAAGTGATATGGAATTTTACCGCAATAAACTGTTTATCAATATTATGATTTAAATCGAAAATAATATTTCTTATTAGGAAATCTATAAAATTATCAGGAAGAGTGTTATTATTTATATAAGAATCATCTAATGATAAATTGTGTGAATAATAATACATTGATGCTTCTTTTTCTAATTGCATAGAAGCCTCTGCTTCAAAACTATGCATATCAAAACCGAAAAGAATTGAAGCAACTGCATCAAAAAGCCGTCCCATACTCGTGCTTTTTAAACGATTTTTTTGGAGAAGATTTTTATAGATCTTCCACTCGGTATCAGTAAATTTATTTTTTAGGTATTTTTCTGATCCATCTATAAGATTCATAATTGATAAAGCCGAAATTTTAGGCTCTTTTGCCATTTTATCACCTAAAATATAATCGAATTCATCTATATGATATATACGATCAATTTCACCTTTTTTATATTTAAAAAATTCTCCTCCCCAAATATTTCCATCATCTCCTAAACCGGTTCCATCCCATATAACACCTAAAATATTTTCATTAATGTTCAATAAATTGTTTTCACCCAAAACAGCATAAAAATGTGCTTTATGATGTTGTATAGAAAAAATTCTAGCATTATTTTCTTTTGCTTTTTCTTTTCCGAATCTAGTGGCAAAATAATCAGGATGTTTATCAATTACAATAGCGTCAACATTTGTATCAAATACCTTTTCAAAATGATGAAAAGTTTTTTCGAAATTAACTTGCGCATCATAACTGGCAGTGTTTCCTAGATACTGACTGATATAGATATTTTTAAAATTCAACAATCCAAAAACACTTTTAAGCATCGATCCGGTAGCTAATACAGTTTCTTTTGGGACTTTTAAATATGGATTGATATAGACAGGCGCTTTCCCTCTGGATCTGCGCAAAGTAATCTTTTGTCGGTTTTTCATTGAAAATTGAACAACTCCATCATCCTGAGGGATCAAAATTTCTCGGTCATTCATTAAAATAACATCTGCTATCCCGGGAAGTTCTTCCATAGCTTTATCATCTTGATAAATAATTGTAGAATCAGTAATATTACCACTGGTTGCAATGATTGGTTTATTGAATTTTTTTAGCAGTAATTCGTAAAGGGGTGTATAAGGCATCATAATACCTATTCGATGAAGACCACTATTTATTTCTTTCAATGCCAAACCACTTTTTTGTTGATTGTAGGGCTTTAAATGTAACAAAACTATTGGGGCATGTACACTTTCTAATTCTATTTTTTCATCTTCAAAAAGCACAACATCTTCTGATATCATTTTGCTATCTGGATACATTAGTGCAAATGGTTTTGTAGGGCGTTGTTTTCGTTTTCGCAATAAAGCAACTGCATCAATATTTGTGGCATCACAGGTTAATAAATAGCCGCCGATTCCTTTTATGGCGATAATTTTTCCATCTTTCCATCTTTCGACAATATAATTTAGATCTGTAAAATTTTCTATCAAATTACCATTTTCAAACAATTGCATTTCAATTTTACATTTGGAGCATGAATTTGTTTGTGAATAATGCCTTCTATCTAAGGGATTGCTAAACTCTTTATTACAATCATTACACATTTGAAATGGATCCATAGTGGTATTGATTCGATCATAAGGTAATTTATTAATGATTGAATACCGGGGGCCACAATTGGTACATGTAATAAATGGATAAAGGAAACGCCTGTTATCTTTAGTGAAAAGTTCTTCTTTACAATCTTTACACAAAGCTGCATCTGGGGTGAGAAGAATATTTGGTTTAGCTTTATCTACACTGTGGAGTATTTCGAATTTTTGGTATTCCTGATATTTGGTTTCTTTAATGTGATATTCGGTTACAACCGCTAAAGGAGGAAGATCATTAAGAATTTTTTGCAAAAAGTTTTTTGTAATATTTTTATTGGCATTAATTTGAATATGTACACCATCAGTAGTATTGTTTACCCAGCCTTTTAATTGGTTTTTAATAGCAAGTTTAAAAATAAAGGGTCTAAAACCAACCCCTTGAACAATACCTTTAATGTGAATATGTTGCGTCTCCATATTTACTCAAAAATAGTATTTCAATTGTTTTAAACAAAATATTAATGACAATATTCAATTATTTCAGAGTCTATAATAAAGTGCTACTCTATTGCTAATTACAAAAGGGAGATCATTTATGCTGGTAAAACCCGGACCCAGATCAATTGCTATTCCAAATCGAGAAAATATTTTATTTTCACAATACACACATTTGCAATGAACACATAAAAATAAAAAGACCCATTCTGAAAAGTGAATAGGCCTTTCCCCCTATGAAAATTTGTATAATTATTCTAATATTTCTTTTTGTACAGTTTTTATCTTTCCTAAAATATCTGTTATTCTTTTAACTACTTTTGGAATACTATCATTTACATCTTTCGTAAGTTGAATAGTCATAGGAATCATTTCATCAATAGAAACAGTTACTAAGATAATTTTGGGCAATTCTCCCTGAAATTCCAATGCATCTATCATGTCTTTTAATCCAACATCATGTGCACTTAGAACGGTTGGAAAATCTTTGGCAAATTTTGGATAAATTACATTAATGGTACCAGCTGGTTTTGAATCCATGGTAGCATCAACAAAGATAACCAAAGGATATTGTGATAGAATTGGCATAAGATCAAAACTTCCGGTTCCACCATCAATAATATCCACATTTTCTGGCAATTCCACCTTACTTAAAGCATGAATTGTATGTACACCAACACCTTCATCCCCCATCAGGTAATTTCCAATTCCCAAAATCAGGATTTTATCTTTCTTTTTACTGTCTAAATAATCATGTGTTTGATAGAACAACTTTTGCAATTCTATTACTTCATCTGAAATCATAGGCCAATTTATTATTCGTCACTTAAAACTTCTCTATTTTTTATTTTTGACTTATTAAATCTTTCTGATCTAACAAATTTATAGCCACTGATCATAGAAGACACCTCGCCACGACCTTCCACATAGTCATGATAAAGCACAAGATAAACATGCACTACAACAAAGATAATAAACATCCATGTTGAAATATGATGGATATATCTTACAGGAATATCTCCACCAAAAAGTGGTAAGACCCACGAAAACATATCGGTAAACCAAAAGTCGGATGTTGGAGACATTAAAGCAAATCCTGTTGAAAATTGTAAAACAAAAAGCAATGTCATAATAAGGTATGAAAAAGCTGCCAAATAATTATGTCCAATACTAATATTTGAAAGTTTATGTTCTTTATCCGGCATTAAAAGTATGTCAATTTTAAGAACATGCCAGATATTACTTATACCTTTTTTTGTGAATGGAATAAAATTTTTCCAACTGGCAAATCTGTTACCTACAAAAGACCAATAGAATCTAAAGATTACAGCTGCCACCAAAATAAATGCAGTAATAAAATGTATAGCTCTAACATACCCAAACCAATAAGAATTTGTTGCTTCTACATTTTGAGATATCGCGGGTGGATCAGCTATTATAAATCCTGTAATAATTAGAATTGTTGTGGAAAATGCAGTAGTCCAGTGAAAAAACCGAACCACAAGACTCCATACATAGACTCTTTTGTAATTATAAGTTTTTGCGGTCATTTTCTTTAATTTTAATTATTAAAATATCAAATACTACAAGCTCCTCCTATATGAACCTGACTTATATTTTTCCCTTGTTCATCATATAAATGAACAGCACATGCCAAACATGGATCAAATGAATGAATGGTTCTTAAAATTTCAACAGGATTATCAGGATCAGCAACAGGCGTATCGATTAATGCGGATTCGTAAGCAGACATTTGACCTTTAGGATCACGAGGCCCGGCATTCCAAGTAGTTGGTACAACCATTTGATATTTTTCTGTCTTTCTATCTTTAATTTTAATCCAGTGGGCTAAAGCTCCTCTTGGGGCTTCCATATAGCCAACTCCTTTTGCTTCTGCAGGCCATGTTGATGGATCCCACTTTTCAGTAGAAGCCATTCTGGTATCACCATTTTTAATATTATTGATTAATTGGTCAAAGAATTCTAATCCCCAGTCAGCCAATAATTTAGATTCTAAACCTCTGGCTGCAGTTCTACCTAAAGTAGATAGCAACGCACCCACAGGTACATCTAAGGTTGTAAGTGCATAATCAACAACTTCTTTATACTCAGGTATTCCTTTAACGTATCCAACCAACATTCTGGATAAAGGACCTACTTCCATAGGTTTTCCTTGCCATCTTGGTGTTTTAATAAAGCTATATTCTTTATCTACATCGAGGTGTTCGAAGGGAGGTTTAGGGCCTGTATAGTTAATTTCTGTTTCTCCTTCCCAAGGATGTAAACCAGAATCTTTTCCTTCAGGATAATCATACCATGATTTATTGATAAATTCTTGAATTTCATTTGTTTTTTCAAGATCTACCGGATGAACTTTGCTAAGATCACCATTTAATATTACACCTTGAGGCCATTTATAGGTATCAATATCTCCATAATTACCTGTTGGAAGATCACCAAAAGATAAGTAATTGTTAAATTTATTTCCACCGATAGCACCCCAGTCTTTGTAGAATGAAGCAATGGCTAAAAGATCTGGAATATAAACCTCATTGATAAATTTATGCGCATCTTTTAATAATTTACTTACATATGCCAATCTTTCGATATTCAATCCACCGGCATCACTCACATTAATAGCACTTGCCATTCCACCTACTAAGAAATGGGGGTGTGGATTTTTACCACCAAGTATTGTATGAATTTTAATAATTTCTTTTTGCCATTCTAATGCTTCTAGGTAATGTGCTACTGCCAATAAGTTTACTTCAGCAGGTAATTTCATAGCGGAATGACCCCAATACCCTTTTGCAAAAATTCCTAACTGGCCACTATCAACAAATTTTTTAATTCTGGCCTTCACATCTGAAAAATATCCCGGAGAGCTATTATGCCATTTTGAGATGCTTTGCGCTAATTCTGAAGTAGCTTTTGGATCAGCATTTAAAACTTGTGTTATATCAACCCAGTCAAGAGCATGTAAATGATAAAAATGTATAACGTGATCTTGCATAGCTTGTGACGTAGTAATAATATTTCTGGCTAATTCTGCATTTGGAGGTATTACAATACCTAAAGCATTTTCAACCGAACGTATTGATGCAATGGCATGAACTGTTGTACAAACACCACAGGTTCTTTGTACAAAAGCCCATACGTCTCTTGGGTCTCTATTTTCAACAATTTTTTCCATTCCTCTAATCATAGTTGAGGAACAATATGCATTTACTACTTTACCATCTTTTATTTCTGCTTCAACACGTAAATGTCCTTCTATTCTAGTTATCGGATCTATTACAATTCTGTTTGCCATAATATATATTGTTATTTTAGTGAAACTCTATTTTTAACAGACTTATAATCATATTTAAAATAGTGAATTGAACTAATCCTACTTTAGCAGGATTTTTTAATTAATTATTTTTTATTCTTTGATACGTTTTTTATTTTTAATTGCCATTTTATGAGCAGCCTTCAATTCTTTTTTCTTTGCCAGATTGGTGAGTATTGCATGACCGGCAACTCCAACGGCAGTTGCTCCTAATACAATTTTACCAATCTTATCAGCTGTAGCTTCTATTCCCATACCAGGCACATTTGTCAATCTTTCAGTGAAAGGTCCATTATCCCAAAAATTATTCTCACTACAACCTATACAAGGATAACCTGATTTGATAGGGAAACTAACTCCATTATTCCATTCCATTGATCCACATGCGTTATAAGTAACCGGACCTCTACAACCTGCTTTATACAAACAATATCCTTTTTTGGCCTCTTCACTGTCATATGTCTCTGCAAAAAGCCCGGCATCAAAATTTGGTCTTCTATAGCAGCTGTCATGTACTCTTTTTCCGTAAAATTGTTTTGGTCTGCCCATTGAGTCTAAATCTGGTAGCCTACCAAAAGTTGCGTAATGAACAACAACACCAGTCATCACTTCTGAAATTGGTGGGCAACCGGGTACTCTAATGATGGGTTTATTTTTTATTATTTCATCAACAGGAACAGAACCTGTTGGATTTGGATGTGCCGCCTGAACACCTCCCCAAGATGAACAACTACCAAAAGCAAGAATGGCAGCAGCACCTGCAGCAGACTCTTTAAGAACCTCAATTGCAGATCTTCCGGCAATAGTGCAATATCCTTCGTTTTTAGTAGGTATAGCTCCTTCAACTATAAGAATATATTTTCCATAATTCTCTTTCATTGATTCTTGTTTTGCTGCCTCTGCATTATGACCTGAAGCAGCCATAAGCGTATCAGTATAATCTAATGAAATGGTATCTAAGATTAAATCTGAAACCAGTGGGTGATCCGAACGGATAAAAGATTCTGTACAACCTGTACATTCTTGAAAATGTTCCCAAATAACAGGAATTCTTTTTTTGGTTTCCAATGCTTTTACAACCTGTGAGACCACAGAAGATTCATATCCCATGAATGCCGTCATCACTGTAGCAAATTTCATAAAATCTCTTCTAGAATATCCTTTTTTTATGATATTCTCGTAATATGTATCTTCTTTTTTTACTGTTTTTCTCATGATGCCATATTTTAAGTTACTTAAGTTACTTTAACTTCTGAGCTTAAATTTATACGGAATTTGAAAGAATTTAGATGATAAAAATCATATTTTATCTATTTAAATCTATTATAAATAATATATATTATTAAAGTTTCTTAGTATCTGGTCGGAAATAAACAAATTTTTCTAAATTGAATTATTTTTGATAAGATTTTTATTTTTTTATATGAGGTGATGCCGTAGTATCAGTCGATTGTAAAAAAGTGAAAAGATTGCAAAAAGAAACGATTTGAATTTTGGGGTATTTTCGACCAGACACTACTTAGTCTAATAAGCAGTTAATGAGTTATGTAGTAGTTAATATTACAATTTATTTAAGAAAGAAAATCAAAACAAATAAAAGTGTATGCTAGTTAAAAATTTAATGGATTCTAAAATATTTCTCTATTTTTAGTTGATTATTAAACTTACTCTTTTTAATATTGAAGTTTAAAATATTTAATTTGATTATCTAAATTTTAATTTAATGCATGAATTATCCATTGCAATGGGAATCGTAAAAATTGCTGAGAAAGAAGCAAAAAAAGCCAATGCAAAAAAAATTGACCTCATTGAACTCGAAATAGGAAAATTATCGGGCGTCGAAATAGATTCTTTAGATTTTGTATGGCCGATGGCAGTAAATGGAACACTTCTGGAAAACGCAACAAAGAAAATTTTTAAGACAAAAGGAATTGCTGTTTGCATGGATTGCGAGCATAAATATGAGATCAATAATTATTATGATTCCTGCCCTAAATGCAACAGTTATTTTAAGAACATCATTCAAGGAAAAGAGATGAGAGTAAAAGCTTTAGAAGTTTCTTAACAATTCTTGAATAATATTTAATTTTATTAATTCTTTTTGAATATATAGTATCCAAAAAGCAAAAAACTTCACATTTTCATAAATATCTATTAAATTATAATTTACTGATAATTGTCAGTTATTAGAATTTTTCTGAACGCTACATTTGTTACACATTATATTATATATTTTTATTATGGCTATACAAAATAATATTCCTTTAAGATCCTCTTTAATGAGTGTTTTATGGGACGTACAAAGAAAAAAAAGGTTTATAAGTCACGATGATATGACAAAAATTTCACAAGAGTTTAACATGTCAAGAATGGAATTAGAAGGTGTCGTAACCTTTTATCATTTTTACCATAGAACAGATTGTGGCAAATACACCATATACATTAATGAATGTGTAATCTCTCAATATTCGGGAAGAAACAAAATAGTTGAAGCCTTTGAGGAAGCAATAGGAGTAAAAATGGGTCATGTAACAGCCGACAAAATGTTTGGTTTGTTTAAATCTCCATGTATTGGTTTAAGCGACCAAGAACCAGCATGTTTAATTAATTTTCAACCATTTACTCACCTGACTCCTTATAAGATCAAAGATATAATATCACAAATTAGAAATGGGAAAAAAGCTTTTGAAATTTGCGACACACCTAAAAGTGTTATTCAATATAAGCCAAGTATTGATAAGACGGTATTTTTTAAACCTTACGTCCCATACGCCACATTATCTTTTTTAGAAAAATATAATCCGGAAGAAATAATTGAAAAGATAAAAAAATCAAAATTAGCAGGTCGTGGAGGTGCCTTTTTCCCAACTGGTTTAAAATGGCAATTTTGCCATAATAATAAAGCGGATCAAAAGTATATTATTTGTAATGCTGATGAAGGTGAACCAGGAACTTTTAAAGATAGGGTTTTGCTTGAAGAACATCCTGAATTACTAATTGAAGGAATGATATTTGCCGCCTATTCAGTTGGGGCATCCATAGGAGCAATTTATCTTAGAGCTGAATACCGCTATTTGAAACAAAAACTAGAAAAATTATTATCTAAATATAGAGAAGATGGTAAACTAGGAAAAGAAATTTTGGCTAAAATACCCTTTGATTTTGACATCTATATCCATTTAGGTGCAGGTGCTTATATATGTGGAGAAGAAACGGCTCTTATCCATTCTATGGAAGGAAAAAGAGGTGAACCAAGCACAAAAGAGGTTTTTCCTGTTGAAAAAGGTTTTAATGATAAACCAACTGTTGTAAATAACGTTGAAACGCTGTGTGCTGTTCCCAGAATTCTTGAAATGGGCGTTGATTCTTGGTTAGCATTAGGTACAGATAAAACACCCGGAACTAAATTGTTAAGTGTTTCCGGAGATTGTGAAAAGAAAGGAATTTATGAAATCGAATGGGGAATGAATATGCGAGAGTTTATCAATTTAACCGGAGCCAAAGACATCAAAATGATTCAATTTAGTGGTCCATCGGGAGAATTGCTGTCTGAAATTGATTTCGACAGAAACATTAGTGGTGAGGATTTACAATGCGGTGGCTCTGTAATGATTTTTGACAATAAAAGAGACCTCCTTCATATTTTAAAAAATTACTCTAATTTCTTTGTTGAAGAATCTTGTGGCATATGTGTACCGTGTAGAACAGGAAATTTTCTTTTAAATAAAAAAATAAATAAGTTGATATTAGGGCATGCCGAAGAAAAGGATTTAGCAGATATTAAAGAATGGAGTAAAATTATTAAAACAACCAGTCGTTGTGGGTTAGGTCAATCATCTTCTAATTCTCTGAATGATGCAATGAAAAAATTTCCAGAAATTTTTAAACAGAGATTATCAGAAAACACGGATTTTAATAAAGCTTTCAATTTAGAAAAAGCAATAGAAGAATACGATAATATAATTAACGATTTATCTACACCATATGAATAACAAGGTCAAACTAACAATAGACGGCAAATCAATAAAAGCAGAGGCAGGGAAAAATTTAGTAGATGTTGCCAAGGAAAATAAGATTTTCATACCTACTTTGTGCTATTTTAAAGAGCTGAATCCTTTAGGAACTTGTAGAATTTGCACAGTAAAACTCAACGGTAAACATACTACGGGTTGTACTGTAAAAGTTAGTGAAGGGATGAATATAGAAGTGAATACTCCTGAGCTATTAGATAATAGAAAAGCGATTATTGAAATGCTTTATGCTGAAGGGAATCATTTTTGCCCTACTTGTGAAAAAAGTGGTAATTGTGATATGCAAAACCACGCTTATGACATGGGAATTACCGTTACGCGTTATCCACACGTTTTTAGTGATAAAATAGTTGATTTTACACCAAAGCGGATGATCATGGAAACTAATCGTTGTATTTTATGTAAACGCTGTGTAGAAGAGATCAAAACCAGAGATGGTAAAGATGTATTTTCATTTGTAGAAAGAGGTGTTAGAACCAGAGTTCATATTGATTATGAACAAGAAGCTAAATTAAGTGAAGCTGAAGCATTACATGCAATGAATATTTGTCCGGTTGGTGCCATCCTTATAAAAGGGGTAGCACATGAGCAACCATTTGGTGAACGTAAATACGATGTTTTAGGTAAAGATATTATTCCATCTTTAAAAAACGGAAAAATAAAAAAAGAAGATCATGAGAAATTTATTGTAGCAACTACTTCTCTTGCGGGTTGTTTCGGTTGTCATATGTCTCTTTTAGATATTGATACTGATTTACTAGATATGCTCGAAATAGTAGAATTTAACAAATCTCCATTTACAGACATTAAAAAATTTAGTAAAAGATGCCATATTGGTCTTATTGAAGGAGGTTGTGCTAATACCGAAAACGTACATGTTTTACGGGAGTTCCGTAAGAAATGTGATATCCTAATTGGATTTGGCGAATGTGCCATCATGGGAGGTATACCGGCAATGCGAAATTTTATTTCTCTAAAAGAATGTTTAGAAGAATCTTATTTAAATGGCACTACCAGTGAGATAGGTGCTGATATTATTCCTGCGCACGAAGACTTACCAAAATTATTAAATAATGTTTATCCTTGTAATGAAGTTGTTAAAATAGATTATTACATACCGGGTTGCCCTCCAAATGCAGAACATATCTGGAAAGTGGTCAAAAGTATTTTGTTAGGTGAGAAATTTTCAATCACGCATGATGAATTTAAATATGATTAATGAAAATGTCAAAAGTAGGAAACTATAAGTTTGATTTTTTAATTCAATAAAATAAAAAAAATGTCAAAAAAATTAGTAATAGATCCAGTAACAAGAGTTGAAGGACATGGTAAAGTAACCGTTCATTTAGACGATAATAACAAAGTAACAGATGCTAAATTTCATATTGTTGAATTTAGAGGATTTGAACGTTTTATTCAAGGACATCCATATTGGGAAGCACCTGTAATGGTACAACGTTTATGTGGGATTTGCCCCGTAAGTCATCATTTAGCTGCTGCAAAGGCAATTGATCAAATTGTAGGTATTGAACCCGAAGATTTGTCTGTGCCAGCTCAAAAAATTAGAAAATTATTGCATTTTGGTCAAGTGTTTCAATCACATGCACTACATTTTTTCTATTTGGCTTCACCTGATTTACTTTTTGGTGCCGAATCTGATCCTTTGAAAAGGAATGTTGTTGGTGTTGCTATGGAATATCCTGAATTAGCAAAAAAAGGAATCTTGATGCGTAAATTCGGACAAGAGATCATCAAACTGGTTGCTGGGAAACGTATTCATGGAATTTCTACAACACCTGGTGGTGTACATAAAAGAGTTAGTGCAAAAGAGCGTACTTATTTTTTAGATGGTAAAGATATTCCATCCATTGATACAATGATAAAATGGTCTATTGAAATAATTGACTTTATGAAATCTTATCATATTACCAATAAAGAATTTTTAGATACATTTGCTAAATATCCTTCCGGTCATCTGGGCCTGGTAAATAAAAAAAATGGATTCTTAGAATTATATGACGGTGTGTTAAGAGCTACAGATAGTGATGGAAATATTACTTTAAATGATGTACCAAATGATGACTACAATCAATATTTTTATGAAAGTGTTAAAAGATGGACTTATTTAAAATTTCCTTATTTAAAACATTTAGGTAAAGAGAAAGGCTGGAATCGTGTTGGTCCTTTAGCAAGAATTAATATTTGTGAAGGAATTGAAACACCATTAGCTGAGCGAGAACGTTTAGATTTTAAAGCGATTACAAATGGTGGAATTAACAATATGACCATGTACACACATTGGGCAAGATTGATAGAAGTGTTGTATTGTGCAGAAATGATGAAAAATTTACTCGAAGATGATGATATCTTAAGCAATGACCTTACAAGAAAAGGAGAACGCAGAAAAGAAGGTATTGGTATTATTGAAGCACCTCGCGGCACTTTAATTCACCATTATGAAGTAGATGATAAAGACAGAATTACACGATGTAATCTTATTGTTTCAACTACCCATAACAATGAACCTATGAATCAGGCTGTTCGTTGGGTTGCTGATAATGTTTTAGATGGAAAACCTAAAATTACCGAAGGCATGTTAAATCAGGTTGAGGTAGCAATAAGGGCTTATGATCCTTGCTTGAGTTGCGCAACTCACGCTTTGGGTCAAATGCCATTAGAAATTTCACTCTATGATTCTTTAGGTAATATAATTGATGTAAGACGTAATTAAATAGTTTAATAATGCTATTAATTTTTTAGCATTTTTTTTAATACTTTGATAATGAAAAATAAAACAATTGTTTTAGGTATTGGTAATATAGGGCGTCAGGATGATGGACTTGGTTGGTTATTTTTAGATTTCCTTAAAGAGGAAGGTTTTAAAGGTATTGATGTTGAGTATCGTTATCAGTTACAAATTGAAGATGCTGAATTAATTAGTCATTACGATAAGGTAGTATTTGTAGATGCTACAATAGAAAATATTAAAGATGGCTTTTATTATAGAATTTGTGAACCATCTGATAAATTTGGTTTTAGTTCTCATGAACTAGAGCCTGAAACAATTTTATTTTTAGAGAATGATTTATACAACAAAAATCCTAAAGCCTTTATACTGGGAATTCAGGGATATAAATGGAATTTAAAAATGGGATTGAGTAAAGAAGCTAAAGCGAATTTGGATAAAGCAGAGAAGTTTTTTAGTTCAGTTGGAACTTCATCTGTGTAGGCGGTAAACTATACCAGAGAGATTTATTAAGGTATTACTTGCCATTAAAAGCATTCATAGTATTATTAATTCCGGCTAGACCAAAAGAAGGAATGATTTGATTTATTTTATCTAGACGTTCAGGAAGTATTTCTTTTTCTTCGGAAGACCATTTTCCTAAAACATAATCAATTTGTTGCCCTTTTTTATAATCTCCTCCAATACCAAATCTTAACCGAGGGTAAATATTGGTTTGTAAAATATCCTGAATATTTTGCATGCCGTTATGACCACCGGCACTTCCTTTATTTTTTAGGCGAATTGTACCAAAAGGAATATTTACATCATCGGTAACAATTAGTATATTTTCTAGTGGTATTTTTTCTTTTTCCATCCAATATTTAACGGCTTTGCCACTTAAATTCATGTATGTATTGGGTTTCAATAATACAAAAGTCCTGCCTTTAAATTTAAAAGAAGTTATATCAGCTAGTTTTTTTGTTTCAAAAGAGATTTCTTTTGTTTTTGCTAAATTATCTAGAACAGAAAATCCAATATTATGACGGGTATCTTTATATTTATCACCAATATTTCCCAAGCCAACAATTAAATATTTTTTCATGTTGTCTGTTTTGTTATTTTCTGATTGAAAAAAGGATATAAACTTCGAAATAAAATTCATCCTATAAAAGTATAAAAAAAGCTGCCTTTACAGACAGCTTTGCTTTCAAAAAATAATTTGATATTATTTTTTATATTTATCTGCTGGAGTTGTTCCTCCTTCAGTTGCCTTACCTTCAGCACCTTCTGCGCCTTCAGCACCTTCAGCGCCTTCAGCACCTTCTTCACCTTCTTCACCTTCTTCATCTTCGTCAACTACTTCTTCAACTACTGCACGCGCAATACGAACTTGACAAATTACAGTATTATCAGGATGTAGAATTGTATAAGCATCATCACCACCAACTTCGGTTACATATATTTTATCACCAATTTCTAGTTTTGATATATCAGCACTAATAAAATCTGGTAGATTAGCTGGTTTAGCTTTTACTTTTAATGTTCTAGAAGGAAAACGTAAAATACCACCTGCAACAATACCCGGAGCACTACCTGTAAGTTTTACAGGAATATTCATGGTTATTTCTTTGTCTTCAAATAATTGATAAAAATCAATATGCATTATTTTATCCGATACCGGATTAAACTGAATATCTTGCATAATAGCAGCATAAGTCTCGCCATTTTCAAGTTCAATCTTTGCAGTGTAAATATTTGGGGTATAAACCAAATCTTTAAAACTGATTTCATCTGCTGAAAAGTGTATTGGTTGTTCTCCTCCGTATAACACGCAAGGAACCTTCCCAGCATTACGTAAGGCTTTGGTTGCTACCTTGCCTACGCTTTCTCTTTGAGATCCTTTGATCGTAATTGATTTCATTGTTTTTTAATTAAGTTATTTATTACATTAAAAATTGATCGCTGATTGATGTATTGTCTTGTACATTACGCATCACCTCAGCAAATAAGGGGGCGCAAGATACTATTTTTATTTTAGAACTTGTCTGTTTTAAAGGAATTGTATCTGTAATGATTAATTCTTCTAAACTTGACTTTTCAATTCGGTTATAGGCATCTCCTGATAATACAGCATGAGTAGCTACTGCCCTAACGCTAATTGCACCTTTTTCAATCATCAAATCGGCAGCTTTGGTTAAGGTACCGGCAGTATCAACTATATCATCAACAATAATAACATTTCTTCCCTTTACATCGCCAATTAATTCCATAAGTGAGATAACGTTTGCTTTTTCGCGTTGTTTGTAGCAAATTACAACTTCACTATTTAAATATTTTGAATAAGCATAAGCTCTTTTTGAACCCCCTAAATCAGGAGATGCGATGGTAATATTATTTAGATTTAGATTCTCAATATATGGTAAAAGAATGGTTGAGGCATATAAATGATCAACAGGAATTTCAAAAAAACCTTGAATTTGATCAGCATGTAAATCCATTGTGATGACTCTTGTGGCACCAGCTGTTTGTAATAACTTTGCTACCATTTTAGCAGCAATTGGCACACGAGGTTTATCCTTTCTATCTTGTCTTGCCCATCCATAGTATGGCATCACCGCAGTAATATGCCTTGCTGAAGCCCTTTTGGCTGCATCGATCATTAAGAGTATTTCCATTAAATTATCAGAAGGAGGATTGGTAGAACCTATTAAGAAAATTCTTCTCCCTCTTATCGATTCTTCAAATGAAACTCTAAATTCACCATCGCTAAATACATTTTTATTTACAACACCGAGTTTCATACCATATTCATCAGCAATTTTTTGAGCTAATTCGGTACTTTGTGAGCAATCGAATATTTTTGGATTAGGCATTTTTAGTTTCATTTTAATATGTTGTGTTTTAAGGTATTGTTTTAGAGTATTTTTTACAAAATTAATTAAATATTTCAAATGTAAATGAATTTTAATGGAACTTTTCATATAAAATTTTTTTAAAGAAAAGTGCTAAAAAAATAATTTTTTTAAACAAATAACTTATATTTGCACTCCGTTTTTTTATAACCTTTTGAACTGATTTATTCAAAAGATTGTAAAACAAGACCGGAAGCCAGAATTCGTGAGAAATATTGGAAATCCGGAATAGAAAAAGAGAAACTTAATGAATTAATATTTTCTCTAAAATAAGCCTTGGTGGCGGAATTGGTAGACGCGCTGGATTCAAAATCCAGTGATTGCAAGATCGTGTGGGTTCGATTCCCACTCAAGGTACAAGAAAACCCTGTATAATATTGATATACAGGGTTTCATATTTTTATAAAACAGGTTTTAGTGACGGTTTGCATATCTAAAATAACAAACTCAGTATACACGAAAATTTATTTATTATGTTAAAATCTTTCGTTATATAGATTCATTTATTTATATGATATTTAATATTCATTCCATTTAATCAAGTTTTTTTATAATTATTTTAAAAATACTCTTCGTGGTTTAGTTTGTCTATTCATAATTATGAACTTAAAGTTCTTTTATCTTTATGTCTCTAAAATATACCTGTGTTCCATGATTTTGGAGCACAATATAACCTTTGTCAGCTATTCCGTAATCAGGATAATTGTTCCATTTTCCACTGTTGCGCAATTTTTTCCATTCATCCGAATGCTTTTTATACGCTACAACAAGTTTACCATTTAAGTAATGTTTTACATTATTACCTTCAACAACTAATAAAACCTGATTCCATTCTCCAACAGGTTTAAACGGTTTTACTTTTGGTGAGTACATGGCGTAATTGGCACCACTAATTTGCCAGTCTTCAAGTTTATCTTTCCAGTTCTTATCATCAATTATCTGATATTCAGTTCCTGTTTCATAAGCATATTTATACTTTTTATTTTCAACAACCTGATAAAGAATTCCACTATTGGCTGCTTTGGTTAGTTTAAATTCAAGACTGAGTGCAAAGTTTTTATACTTTTTTTTACTGATCAATCCTAAGGCATTTTCATCACCACCTTCCACCATTATTTTAAGTGCTCCATTTTCAACCTGCCAGCAATCAGGAACGGTTTCCATATTATATCCCCTCCACTCTGTAATTTTTTCACCATCAAATAAAAGTTTCCAGCCATTCTTTCTCTCCTTTTGGGTCAAAGTATTTGGCGGTGCATTTTTATCCAATTCATCAATAAACGATTGTGCATTTAATTTTTGTGATGAGCCTACAAATAAATAACCTGTTGCCCAAATAAACACGAAAAATATAAAACTTAATTTTTTCATATGTAGAGATTTAGATAGTAAAGTTATTAAAGTTTAATTAAATCTTTATGCTACTGTTATTATTTATTTGAAAAAATAAATGGTAAATTCTTAAAAATTCATTCACTAAGTATATTTTTCATTCATTGATTTTTTATGATCAGTAATCCAAAAAAATTTTATAATTGCTTGGCTGTGAGTTTTTCTAAGTATCTGGATAATTACAATATAACTTATTTTCACATCTTTTATTTTTCTATAAGTATTTTACTACTTTTGTTAATATCAAAATATTAACTCAAATCTAAAATAAAATGGATAATTTAATTTATTTATTACCTCTTGCGGGGGTTATAGGGCTGATCTTTATGTTTTATAAATCTGCCTGGGTAACAAAGCAAGAAGTGGGGACTGAAAAAATGGCTATCATTGCCAAGCATATTGCTGATGGTGCTTTGGCATTTTTAAAAGCTGAATACAAAGTGCTATCGATCTTTGTGATAGCTGTAGCCGTATTGTTAGTATTCAAAGGAAATGCTGAAGAAAACTCAAGTGGTTTAGTAGCATTATCTTTTGTAGTTGGTGCTTTTATGTCTGCCTTAGCTGGATTTATTGGTATGCGAATTGCAACAAAAGCAAATGTAAGAACTACAAATGCAGCCCGAACATCTCTTAATAAGGCATTAGAAGTTGCTTTTTCAGGTGGTGCCGTAATGGGCATAGGTGTTGTTTCTTTAGGTGTTATTGGTTTAAGTGTACTGTTTTTAATTTACAGTAAAATATATGGTGTTGATGATCAAAATGGATTACTTACTGTTTTAAATATTATTTCAGGATTCTCTTTAGGAGCATCTTCAATTGCATTATTTGCACGTGTTGGTGGGGGTATTTACACCAAAGCTGCCGATGTTGGTGCCGATTTGGTTGGTAAAGTTGAAGCTGGTATTCCTGAAGATCATCCTCTAAATCCTGCAACAATTGCAGATAATGTTGGTGATAATGTTG
>JAOZVI010000128.1 GCA_029938265.1 Flavobacteriaceae bacterium | reverse complement strand
CAGGATATTGACTTGATTGGATAATATATTCAGTATTTTGAGTTACTGCTACACCTGGGTAGGTGCTTATGTATAATGGATTTGATAAAACTTGTTTAGTTTCAAAATCATCTAGTCCCATTAAAGCTATTCGAGAATTTGCTCCATCAGAAAAGAAAGCAAAATGCCCATCATAGTTTCCTCCTTTTTCAGAAAAGGCAGGGAAACGCATATCTCCATAAGTACTAATCCTGTTATCAAGAGAAGATTTTTTAAGCATTAATGAACTTTCATCATCAAAACCATAACCTTGCCATGGTTCTGGCGAAAATACACCTACATACTTATAAATTCTCATAGAAGGTAATCCGTAAACAATCATAGTTCCGGAGTTTCCCGTTCCTACAATCGAAAAATACTCGTCACGACCACCACGTGGCATGAACGTTTTAACAGCTGCCAGCACATCCTGGTCATTAAGACCACGTGCTGATTTTACATCGTCGAGTGTTTGTTGTGCAAAAGCATCAGTAACAACTAAAGATACTAAAACGATCCCAACAAAAACTCTGATAAACCAATTAGATTTCTTCATTTTTATTATAATTAGTTAATGAATCAGTTAATTTAAAGAATTGTCTAATTTACGAAGTTTATTATTTTAAACATAACATTGTCGAATATTTTTTTGTGACCCACATAACATAATAGTTTTGAGTTTGTTTTAAAACTACTTAAAATTGAGTTTCACTAATAAATTTAAAATATTTTAATGTCAACAGAATATAAACCTATCATATAAATAAACCTTTTATTCTTAATCACTGCAAATAAAAAATTAGAAGAAAATAAAAGTGGTTAGTTAATTTTTTAAATATTTTTTTAAATATTTCTCAATTGTTTTTAGGCTTATTGTCAATAAAAAATGTTGTTTTAAAAAAAGTGCAAATGTTTTTAGATCTGTAGAAGGTAATAGATCTTTTTTATCAATTTCAACATAAGAATGCTCTTTGCCTATACGAAACTCAAGATCTTCAGTATTAATAAATTCTTTTCGGATTTTATTCATTGCCTTTACAAATTCAATTTGTTTTGAATTATTAATATCAAATCTAGGAACATAATGAATACTCTCCCACTGACGTTTTCTAACCTTCCAGAACAAATATTCTAACAATTTCTTATCTCTAATATTAAGTCTTTTCCCTTCGGCAACATGCAAACCAAAGGCTTTTTTAAAGACTTCCTCAGCTTCATCACCAAAATCATTTAAAATATCTTTTTTGTGCCAATTTGGATGTTTCCAATACTTTTCTCTAAGTTCTTTTCTGGTCATTTTATTTTAGTCTTTAATGGTTAGGTTATGATTGAGAATATAATGCAATTTTATTACTTTCACTCCCTGAAAATAAATGGTTTTAAACCTCAGGGCAAGCCCTGAACCCAATTATAGAAAACTTTTTTATTTAAACAGGCATAGTTTCTCCTATACTTAATAATTTTAAAGTAATATCTTTACTTTTAAAAGTATCTATTGCTCTTTGATGATCAATTTCAATATATCCAAAAGTATCATAATGATAACCCAACACGTTGTTACATTCAGTAAATTCGGCGGCAATTGATGCGCTTTCAATTCCCATAGTAAAATTATCGCCTATAGGCAAGATTGCCAGATCTAGTTTTGCCTGAAGCGGAATTAATTTCATATCCATAGTCAAACAAGTATCACCGGCAATATAAATATTACCTTCATCAGTTTCTAATAAAAAACCTCCGGGCTGTCCGCCATAAGAGCCATCGGGAAAAGAACTGCTATGAATGGCACTGGTATAGGTTACTTTGCCAAAATCAAATTGCCATGAACCACCGTGGTTCATAGGATGACCTTCAATACCTAATTCATCGTAATGATTTACAATCTCAAAATTTGAAATGATCTTTGCGCCAGTGCGTTTTGCAATTGATTCTACATCTAAAATATGATCCTGATGTGCGTGTGTTACTAAAATGTAATCTGCTTTAAGCGAATTAATATCAATATTCTTTGCCAGATCATTGGCCGTTATAAATGGATCGACAATAATATTTTTATTAGCAACTTGAATGGATAAAGAAGCGTGGCCGAGATAAGTTATTTTCATAATGCTTACATTAAAAAGTTATCCTATAAATTTATTAAAGAAATTTATTAAAACCAAAAAACCGCCAAAGAAAATTTCTTTGAGCGGTTTTTCAACAAAACTAACTAACTAATTTTTAAAAACTATAATTTAAATAAATAGTAAAATTTCTTCCGGGCTCGTATATTCTACCATTCATTATATCAGAGTTTTTATATGAAAAATTTAAATGTTCATAATAAGCCGTATCAAAAATATTTAAAACGGCTGCTCCTACTGTCAAACCTTTTAGTGGTTTAACACCTGCACTAAAATCAAATGTTGCAAAACCGGGCGTTTCCTGTTCTTTAAATGTTTCTGATATACGATCCTGTTCGGCAACAAATCTTGATTTTAAATTAAACCAATATTTTTCTTTATCATAATTTAAACTTAAATGCGCTGTTAAAGGAGTTACCTGAGGCAAGGGCTCATCAAAATCTTTATTTTGACCATAAGTATAAGATAAGTCTGTTAATAAACTAAAATCAGAAGTAAAGCGATAATTAAAAAACATTTCGAATCCGGTTTGAACTGCTTTGTCAATATTTATAAAACGCTTAGCATAGACAGGTTCTAATGTTGGCATAAATTTTCGCGGTAAACTTTCATCGACTACTGCAGAAATATAATCATTCAAAAATGAATAAAAAATAGTTGCTCCAAAATCAAAATTATTATGCCATTGCTTAAACGAAACCTCAAACTGATTATTTACTTCAGGATCTAGATAAGGATTTCCAACATATTCATAGGGGTCAGAACCTACATTAAAATGATTGATATAACGTTCTATCATTGAAGCGGTTCTTACACCTCTACCAAAAGCAAATTGCCATTCGGATGTATTAACTTTATAAACATATGATACTGTTCCACTGATATTCACTTCTGATTGATCATCAATTTTACCATTGATCTCATATTCATCTAAAAAATCTTGCTCAGGATCATTGATAGCTGTTGATATAAAATCCGATCTTATACCTGCAGTAATAATTGATCGATCAGTAATCATATATTTTCCTTCTGCAAAAACCCCAATATCATTTACCTCTGAATCCTGCCATATTTTATCAACTTTGATCTTAGGCTCCGGTAACGGGTTTCCATTCATTATTTTTATTGTTCGTATTCTAGAACCATCTCTTGCAATAAAGTTTGCATCCACTCCTGTAAATATCTTTAGCTGATTTGAAGGAGTTAATACAATCTCTGCCTTACCTCCATAGACGCTTGCAAATACATTTGATGAAGCAAACGTTGCTTTAGAACTTGGGCGATCTTCATTAGTCATTAAATGATCTACATATGAATAAAACCCTTTAAAAGAAATTGAATTTACTTTTTCTGAAAGATCTGTAATTTTATAATCTAATCCGGCTAAATAGCTATCGTCATAAGGCGAATCCATAGGCAATCCGGCATGGTCAATATCTCTTCCAAAAGACTGACGCCATGTCAATCTTAAGCGTTGATTCTCTTCAGGGTTATAACCAAGTTTTACAGAATAATCAGTGGTCTTGAATGAAGATGGTACTTCGTCTCCATTTCCATCAGTATAATCACCATAATCTCTATATGATCCGTTTAATTCAAGATCAAACTTTTCTTTTTTATACAAAAAAGTTCCTCTTGTAGTAAAATTATTACCATTCGTTTCATAACCGGCTTCAATATTACCACTAAAACCTGATTTTTGATTGCTCATAGATTTCGAAACCATATTGATAATTCCTCCAAAATTCTGACCAAATCTCATTGAAAAAGGACCTCTTATGATCTCAATTTTTTCAATTTCTTCTGGAATAACATGTGTTGTTATCGGATCCATTCTATTAGGACAAGCATTAAGGATCTTCATCCCTCCATCATATTGAATGTTTAATTGCTCATATTTAAATGCTCTAAAAACTGGCTCTGAAGCATAAGCTCCACGTTTTTGAATACCAAAACCTGGGATATCTTTAAAGAGATCACCAACACTTCTTGGTTGTGTTGTGGCTTTAATATCATCATAAACTACTTTTGATTGTGCAATTTCGCCAAAAGGATCTGCTTTAATAATGATCGTATTCAAATGAATCACACTCTCCTCCAGAGTAATTATCATATTATTGTGTAATTTAACCGTTTTAGATTTGTAATTTATATGTGACAACAAAGCTTTTTCACCCTGATCAGCATTGATCTTAAACTCACCTTTTTCATTTGTCTGTACAAATATTTCTGAACTCTGTAGTTTAATTACTACCTGTTCAATTGGTTTACTATTTTCATCAGTAATCTTACCCGCAATTACTGATTGTTGCGCATAGCTATTAATACCAACTAGCAGTAAAATAGCATAAGCCATATATATATTTTTCATTTTAAATTATATTGGTTTATATTATTGAATAGACATACAATATCGTATGCTACAAAATTTAATAAAAATATATTTGATTGAATATCACACCTTTAAAGAAAGTTGCTTTGATTAGCCATATATAGTTTAGTGTATTTTACATTTGATAAATACTAAATCTAGATCAATTATTAGATTCTTGAAGGTTAATTTACGCTCATTCAACAATCTTTGGGTTTTAATCTGTATTTATTCATCCTAAAACAATAAGGTATACAAAAAAACATGTACATCAGTATTTAACTGATGACTTTTGATGTGATATAAAATATTTAATTTTAAACTATAGGAGGTCTTAATAGTTTGTCTATAAATTTTCTTTCATTAAATTTTATATAAAATGTAGGAATTTGATTGAATTGCTTAAGAATAATTAAATTATATGTAAATTTTTTATTCTTCAGAGTTATAAATTTTTCTAGATCAATTTCTGGAGGTAATGGTGCTTCCTGCTCTACATCAATTCTTTGTTGCTTTTTGACTTGCTTTTCTAAATAACACTTACCATTACAAGCCATTGTTGGCTTATCTTTATTCTCACATAATTCATTGGTAATGTACTCATAATTAACAAAATACTCAATAACAGGAATTGCAGGCTGAATTATTGCCAACAAATACAGGTTGAGAAAAAGATGAGTAAAAATTAATTTTCGCATTACTGAACGATGATATTTCACACAAAAATATAACTTTTTCTTTCTTAAAGAAATGATTTAAATCATAATATTATAGTTGGCCTAAACCAAAAAGAATAGAGTATAAAAAAGTACTCAAAGCCAGTTTTTTTAATTCAGGATCTAGCGTAACCGGATCCTTATTCTGATAAACCGTTTTAAAATGTAAGAAAATAGGTATAAAAGCAAAAATAAATAAGAATTGTTTATAGGATGTAAAATGAATAACAACAAATATTACCGAAAATAAAAAAGCGGCAAACAATAAAAAATAATGATAATACTTTGAAAATTTTAATCCATTCTTTACAACCAATGTTTTTTTATTCGATTTTTTATCTGAATTATAATCTCGCATATTATTCAAATTCAAAACGCCTATACTTAACAAACCAACAGAAAAAGCAGGTAAAAAATTTGTATAATCAAGGGTTTTTGTATAGAGAAAATAAGTGCCACAAACACTTAATAATCCAAAGAATAAGAAAACAAAAATATCACCAAGACCATAATAACCGTAAGCATTTTTTCCCACAGTATATTTAATTGCTGCAATGATGCTTAGCAATCCCAGAACAAAGAATAATAATGAGTATAAAAAGTTTTCTTTTCCAAAAGATAGATATATTAAAATAATTGCAACAATTAAGGTAAAAAAGGAAGTAATTTTAATCGCATTTTTCATTTGTTTTGGTGTGATGTCACCACTTTGTAATGCTCTTTCTGGACCAACTCTATCATCATTATCAGTTCCCTTTACACCATCACCGTAATCGTTGGCGAAATTTGAAATAACCTGAAAACCAACAGTTGTTAGCATTGCAAAAATAAATATTTTCCAATTAAAAAAACCATCAGAAGCAGCTAGAAAACTCGCTAATATAATTCCGGAAAGCGATAAGGGTAATGTCCGCAAACGCGCAGCACTAAGCCATTTATTGATCATATAAATAAATTTGCGAATATTTTATTTTTCTCTAATCCATTTTTCGCCACTAAGCTCAAGAGCTTCACCAATATTTACCGGAACACCATATGATTTAGCAATAATAAAACAATCAAGAAACCCCATTTTTTTCAAATCTTTTCGTAGCTGAAAGGCTTCCTTGTATGTGCTGTAATTTCCTAAAGCATATTTATTCATACCGCTCTGCTCAAATTCTGATAAATGAGAAAAATTTTCTGAGAATAAATTTGCAGAAAAATTATTATAGGCTCCAATTTGCACACTATATACAATTGGTAATTCTATAATTGATGATACCGCTCCAATTGATCTTACTTTATCTACCTCAAGCTGTAAGTTATGTAAGGTATCCGTATTAATTAAACTCAAATTATTTTTAATCAAATATTCATCTTCGATTTTAGTATTTTTAGGTAAAAATGACCAAATAAATAATAGTAGTAATAATAAACTTGAGATCC
>JAOZVI010000127.1 GCA_029938265.1 Flavobacteriaceae bacterium | reverse complement strand
AACATTTTCCTGATCATCAACTGCAAATTATTGATTACAATCGTGTGGTTAAAGATTTAAATGGTTTAAGCCCTAAAGACTTAATAAATAAAATTAAAGTAAATTTTGAAATAGCTTCTGAAAGTACTTCAATAATAAAACCTTCAAAACTACATAATCTTTCTATGTATTTAGATGGAAAATGGTATGAGTTGATAGCTAAATCAAATACATTTGATGATAATAGCCCTCTTGATAGTTTGGATGTAAGTGTTTTATCAAAATTTATACTAGATCCAATCTTAAATATAAAAGATCTACGTACCGATACTCGTATTGAATTTGTTGGAGGAATAAGAGGATTGGGTGAATTAAGTCAACGAGTTGATTCAGGTGAAATGGCTGTTGCATTTGCTCTATTCCCCGTAAGTATGAAGCAATTAATGCACATTGCTGACACTGGTAATATTATGCCTCCTAAAGTAACTTGGTTCGAACCAAAATTACGCTCAGGGCTAGTAATTCATAAATTAGACTAACAATTTATAAATGTTTATAAAAGATAATTTACAAACAATTAAGGAAACTGCTGCTAAAGACGTAATTTTAGTAGCAGTTTCTAAAACAAAACCTATTGCTGACATTAAAGAAGCTTATGATGCCGGTCACAAGATTTTTGGTGAAAATAAGATCCAGGAAATGGTTCAAAAATACGAAGCTTTACCAAAAGATATTGAATGGCATATGATTGGTCATCTTCAACGAAACAAGGTTAAATACATGGCTCATTTTGTCAGCTTAATACATGGCGTTGACAGTTTAAAAACTTTAACTGAGATCAATAAACAAGCAATTAAACACAACAGGGTCATACCTTGTTTGTTACAGGCAAGAATTGCTCAGGAAGAAACAAAATTTGGGCTAGATTTTGAAGAGATTGAACAGATCTTAAGATCTGATGATTTGAAAGCTTTAGAAAATATCAAAATTGTTGGTTTAATGGGAATGGCTAGTTTTACTGATGATGAAGATCAAATTTCAAGTGAATATAAATCATTAAAAATATTTTTTGAAAAACTTAAAAATTCAAACTCTGATTCTAAAACTTTAAATATTAAACTTGATACTTTATCTATGGGTATGAGCGGAGATTATAAAATTGCCTTACTCAATGGTAGTAATATGATAAGAGTTGGTAGTGCAATATTTGGTGAAAGAAATTATATCACTTAATTTTTGTTTTTAAAAAGTAATACACTAAACTATTCTAATTCATATAAGGATACATCCAATTTTTCATCAATATATATTGCGTGATTTTGAGGAATTTCTTTCCAATTGTCTTTTTTATCTGTTAAAATTTCTGAGGATATTAATGTTGCTGATCGCTTTTGTTTTGGTTTAGATAATTTTATTTCTCCATCTTCACACGCACTACAGGTAACTTTATCTGTATAATATAGAGTTCTAAAATCATTTTCAGGTTCTGTACTGTATCTTGTAGCAATAATTCTTTTCCCATCAGTAAAAACGATATTGTATAACGCAATAGCTTCTACATTATTTTTCTTTTTTAATTCTTCAATATCATTAAAAGTTTTATTAAAACATGCAACTAATGATTCTGGTTCGTACATATTATCAAAACCTAATATTCTAGAATTGGTCATAAAAAGAGCTAAAATATATTGTGTATCGTTTTGCCCTTGAATCCATAAAAATGCTTCCTCATCCAGTATCTTAAGAAAATCATACTTTATTCTATCAAATTCCTGAATACCACCATTGTGCATCATTAAAAAATTTTTGTAACTAAATGGATGTGTGTTTTCAATAGAGACACCACCAACAGTTGCTGCACGAACATGAGCAAAAAAACATGGGGTTTTAATAAAAGAAGTATAATGTAAAAGATTTTGATCGTTCCATGCAGGAGAAATTGATTTATACAAACCCGGTTCATCACGGATCTTACTTTTGTACCAACCAATTCCAAATCCATCACCATTAACTGGATAATCAGTTTCTTGTGCCGCAAAGCTTTGGTTTACCAATGAGTTTTTCGGTTTTATAACTATTTTATCTGTTAAAATTGGCGTTCCGAGATAAGCTACTAGTCGACACATGGCAGAAGATTTTTTTTACCTATTAAAATTACTAATTCAATCTGAAATAATTGAAGGTTTCTCAAATAATTACTAAATTATTTTACTGATTGTATTTTACAGTACCTTCAAGTAAGTAAAATTGAACTTCTTGAGAAAACTTATTTTTTTCTAAAAAGTGTATAAACATATTCTCTAGTATCACCTGCCGGATTATAAAAAGTATGGTTAAAACCTTCAATCAACTCAAATCCCTTACCAATTCTTTCAATAATCATTTTTTTTTATAACGATATACAGGTAAACCACTGCATTTTAAAGCACCATTTAAATTGAAGGTTCACAGGTTTCTTCAAACCAGCCAAGTTTATTGGTCTCGGTTTTGTCATAAGCTTTATTCCAATGACGTTTTAAATCCGGTGAATCCATATATATTAAATAGTTATTAGATTACTTATGCAAATCAAATGTTGAAAAATCTCTTATGAAATGGCACTTTTTTTTCTTATTCCTAAAGGATGAAAGGTGAAAAATACTTAATCATCCCTGCAACGCCAACAGGCGACCTTTAGGACGAAGTTAGATTAAGTATTTTTAACAATTTATTCTCGATCCTTGATTTGCATTACTTATAATTCTGAAATCATCAGCATACAGAACAAGATTGATAGTTTTTTTTAGAGTTCGTCAAAAACACTAAGAATATCATTTACCTCATCGACATCAAATAATTCAGGGTCAAAATGATCACCACCTACCCACTCAATCATCTCTTTATGTTCAGGGTGTTTTTTATCTGATATTACTTCTTTTAAATGCTCATAGCCCCAAACACCACCACAATCTTCAGGCGGACAACTTCTTTTACCTCTTAAACAAATTGGATAGTATTGATTCAATTTTATTGGAAGAATTTTTTCCAATTTAAGTGAATGAGTCCATCCATCACCAAAATCATACTCATATTTAATACCATCACCTTCTTTTTTAAATACATCTTTTAATGATATATCTTCAGGATCAATTGCCTTATCTTCCATAAATTCATCTGGCTCAGCAATATAATAATTTCCAACTTTAAATTGATAAAGGTGATAATTACCCCATCCCATTGTTATTTGAATAATTAAATGGAAATCAGAAAAAGATCTATCATCTTCAACTAAAATAGTTCTGTAAATAGATGGTTTAGCATTATCTAATGATATTTTTATTTGATAAATATCTTTCATATAGATTTTTTTAATATAAACTTTTCAACTTTAAAATCAATGCATAATTTTAAAAAGTAACTCTTTTAAAATATCGCCATGAGATATGTTTGCCCCTACTCCTTTACTTTTTACGTCTGCTTCTCTCAATAATGAAATTACTTGTGACACTTTACGCATGGGGTAATTCTTCGCAGCAGTTTGATATTCATTAACAAAAAAAGGGTTAATCTTCAAAACTTTTGAAACATTGATCCTGCCTTTATCTTTTAGACCATGATAAAGAAACAATTGAGTAAAAAAACTATTCAATAATGAAATTGTCATCACTATTGGGTTGCTCTTTGGGTTTTGTGCAAAATAATTAATTATTTGATTTGCTTTTACAATCTTTTTCCCTCCTATTGCTTTTCGTAATTCAAAATTGTTAAAATCTTTACTAATACCAATATTTACTTCAATATGATTTGCAGAAATAGTACTCCCTTTAGGTAAGATCAACATTAATTTTTCTAATTCATTATTGATCTTTGACAGATCTGTTCCTAGAAACTCAACCAACATCTGAGATGCTTTTGGATCAATTTGATATTCCTGCTCTTTTAGAATCTGGTTTATCCACTCACCCACTTGATTTTCATATAATTTTTTGCTTTCGAATAAACAACCATTCTTTGCAATGATTTTGGATAACTTTTTTCGTTTATCCAAAGTTTTATATTTATAACAAATCACCAGTACCGTTGTAAGTTGCGGGTTTTCAACATATGAAGTCAAATTTTCTATTTGACGAGAAAGATCTTGAGCTTCTTTAACAATAACCACCTGTTTTTCAGCCATCATAGGATAACGCTTAGCATTGGCAACAATTTCTTCAATGCTCACATCTCTACCATATAATACTATTTGATTAAAATCTTTTTCACTTTCTGCAAGTAGATTTTTTTCAATGAGCTCAGTAATTTTATCAATATAAAATGATTCCTCACCCATTAAAAAATAAATGGGTTTTACTTGTCCGTTTGATATATCTTCCTGAATTTGCTTTACTCTATTCATTAAATTAACCTGATTTAAATTACAACAAGACCTTTTAACTTTAATATTTGACTTTCTTTAACCAATCCTTTTTCTTTTGATAACCTTCAATTCATTTTTATCACTAATTGAACAACAAATATATTCGTCTTCAATATTCTTATCTGTTAATTTAATTATTTCTATTGCTTCTTGGTTATTAATACTCTTTACCAATTAATAATAGATATCATACAGATAATTGATATTTAAGTTTAAATTTGATATTCGGTAATATTTGGTAAGATATGATAAATTTAAACCTTCCAACATATAATTTAAAGATCAAAAATAAAGAAAATAAGTATTTTATTTTTGATATTATTAGAAAAAAATATGTTCATTTAAATCAAGAGGAATGGGTACGTCAAAATTTTATTCATTTTTTAATCGAAGAAAAGAAATATCCAGGGTCATTAATAGCTGTTGAAAAACAGCTAAAAATCAATAACCTGTCAAAACGAACTGATATTTTAATTTTTAATAAAAATGGATTACCTAATATAATTATTGAATGTAAAGCACCATCAATTAAAATTTCACAAGAAACTTTTGATCAAATTGCCAGATACAACTTAAAACTCAATGCAAATTATCTAATTGTAACCAACGGAATACAACATTTTTACTGTAAAATGAATCATGATGAAATGAAATATGAATTTTTAAATAACATTCCAGATTTTAAAAAATAAATATTTAAAATTAAGTTTTAAATAAACATCAATTGGTTAAGTTTGCAATCATTTACAAAATTACACCAATCATTAAATTTTAAGTTTTCTCTTGAAAGTAGCTGTAGTCATATTAAATTGGAATGGGCAAAAATTATTGGAAAAATTTCTTCCTAAAGTAATAGAATACAGTATTGATGATGCTGAAATTTATGTTGCCGACAATAATTCAACAGACAATTCCGTAAGCTTAATAAAAACAAATTTTCCTGAAGTTAAGATCATTCAAAACAAAGTTAACGGAGGTTATGCTAAAGGATATAATGATGCTTTAAAACATATTGAAGCAGATATATTTGTTCTTTTGAATTCTGACATTGAAGTAACAAAAGATTGGATTAAACCTGTTGTTCTACAATTTAAAAATGAGCCCAATACTGCCGCCATACAACCAAAATTATTAGATTATAAAGATAAAGGTAAATTTGAATATGCCGGTGCTGCAGGAGGTTTTGTTGATTTTATGGGTTACCCCTATTGTAAAGGGCGAATATTTAATGAATTAGAATATGATTCTAAACAATACAATGATACTTACAATATTTTTTGGGCAAGCGGTGCATGTTTATTCATACGCTCAGAGATCTATCAGAATTTAAAAGGCTTAGATGAGAATTATTTTGCTCATCAGGAAGAAATTGATCTGTGCTGGAGAATTCAAAATGAAGGATATTCGATTAAATATGTTGGAGCTTCATCTGTTTACCATGTTGGCGGAGCTACGCTTAAAGAATCAAACCCACAAAAAACTTTTTTAAATTTTCGAAATAGTTTATTTACACTAACTAAAAATGTACCTAAACGATTTGTATTTTTTGTTATACTGTTCAGATTGATCTTAGATGGTATTGCCGGTATAAAATTTATTATTGAACTCCGGCCTGTTCATACGCTAGCAATAATTAGAGCCCATTTTAGTTTTTATTGGTATTTACCTAAAATGCTTCATAAACGCAAATACATTTCATTTAAAAGAACTAATTATTATGATTGCTTTAGTATTGTTTGGCAACACTTTATATTAAGAAGGAAAAAATACAACGAGATTCACTCAAATGTATAGATCTCATCAAGATCTTTTGAATTCAATTAAAGAACAAGAGAAGCTCATAAAAAAAGCTACCTATTTAGTAGCTTTTTTTATGAATAATTGTTTGAATTTATGACAATACTTCCTGAACTTTTTCAGCTGCTTCCTTAAATTCAACAACCGAAATAACATCTAAACCACTGGCATCTATCAATTCTTTTGCTTCTTTAGCGTTGGTTCCTTGTAATCTAACAATAATAGGAACTTTAATGGAATCACCCATATTTTTATATGCATCAACAATACCCTGGGCTACTCTGTCACAACGAACAATTCCACCAAAAATATTTACCAAAATTGCTTTTACATTCGGATCTTTTAAAATAATTCTAAATCCAGCTTCAACTCTTTCTGCGTCAGCGGTACCACCAACATCTAAAAAGTTAGCAGGTTCACCACCTGATTGTTTGATCAAATCCATTGTACTCATCGCCAAACCTGCACCATTTACCATACATCCTACATTTC
>JAOZVI010000126.1:2996-6686 GCA_029938265.1 Flavobacteriaceae bacterium | reverse complement strand
AGCTTTCTCCTCTTCTCCGTTTTCATATAAAATTTGTGCATATCGATAATCAAATGCTAACTTTTCCTGGTCTGTTTCTTTTAATTTAAAAGTAAATTCAACATTACTTATTAGTGTTATTGCTTCATCGTATTGTTTTTCAGCAATTAATGAATCAATTTTTAACAGTTTATTCTCAATGTAATTCTGGCGATTTGAAATATTTTGAGCTTGTAATAAAAAGCCCAACATTATAAAAATGTAAAAAAGAGAAAACTTGATCTTATATAGAAAAGAATTTATCACTAAAACAAAATATGTAGTTCAATATTTTTAAATCACTTCATTTTTCAAAGCAAATATAGCTAAACCAACACTATTTTTTACTTTTACTTTTTTCATTAAATTTTTTCGGTGAGTTTCAACAGTGCTTTCACTAATGTGAAATTCTTCGGCTATCTCACGAGTACTGTATTGTTGGGCCACTAATTTTAGCACTTGTATTTCTCTTTTGGTTAAAGAAGTAAGCAATACACCATCCTGACTAACATTATCTTTTACAGGTCTGTTCAGCAAGGTTTGCATCATTTTTTCTTTGATATCATCTGTAAAATACTGTTCATCGTTAGCAACTTTTTTTACTGCATTAACTATATGCTCCCCAGCAGATTTTTTTGGAACAAAACCCTGAGCACCAATTTGCAAAACCTCCTTTACTAGTTTTACATCATCATAGCTTGATAAAACAATAACTTTAGGCCTTTTTTCTTTGCTATTAAATTTTTTTAGCACCTCTATACCATCCAATTGGGGCATATTAATATCTAAAATTAAAATATCGGCATTATTGGCATCAAACCATTCCAATACCTGAATTCCGTTTAATGAATAACCAACAACTTCAATATCTTTTTCAAAATTTAAAACAGCAATAATTCCATCAATCAGGATCTGATGGTCATCTGCGATGTGTACCGTAATTTTATCACCCATTAAAATACAATTTTAAATTTGATACAATTATCAAATCTTTGATAAAAAAAATCCGAAATTAAAGTCTTTCGGATTTCTTTATAGTATTATAACGATATTTTTTGCAAATATTGTGTATTAGTCCCAAATAATAACTCCTCTTGGTCTTCTAATAGGATCTTTAGTATTTAATAATGCATCCATTGAAGCAACATCAAAATTACTTTCATAAATATTATTAAAAGCAGTAGTTACTTTACCTTGTACAGGCTGCAAATCTAATGTAACAGATTTAGAATTATCAGAGTTACCATTTTCAATTAAATAGATCTCGTTAGAATCTCCAATCAAAGCATTAGAAACAATAACGTTTTCATCTACAGAAAAAGTAACCGTAAATTCGCCACTATTATTTTCAATAACAGGAGCAGATTTTAGTAAAGTACCATCAATATCATTAAGTACAGTACTGGAAGTGTTGGTAAAGTTTACGGTAAAAGATACCAAAACTAAAACCAAAGCAGAAGCAAGTGTAAGTGTAATTTTTTTCATAATTAATAAAATTTAAACGTTTGAATATTAATAATTTGATTTTTTTGCAAACTAAAAAAGTTTACTCTTCAAATGTATCTGCATTCTAACTGTAAAACAATAGCGAAATCAGGGAAATTTCATTCTCCCTGAAAACCACTACTTCTCTACCTGAAAACCGTTAGTTTAACGGCTTAAAGGTAAAGAAAAATTAATCAAACATTCAAATTTTAAATTACACTATTTTACACTTGTTGTATTTTGTTGATTATCAATTTCTTATATTGTTATTTATATTATAAATACTCTATTATTTTTTTATTAGCCTAATTTTTACTAATTTAGCTTATTATAAATCGATATTTAATATTAAAAATATAGTAAGGAGAAAAGTTATTTATACATTTTAGTTAGAAGTTTTATTCGCTTTTCTCCTATCTCCCTTATCCTTTTTCCCCGTAAACACTCAATTTAATTGGGTGTTTTTTTTTAGTAAGGAGAGAAGCTATTTATTTAGTTTTTTATTTGAAACCAAGATTCACTTCTCTCCTCTCTCCCCTGTTCTGTAAACTCTTAACAAAAGAGTAATCTTTATATGTCTTTTTGGAAATTCTAGCAATTATAATTTTCCATTTTTTTGTCTATCAAAAAAAATAGTAAGGAGAGAAGCTATTTATATAGCTTTTTTATTAGAAACTAAGTTTCACTTCTCTCCTCTCTCCCCTGTTTTTTCAATTCTTATATAATATATAAAAATCTGATTTTTTGTTTAACAAAAAATAACTCGTTTTGAGAAATTTGATCTATCAAAATGTCTTTTTGGAATATTATAGCAATTTTTCCTTTTTTGAACTTTTTTTGAGTAAGGAGAGGAATTATTTTAAATTTAGTTTTAAAATAATTAACGCTCTCCTTTCTCCCCCCTTTTTTCAATTCTTGATCAACAAGAATAATATTGTTTAATTATTTACTTCATAATTACACTACAAATATAAGTCAGCTTTTTAGTTTGTACAATAGTGAAAAATGGGATTTTTAAAAATACCCGAAAACCACTATTGTAAATTATTATAAAAAAAAGCTGTTTAGTTTTACACTAAACAGCTTTACACACTATAACTAAGGTAAGAAGAATTATCGTAATCTATCTACAGATTTTACGAGCTTCTCATCTTTAATTATCGCCTTATTTGCTAAAACTAAAAACAAAATGGCTATTAAAGGAAGAAAAGACCCAATACCTTTCTCTGAAATAACTGCTTCTCCAGGTAATGTTAGTAATAGATAAACTATAATTCCTAATAAAAAGAAGTTTAAAACTATATTTAGTCTGTTGATTACAACTTGAGTTTTTCTGTTTTTAAATAAAAAAATTGAAATGATTGATAAAAAAGAAGATATAATAAAAAGAATTCCTGTAGATTTTACAAATAAATTATCTCCACCTAGACTATTGATAGCATAAAAATCAACTCCTGATTGGTTTGTCCATAAATAAAAAATAAATATGAGCCCACCAGAAACCAAAGCTGCTACTAATAAATATAGGGATTGAATTCTTTGAATCATTACTAAAAAATAAATTGATTGCAAAAATACATTAATCTTTTTAAGAAATAAATATTTAATATTAAATTTATTTTGTATTATTGTGGCGTTAAACTAATTTATTGTAAATCACTTCTTTTACAATATTTATTTCAAAAAACAATTATTCATTTTTACTACATATTCTTTACAAAAAAGAAAATTATTATTTAACACTTAATTATATGATGTTTGAAATCGAAGTACTCAAAGAAAAAAAACTTCTCGAGTTACAAGAAATTGCACAAAAAATCGGAGTTCCAAAATTCCGTAAATTAAAAAAATTGGATCTGATCTATCAAATTTTAGATACTCAGGCTACTAACCCAAATCAGTTAAAACCAAAGCAAGAAAACGAAACAAAACCAAAACGTAGGCGTATTATTAAATCGCCGCAGGTACAGGCAAAAACTGAACAAAATCAAAAAGTTGAAAACAAAAAAAGAGATCCTGTAAAGGAAACTGACAAGAAATCTAAAAATATTTCAACTCCTGCCATTGTTAAAAGAGGCAAAATTGATTCAAAAGCAAATACTCCTAACAAACCAATTAAACATAACAAACCAAATACTCAAACTCCTAACAAACCAAATACTCAAACTCCCAATAAACCAAATACTC
>JAOZVI010000126.1:0-2896 GCA_029938265.1 Flavobacteriaceae bacterium | reverse complement strand
AAACCAAATACTCAAACTCCCAATAAACCAAATACTCCAACTCCCAATAAACCAAATACTCCAACTCTCAATAAACCAAATACACCAACTCCCAATAAACCAAATACACCTAATAAACCACATCCTCAAAGCAATAAGAATAAACCTAATCAACTAAAGGATAAAAAGTTTGTAAATCAGGAAAATACTACTAAAAAGGAGCACCATTCTGATCAAAATCAAAAAAAATCAAAAGATCAAAAAGATTTTAAAAGCAACAAACAACGAAGTAATGATTACAAAAATAAAACTCGTTACCGCGATCCGGATTTTGAATTTGACGGAATAATCGAAAGCGAGGGTGTTTTAGAAATCATGCCAGACGGTTATGGTTTTTTACGCTCTTCTGATTATAATTATTTATCATCTCCTGATGATATTTATGTTTCACAATCTCAAATAAAATTATTTGGCTTAAAAACAGGTGATACTGTAAGAGGAAATGTTAGACCACCAAAAGAAGGTGAAAAGTATTTTCCTTTGATTAGAGTATCATTAATTAACGGTTTAAACCCGAGTATCGTTAGAGATAGAGTTTCTTTTGAACATCTTACACCACTTTTCCCTGACGAAAAATTTAATATTGCCGATAAACTAACTTCCATTTCTCCACGAATTATTGATCTTTTTTCGCCAATTGGAAAAGGGCAAAGAGGTATGATCGTTGCGCAGCCTAAAACAGGTAAAACTATTTTATTAAAAGATATTGCTAATGCAATAGCTGCCAACCATCCTGAAGCTTATCAAATAATCTTATTAATTGATGAGCGTCCGGAAGAAGTTACAGACATGCAACGCAATGTTAAAGGTGAGGTAATTGCTTCAACTTTTGATGAATCAGCTGAAAGACATGTTAGGGTTGCCAATATTGTATTAGAAAAAGCCAAAAGACTGGTAGAATGCGGACATGATGTTGTGATATTATTAGATTCCATTACGCGTTTGGCAAGAGCTTACAATACTGTTGCTCCTGCATCCGGTAAGATATTATCAGGTGGTATCGATGCTAATGCTTTACACAAACCAAAACGCTTTTTTGGTGCTGCCCGTAATATTGAGGGGGGCGGTTCATTAACTATCATTGCTACAGCTTTAACAGAAACAGGTTCAAAAATGGATGAAGTTATTTTTGAAGAATTTAAAGGTACTGGTAATATGGAATTACAATTAGATCGCAATATATCTAACCGTAGAATTTATCCTGCAATAGACCTTGTTAAATCAAGCACACGACGTGATGATCTTTTATTAGATAAAAATACGATACAACGCATGTGGGTATTCAGAAAATTCTTAGCCGATATGAACCCTATTGAAGCAATGGAATTTGTAAATGAAAAAATAAAATATACAAAGAATAATGAAGAATTTTTAATGTCGATGAACGGTTAAAACAATTCTTCTATATATCCTATTGAAAGTCAGATATTTTAAAATATCTGACTTTTTTTATTTTAAAATTTTTGTACTAATTTAAAATTATTGCGTATCTTTGCCGACCTATATCGCGGGATAGAGCAGTAGGTAGCTCGTTGGGCTCATAACCCAAAGGTCGTAGGTTCGAGTCCTACTCCCGCTACTAAGTAAAAGCTTCTTAATTTAAGGAGCTTTTTTTATGGATAACTTTGAAACATACCATAAACTTGTTCTATTAAATATTGTTTATAAATTACACCTTTTCATTTACCAGTCATAATCAGAGTCCAGATAAAACCTATCCGAATATTAAATACTTCTCAAATTAAAGTTTAAGAGGAAAATGGAAAATTATATAGATTCATTTATCTAAATAATGATATTTATTAATATATTTATCGTAATTCAATAATAGTATTTATCAAATGAAAAACTACAAACCAAAAAAAAGATTAAATGCAAGTGAATATATAAAAGGTATATTAAGTGGCGATAGAGTTATTCTTTCTCGGGCAATCACTGTTATTGAAAGCAATCTGGAAAATGATAAAATTCTTTCTAAAAAAATTATTCAGGAAATACTGCCAAAATCCGGAAATTCAATTAGAATTGGAATTACAGGTGTACCCGGCGTAGGAAAAAGTACTTTTATCGAAGTTTTTGGGAAATATCTAATAGAACAAGGTCATAAGGTTGCAGTTTTATCTATTGATCCAAGTAGTCAGCGTTCTAAGGGTAGTATTCTGGGTGATAAAACCAGAATGGAAGAATTGGCAAATCTAGAGAATGCCTATATCAGACCTTCTGCCTCTGGGGATACTTTGGGTGGAGTAGCCAATAAAACAGGTGAAACAATGCTACTATGTGAAGCAGCTGGGTATGATGTGATTCTTATTGAAACTGTAGGTGTGGGTCAGTCTGAAACTGCAGTTCATGGTATGACCGATTTCTTCTTATTATTAATGTTGTCAGGTGCAGGTGATGAATTGCAGGGAATTAAAAAAGGAATCATGGAAATGGCAGATATGATTGTAATTAATAAAGCGGATGGTGATAATGTGAAAAAAAGTGAATTTGCTAAATTGCAATATCAAAATGCATTACATATTTTTCCCCAATCTGAATCTGGCTGGGTTCCAGTGGTTAGTACGGCATCATCTACCAAAAATATTGGAATAGATCATGTTTGGGATAAAATTACCGACTACAAAAAGCTGGTTTTAGAGAACGGATATTTTGATAAGAATAGAAATTATCAACAAATACAATGGATGTATAACAATATTAATGAAGAATTAAAAAGATTATTTTATGCATCAGAAGATATTAAAAGACATTTAAAAAAATTCGAAAAAGAAATTGTTTCATCAAAAATACCTCCTGTAAAAGCTGCACAATTATTAATTAAAGAATTTAAAAATTCCCTTTTAAAAAGACAATA
>JAOZVI010000125.1 GCA_029938265.1 Flavobacteriaceae bacterium | reverse complement strand
TGAAAGTATTAGTTTAATATCAATAATAGGGTATTAGCCTTTTAGGCTGAAGACTTTTAGGAAAAACAAAATACATCCCCTAACAGTCTAGCGGCCTAATAGCCTTGGGTTGCGGGTATCCCGCATTAGTTATTTATAGCATTTTGCCATTTACTCCCTCTATTCATCATTCGATGTTCGATGTTCAATATGGAGGTTCATGTAACCTTGGAACCGGCAAGTGCCGGTATTGCTGGACTTTCAGTCCGCGATGTTAAACCCACCGACTTTAAGTCGGTGGTTGTTTAGTTTGTGAATCGACAAGTTTATTTGACAATCGGTGTGCTCAATGTGGGACTCCAAGGGCGGTATATCTTCCCTGTATATCCCCTGATGCTTGTATTTGCACATTCATGTCTCTGCTATTTGCCTCGTGTGGGATATTACCTGTATACTCTGTTGTTGTTTAACGTTTTGCTGTATACATATTATATTTTCTGGAATTCACCCCAGGTAAAATCGATTATAATGATGTAGTTTCCAGTCGGTTCTGTCACGCTTTCTCGGACTTAATTAAACTGTTAACATATTTTATGACAAAGTTTACAAAGCAGAATCATTTAATAAAGGACGCAAATAATGTTTTTGTCTCATCTAGCTCAGAGACTGATTCCGCGTCACCTGATAGTGCAGAATGCTACGTTAACGATACAATTTACTCCAGTGAAGACCTCAGCTGTACATCGTATCAGCTAAAATCAAAAATTATTGACGTCCATTCAGAATTTCATCTATCTCCCAAACGAACCAATTTGCTCCGTGCTTTTACTTTCGACGGTATGCAGAAAGTGCTTGAATTTGGTTGCGGCAGTGGCTCGATCACCCGCTTTTTAGCAGAGCAGGGCTTACATGTAAATGCAATCGAACCAAATTATCATTTAGCTAAAGCAGCGGTGAGGAGATGTAAGGAGTTTGAAAATGTATCTATTATACATGGCGATCTGAATGCTTATGACCCAGGTGTCGACGAGTATGATCTGGTACTTTGCGTTGGTGTAACAGCACAGGCAGACCAGTATTTTGAATCTGCTAGTACCGATGAGAGCCTTCAAATATTTTTATCTTTGGTGCGTAGCGCTCTGAAGCCAAATGGCGTTTGCCTGATCGCAGCAGAAAATCGTTCCGGTTTTAAATATAGTTTAGGTGCCCACGAAGACCACACAACTCGTCGTTATGGGGGTATACATACACTTCCAGGTGAAGATGGTATCTGTTTACATACTCGTCGGGACTGGCTGCAGCACATTTCCAGGTCTGGCTTTGAATGCAGTTCCTTCCTTTTTCCTTTCCCCGATTATAAGCTGCCCACCTTGCTGCTTTCAGAAGATTATGTAAACAATAATCCATATGCCTACAACCATCTTGAAACCATAAAATCACGGGATTATTTTAGTATTTTTGAACCTCAAAAATATGAGAATCTGTCTTGGGAAGCAGCCGTTGCAGCAGGTACATTGCCGGACTTGAGCAATTCATTTTGTATTTTAGTTTCAAATGAGCAGGCTGCAATTGATCAATTCTGTTCCCTGGATTTTGCCCACCTCCCCGGTTATTCAAGGAATATGGTTTATTCTACGACGATTATTAAAAGGCGGGGTGAAGCAAACACCCATCGTTCTCGCCTAATGCCCGTAACTCTGCCGCCATTTGACGGAATATCGCATGCCCCAAAAGCGGAAGAACCATTCTTCTTCGGTACACTGCTGTCGGTTGAGTGGTCCAGGTCACTTTTATACCAGGATGATAATTTTGAATTATTCGAACAACTGATTAAACAATATTACAACTATTTAATTGATCTTAAGTCTAAAGATGAATTCAGTCTGAATATAGATCTGCTGCCGTCAAATATCATCGTTACGCCGGAAGGATGGCAGGTTTTTGATAATGAATGGGCCACAGCCTGGCCGGTGCCAATTGATTTGCTGCTGTTCAGGGCGATGTTGATGTTTGCATCAAACTATCGTGAAAATTTGATAAACTTCTGTGAGAAAAGAAGAGTCAACAGTATCTGGGATTTGATTAAATGGGCGTTTACTCTGGCAGGTTTGCCAACTGACTACCATTATATCGACAGCTTGAAACAACAAGACGAAAACTTTCAGAAGAATGTCGGCGACCGCTTCACACCGGTTGATTTGAACGCACCTCTGGTTTCCAAATCCTTTTCCGATCGACCTATTGTCTCTCTTTTCTGGAAAGATGAAAATCAGGAGTACGAAATGAGTCGTTTGGTTTCTACTCGTGCAGATACTTCTGATGTGCTGCAAACAGTGTCCCTTGAATTGCCCTCCGAAGTTAAACTGCTGCAATTTATTCGACTGGATCCTTGTGGTTCGTTTAGAAAAGAAGCCGCCTCCTTTTTTCGCCTCTCTTCCCTTAGAATATATGGGAAAAGCCGATTTCAGCAGAGGGAAAAACTTTGGTCCCTGGACTCTGAAAAAGATGTTTGCAAGGCGGCAAACCTGGTAGGCATACGGTATACGGATCAGGAGTTTGGGCGTGGATTCAGTATCATCGACTATGACGCCTGGCTTGAGTTCTACGCTATCCCTTTTAGAAGACTTACAAGTGACGAAAGATTTATCATTGAGGTGGATTTCCGTTACCCACGAACGGATGAGTATCTATTGGCACGTGACAGGTATTTGGTTGGCGCTGAAATTTTTCAGGACAGACAGGCTGAAATGGATGTCACTGTAAACACTTTGACTGAGGCACAAAAAGAATTGGCGATTCTTAAAAACTCCATGGTCTGGAGGACAGCTAAGCGTATACGTGATCTTCTATATGAGAAATTACCGATGTTTGCCGGAAAAGTGCGATCCCGGATGCTGGCGACTATTAAGGGGGGAACAGAGAAGAAGGCAACGAGTCCTTTCGGGACAACTGATGAGTTCAGCACAGAAATTAATGAGCAGAATTATGAGTCCTGGCTGGCTGGTCGGCCTGACAACTATTGGTCATCGCCGACTCAGGTTGTGGAGCATCCGACAATCAGTATTATTGTTCCAGTCTATAGGGTACCGGTTAAGATCTTTAAACAGACCATTGATTCCGTCTTTTCTCAAACCTACCCCGAGTGGGAGTTGTGTATTGCAGATGATGCTTCAGGAGAGCATGAGATTGTTGCCTATCTTAAAACATTGTCTGATCCCAGAATTAAAATCACTTATCGCAGTGAGAATGGGAATATTTCAGCTGCATCAAATTCTGCAATATCGATGGCGGAGGGTGAATATTTAACCTTTTTGGATCATGATGATAAGCTGCATGAAAATGCTATAACCGAGTTGATTTTGGCAGCTCAACTGACCGGGGCTGAATTTATTTATTCAGACGAAGACTTTATTCACCCCGATGGATATTTATGCAACCCTTATTTCAAACCGGATTTTTCACCTGACCTGCTTCTTTCCCATAACTATATAACGCATATGGTACTGGTGACGAAAAAACTCTTTGAAAAGGTTGGAGGTTTTCGGCCAGGTTTTGAGGGGGCGCAGGATTTCGATCTCTTTCTGCGACTTTCTGAAGTAGCAAATCAGGTGCATCACATCCCAAAACCTTTGTATCATTGGCGAATGATGGAAGGATCAACTGCTCTGCAAACAGATAGTAAGCCGGCGGCGCACCCCAATGCCAGAAAGGCTTTAGAGGAGGCTTTAAAACGACGCAATGTAGAGGCCGAAGTGCTGGATGGAAATCTTACTCACTTTTTCAGGGTGAAGAGAAAAATCAAAGGCAATCCATTGGTCAGTATTGTGATTCCTTTTAAGGATTATCCCGGGTTACTTAAACAGGCCATCGAGTCGATACTGGAGAGATCAACTTACCCTCATTTTGAAATTATTGGAGTTTCCAACGATACAACTACTCCCAGTACTTACAGTCTGATTGAAGAGTTGCAGCAAAGAGATGGTAGAATTCGTGTTGTTCAGTGTAACGAAAAGTTTAATTTTTCTCGGTTGGTCAACTATGGTGTTGAGCAATCAAATGGCAAATATATTGTGCTGTGCAACAATGACATTCAGGTTATTTCAGCAGACTGGATTGAATCTTTACTTGAACATTGCCAACGAAGTGATGTCGGTGTTGTTGGAGCTAAGCTCTATTATCCGGACAACACTATTCAGCACGCAGGAATTGCCATCGGATTAAATGGCGCCGCCGGACATATGCATTTGAATTTTCCTGCTTACCACGAAGGGTATTACAATCGTCTACAGATTGTTCAGAATGTTTCAGCGGTGACCGGTGCCTTGATGATGGTAAGTAAAGACATTTACTATGAGTTAGGTGGTTTTGACGAAAGCAGCTTCTCCGTAGCTTACAATGATGTTGATTTTTGTCTTAAAGCCATACGTAATAAGTATTTAAATGTGTTCACGCCCTACTGCCAGGCTTTTCATTATGAATCAAAAACGCGAGGTTACGAAGAGGAGACATCTGAGAAAAGATTGAGATTCGAAAAGGAAAAAGCTCTTTTGGTGGCACGTTATCAGGACGAGATGGACAGGGGAGATCCCTACTATAACCCAAATCTAAACCAGGGAAGAGATGATTTCAGATACGTATAACAACGGGAAAACCTTGCCTTCAGATAATTAATTTCGCATTGACTTTGTGATTTTTTTCAAGGCACCTACAGATAATGGATAAGGGATATTCAAATTATGGTTCGAATACTTAATGAAAGTGGTCATGAACGAAATCGAAATGCGGGAGACGAAGCCTACTTTGCAGCGATGGTCGATGTCTTTAGGCAGACATTTGATAATATTGAAATAAAAGCGTTTTCCGACCGGCCGGAACATGACATAAAAAGATACGATGTTAAGACTGTTTATTCAGGAGGTACAATTAAAAGATCAATAAGGTCAATCATTGATGTGTATAAAGCAATAAAATGGTGTGATGTCTATGTGTGGGGAGGCGGTCAGCTACTTAGAGATGACACATTCATTTTAGCAACGCCTTATCGCTTAAGCCGGCCACTATTAGCATCGTTGATGGGAAAACCCGTAATGGCATTTGGAGTCGGGATCGGCCCCCTTGAGAAACCACCATTCCGTCTCCTGGCGAAATGGGTATTTGGCAGATTTACACTTATCACCTACCGGGATAGCAAGACAGAAGGCATTTTACGTGGTCTTGGCTTGAAGGAGCCATTGATTCAGAAAACTGTTGATACTGCATTTGCGCTTACCCCCTCGGATGAAAAATCCATTGATGCTTTGTTAATGGAACTAGGCATAGAAGATAACTCCCGACCACTGATCGGTGCGGCTCCTTACGGACCTGCTTTCCGTGGAAAATTTAGTGGAATACGTAATTTTTTGCCAGCAAAAATTCAGGTTGATCGCGATTTGTGGCAAAAAGGAGGAAAAGAGAGTTATGGTAAGCATGTTCAAATGTTGGCTGATTTTTATGATGAAATTATTGAAAAATATCAGGCAAGGTTAGTTCTTGTTGTGCAGGATGCTTCCAGCCAGGGGCTTGATGATAAAATTTGTCATGATATTCTCAACCATATGAAAAATCAGCAGCAAACGGTAATCTTGAATGGTGATGATTATCCTCCGGCATTACTTAAAGGACTGATGGGACGCATGAAGGTCGTGACTGGTGGGAGAATGCATTCTTTAATCCTTGCCAGTGGTGTTAATACTCCTGTCATGGCTATTTGTTATGAGCTGAAAATTAAGGAACTGGCTGAAGCTATTGACCAGCATGCATGCTTCATCGATGGGTATGAGATTAAGGATAAATCTGATCTCGTCCGTATGTTTGATATGATTTGGAATTCCAGTGAATCCATTGCAAACACCCTGAAAGAGCGGAACAGGGAATTGCTGAAAGAAGTGGATCAGAATATGATTCGGTTGAAAAAACTGGTGGAACGCCAATAAAACATATCGAATCTTATACTCTCTTGAAAACATAACGTTAAAAAAGGTTTAAATTATTTTTGATTTTTATGACAGAATTTCAGGAGTAAAGTACTAAAATATCAAATTTGAATATCTATAATATGTATCGTTATTTTATCAGGTTAGTTAATATTAGTGCTTGTGTAGCATTGGTGATGTTGCTCACCCCTGTTATTTCTTTAGCAGAACTCCCATGCTTTACAAGTCACTGGCCCTATGAGGTAAGTGATTTAGAGCCTGACCCACAACTTGTCCGTGGAAAACTTGCAAATGGACTACGATATATTATCAAAAAGAATAATAAACCGGAAAACAGGGTTGCAATGTATCTGGATGTGCGGGCAGGTTCATTCCAGGAGAGCGACGACCAACGCGGTCTGGCACATTTTCTCGAACATATGATGTTCAACGGATCCAACCACTTCCCCCCAGGCACCCTGGTAGACTATTTTCAATCGATTGGCATGGGGTTTGGCAACGATGTCAATGCCCATACAAGTTATGATGAAACCGTGTACCATCTTATTTTACCAGACGGGTCCAAAGAGGATATTGAAAAAGGTCTTCAAGTTATGGCTGATTATGCGAGGGGCGCATTATTGCTTGAATCTGAAATTGACCGTGAAAGAGGGGTGATATTAGCTGAAAAACGAGCCAGGGATTCAGCGTCATACAGAGCCAGGGTTGCAACTACTTCTTTTGCTTTCAGAGGTACGAGACTGC
>JAOZVI010000124.1 GCA_029938265.1 Flavobacteriaceae bacterium | reverse complement strand
GATAATGAAGTATATATCAGAAGACAAAAAAAGCTGTTACCATCATAGATGTGCTGAGTTTATGAAAGAATTTGTAAAAAGAGTGAATTTCAGATTATTAATAATCTTTTTTATTTCAATTGGTTTACTGATTCAAAGTTGCTCTGATGATGATATTTCAGGGTTTCCCGTAACTGATTCATTTTTTGAAAAGGAACTTTTGGTTTTGGGCATTGACACAGATGGTCTGGTAAATGGATTTATTTCAAACTCTGATCTATCCGCAATAAAAACACTTGATGTTTCATATGCCAAGATCAGGGATTTAACCGGAATTGAGCAGTTTACAAATCTGGAAGTATTAAATTGTTATCATAATTTGCTTACTTCATTAGATCTTAGTAAAAATACACATCTTAATGTGTTAAATTGTTCTAGTAATTTACTTTATGAATTAGATCTAAGTTCAAATTTAGAGTTAAAAGAATTATATTGTTTTTCAAATACAATTAGTCATTTAGATTTTAGTCAAAACAGCAAATTGATCAAGCTTCAATGTGGTGGGAGTGCACTAAAATCTTTAGATATCAGTCAGAATTTTTTATTGGAGGAATTGTATTTTGGTGGTACACAATTATCTGAATTTGATTTTAGCAATAACAAGCATTTAAAAAGTTTGTTTTGTCCCGATAATCATTTGAACCAACTGGATCTCAGTCAAAATACTGAATTGAAATCTTTGGGATGTGATGATAATAATTTGACTGAACTGATACTTACACAGAATACTGTTTTAGAATCATTAAACTGCAGAAATAACAAACTAGCCACATTGGATCTCAGTAAAAATACATTACTCGTGATGTTGGAATGTCAAAATAACTTGCTTGAAAGTTTAGATCTGAGTTTTAATACAAAATTAAGGCAAATTTTATGTTATGATAACCAGTTGACGAGTTTAACAGTGAATAGTACTTCCATACATGGATTAGGATTACAATGTAATACTAATCAACTTACCACTTTGGATCTGTCAAAAGTACCCACTCTTAAATGGTTGAGTTGTGACAATAACCAAATTGTTAGTTTAGATCTTAGTAATAATTCGTTATTAAGTTCCCTAAATTGTTCAAATAATCAACTTAACAGTATAAATACAACAGGAGCTGTTAGTTTGTCTTCAATTAATTGTAGCCAAAATAATCTTAGTGGTCTGGATCTTAGTTATAATTCATCATTAAGATCCTTAAAATGCTCAAATAATCAGTTGAATCTTTTAAATGTACGAAATGGCAATAATGTTAACTTCACATCTTTTGAGGCAATAAATAATCCTGATCTATATTGTATAGAAGTAGATAATGAAACAGATGCCAATAATGGTGCAGGGGCTTATGATGACTGGGAGAAAGATGCCACAGCAACCTATTCTGAAGATTGTAAATAAGCTTAAAGTGCAGTAAGTAAACTTGCCCGATAGTTAATTTTACACTACATTTATAAAAAATCAAAAAAAACTGATGAAACTAGATATCTTAGCTATTGGAGCACATCCTGATGATGTAGAATTGGGCTGTGGCGCTACTATTGCAAAAGAAATTTCTTTAGGAAAAAAAGTTGGCATTTTAGATCTGACTAAGGGTGAATTGGGTACCCGTGGTTCTGTGGAAATTCGTAAAAAAGAAGCCTTTAAAGCTGCTAAGATATTAGGTGTATCCATAAGAGAAAATTTAGGCTTTGCTGATGGTTTTTTTGTTAATGATAAAGAACATCAACTAAAGATCATTGAAATTATAAGGCAATATCAACCTGATATTGTTTTGTGTAATGCAAAAGAAGACAGACATATTGATCATTCAAAAGGAAGTCAATTGGTAAGTGATGCTTGTTTTTTATCGGGTTTAAGAAAAGTTGAAACTGAAAATAATGGTGTAAGGCAAAATGCATGGAGGCCAAAACATGTTTATCATTATATCCAATGGAAAAACTCAGAACCAGATTTTGTTGTTGATGTTTCAGGTTTTATCAATATAAAATTAGAAGCTGTAAAAGCTTATAGTTCACAATTTTATGATCCAAAAAGTAAAGAACCTTCTTCACCGATCTCAAGTATTAATTTTTTAGAAAGTGTTGCGTATAGATCGCAAGACCTTGGCAGATTAATTGGTACTGATCATGCCGAAGGGTTTAATGTTGAGCGTTTTGTTGCAGTTAATAATTTAGATGATTTGATCTAGTTTATTTTATTCTTCTTTTGCTCTTTCTATTAAAGAACCTGGAATTGCTTTTTTGGTTTTAGCACCTAATTTTTTCAAATTTTCTACACGAGATATTAAATTACCTTTACCGTCAGTAAGTTTGTTCATAGCATTTTTGTAATTTTCTTGTGAAGCATTTATTTGTTTTCCAATTTTTAACAGATCTTGAACTAATCCTTCAAATTTATCATAAAGAGCTCCTGCCTGACGGGCAATTTCTAATACATTACGTTTTTGGTCATCTTGTTTCCATATTGATGCTACTGTTGATAAAGTTGCTAATAGCGTGGTAGTAGAAACCAATACTACATTTTTGTCTAAGGCTTCTATATAGATACTGCTATCATTTTGTAAAGCCAACATCAAAGCAGGTTCAATAGGCACAAACATTAATACATAATCCGGACTGTTTATGCTATACAATTCAGTATAATTTTTACTACTTAGATCTTTTATGTGTTTTTTAATACTCTGTAAATGATTTTTTAGACCTAGTGTTTCATCACTGTCAGTTTCAGAATTGAAATATTTTTCATACCCAACTAACGATACTTTTGAATCAATGATAAGGTGTTTGTTGTCAGGCAGATTTATGATAAAATCAGGTTTTTTTAATTGTTCTTTTTCATCTCTGTAACCACCCTGAGTTGAATAGTGAATATCTTTCTGTAAACCTGATTTTTCAAGAATTGTTTCCAATTGAAATTCACCCCAGTCACCTTGTTTTTTTGACTCTCCCTTTAAAGCTTTAGTCAAATTGACAGCGTCTTTGCTCATTTGTTCATTGAGTTCTTTTAATCCTTTGATCTGTTCCCGTAAAGCGGATTGTTTTTCGATACTTTCTTTATGAGTATCTTCAACTTTTTTCTCAAATGACTGGATCTTTTCTTGTAAAGGATTTAATATTTGAGCAATATTTTCTTTGTTTTTAGCTGTAAATTTCGTTGATTTTTCCTCTAATATTTTATTTGCCAGAATTTCAAAATCTTTTGCAAATTTTATTTGCAGATTTTCTACATCCTCTTTTTGCTCTGATAATTTGGTTTGTAAATTAGAAATATCTGAAACCTTTTTGGTCAGTTCAATATTTGTAAGTTCTTTTTCACTTCTAATCGATTCTATATTTAATTTTAGATCAGAAATTGATCGTTCTTTAATTTCTTTATCATTAACAAAAGCGTTGATCCTTTCATTTAAAGCCGTAGTTACTTTTTCAAATTTTAGCTTGGTAAAAAAGTAGGCTAAAACTATGCCAATAACTAAAGCGATAACTGGTAGGATATATATTAAATTTTCATTCATATTTTTTAGTTAAAAGTGATTAATTGGTAACCTTTCGTTTGATAATATACAAGTGCTGTTAATGCTGATAGAGACATTTCAACATTTTTTGACAGATCTTTTTTGTCAAATCCCTGATAAGTTAAAGATTGTGCACATATATAAATTTTAACATCTGCCTTTTTTAAAGCGGCAAGTAGTTTTGAATTAGGGTTTTCTAATTTGTATTTTTTCTTAAAAGAAACATCATTTAAAGCATTTTTAATTGCATCGCCATGTAAAACTAAAACGATTTCCATATCTTTAAGTTTGATGCCGTTTTGAGCATGCATATTTATAAAACGGGCTACAGTATTTATATTTGGATTGATCTCTTTTAAATTATCCTCATCTGTATAAACATCAAAAATAATTTTATAAACTTTATTCTTTTCTAATAACAGGTCGGGATTTTTAATTTTATAAACATTTCCAAAATTTTTGAAGACCGGACCTTTGGTAGTTTTTGTCTGAGAAAATCCTGAAAAAGTTATGATAAAAACACAAAAAATTAAGCAGATATTTTTCATAAATAATTTTTAAGTATTAAATTACTATATTACAAAAAATTAGTAATTAGTTTTATCAAACTAAATAAAAATATGAAATATTTATCAAGGTTTATATTAAATACATTAATGGGCTGGAAGATTGTAGGTGGATATCCAAAAGATCTTAAGAAATTCATTATTATGGGTGCTCCTCATACTACAAATATTGATTTTGTATTGGGTGCATTAATGAAATTTTCATTGAATTTACCTATTAATTTTATTGGTAAAAAATCTTTGTTTAAACCTCCTTATGGTTTTATTTTTAAATCTTTAGGTGGTATTCCTGTTGACAGAAGTAAAAGTGATAATCTGGTTCAAGCGATCATTGATGTTTTCAATGAAAGAGAAGAATTTATTTTAGCAATTTCGCCTGAAGGAACAAGAAAAAAAACAGATAAATGGAAAACAGGGTTTTATTATATAGCAAAAGGAGCCAATATTCCGATTGTTATGAATGCTTTTGATTTTGAAAATAAGAAATATATTATTTCAAAACCTTATTATCTTACAGGAAATAAAGAAAAAGATTTTAATGTTTTTTATAATTTTTATAAAGATATTAAAGGGAAATATCCCGAGAAATATAATCCGGATTTTATAAAAAATATTTAACTAATTGTTTTAAAATTTGATACTTAATTTTATATATCAAACATCCTATCCTTTATAAAAAGGTAATTTAACTATAGTTGCCGGTACAGGTTTATTCCGGATTTGAATAAATATTTTTGTACCTAATTTAGTGTTACCGGTATCAACATAACCCATTCCAATTCCTTTTTTTAAACTCGGACTCATAGTTCCAGAAGTAACAAAACCAATTTTAGTTCCATTCTCATTAACGATATCATAACCATGCCTTGGTATTCCCCTTTTATCTAATTCAAAGGCTTTTAATCTGCGGGTAACACCTTCTTCTTTTTGTTTTAATAATGCATCAGAATTAACAAAACTTTTTGTGAATTTAGTGATCCAACCCAAACCTGCTTCAATAGGTGAAGTAGTATCATCAATATCATTACCGTATAAACAGTAACCCATTTCCAAGCGTAAAGTATCTCTTGCAGCTAGTCCTATTGGTTTGATACCGTAATCTTTACCGGCTTCAAAAACCTTATTCCATACTTGTTCTACTTCATCATTTTTGCAATAGATCTCAAAGCCACCACTACCAGTATAACCGGTTGCTGAAATAATTACATGTTCAATTCCGGCAAAATCAGCAACTCTAAATTTGTAAAACGGAATTGTTGCTAAATCTACAGAAGTTAAACTCTGCATTGCGTCAATGGCTTTTGGACCCTGAATAGCCAATAAAGAATAATTTTCAGATAGATCTTTCATTTCGGCACCATAACTATTATGGGAAGAAATCCAATTCCAGTCTTTTTCAATATTTGAAGCATTTACAACTAATAAATAAGTGTTTTTCTTAATGCGATAAACAATTAGATCATCAATAATACCTCCCTTATCATTAGGCATACAGCTGTATTGAGCATCATCAATCTGCAATTTTGAAGCATCATTTGAGGTAACTTTTTGAATCAGATCCAAGGCATTTTCTCCTTCAATTAAAAATTCTCCCATATGAGAAACATCAAAAACACCTACACCTTCTCTAACGGTTTCGTGTTCAATATTAATACCTTCATATTGTACAGGCATATTGTATCCTGCAAATGGAACAAGTTTAGCGCCTAAAGCTTCATGTATTTTTGTTAATGCTGTATCTTTCATTATATCTGTTCTTTAAAATGATTATACAAAATTATTAATTTTATCTGAAACTATCAGTTTTCAATCTTAAAATATTAATTGGATTGAAAATGGTCAATCAATTTCTTTCCTTCACGATATCCAATTTCATATAATTCATTTAATTTTTTATAGTCAAGTGTTCCGTAATGCTTCTCTAAAAAAGGTTCGATCACATAATCACATTTTGCTAGATTGGGCCTTACATTGTGTTTGAGTATGTTGGCAAAAACTTTTTCTGCAACAGTATATGTATCATTCTTGTCAGAATGTTTATAATTATCAGCATGTACACCAATAATATTTTTATAGCCTTTTTCAATTAGTGGTTGAATTGGCAGATTATTAAAAATACCCCCATCAATATATAGTTTATCATTGATCTTTGCTGGTTTAAAAACTATGGGAATAGATGCAGAAGCGATCACTGAATTGTGTAAATCACCTGTACTAAAAATTTCATACTCTCCTGAATCTAGATTAGTTGCACAGCAGTAAAAAGGAATTTTTAGTTGATCAAAATCATTGTGTGGAATATGTTTTTTAAAGATACTTTTAATTCTTTTCATACTTAAAAAGCCACCTTTATCCCAATTGTATTTAAAAAGATCGATAAATGAATTATTGGTCAATATTTTTAAGATCATATCGGGTGAAATTCCCTGACAATACAATACGCCAATGATTGCGCCCATACTGGTACCTGAAATTGCATCAATTTTAATGTTATTCTCCTCTAAAGCTTTTATAACACCTAAATGCATTGCACCTCTAACGCCACCGCCACTTAAAACAAGAGAAACATTTTTTGGAAGTTTATTTAATTTATTCATTATTATTTGTAATGGGGTTTAGCTATTTTTTTAACTCCTGCA